>CAYONG010000212.1:0-16962 GCA_964405235.1 uncultured bacterium | reverse complement strand
ACGACGCCTCACGACCAACAAGCACAGGCGGGCCGTTGTGGCACGCCGTCAACCTTCCGAACCGCCGGATGCGGACCCGCATGTCCGGCGGTGTGGGAGGGGGATAGCGGGGGAACCCGCTACCCCCTATCCCGATTTCGGCCCTCCGTGATAGCCTTCCGCCGGGCTGCCGCCCGCCGCCGGCTGGGGCGGGCGGGGTACTCCACATCCGTCCGCCGCGACCCGGCCAGCCGACGCCCCGAGCGCAGCTTGCACCCAACCAATTGCCCACCCCCGACGACCAAGAGACAGCGACACCCGATGGCTCCGGAGGCACCCCCGGATGACCCCTGACCGCGACCTGGTGGAGGCAGTGAGTCGAGATGGCGACGAGGTGGCGTTCCGGGAGCTCTATCGGCGCCATACGCCGCGTCTCTACCCGATGGTGCTGCGCATGGTCGGCGGGGCCGAGATGGATGCCGAGGATGTGGTCCAGGAGGCGTGGATGCGCGCCGTGGCCGGGATGAAGCGGTTCCGCGGGGACTCGAGCTTCGGCACTTGGCTGTGCGCGATCGGGCTCAACGCCGCGCGCGATAGTCTGCGTCGGCGCGGCCGCTGGGGGGTGACCGAGGACGTGAACGAGGTCGAGATCGCCGTGCCGCCGGCCCCGCACGCGCAGCGGCTGGACCTGGAGCGCGCCATCGCGCTGCTCCCGCCCGGCTGCCGGGCGGTGCTGGTGCTGCACGACATCGAGGGGTTCACCCATGAGGAGATCGGACGACATCTGGGGATCGCCGTCGGCACCTCGAAGAGCCAGCTCTTCGCGGCGCGGCGGGCGGCGCGCACCCTGCTGGCCGGCAACAAGGAGATGAGCCATGCACGACCGGGATGATCACGAACTGACCGACGCCGAGCGGGAGTCGTTCGACGCGCTCCCGCGCGAGGCCATGCCGAGCCGCATGCTCGAGGAGCGGGTGGTGTCGGAGTTGCGCGCCCGCGGTTTGCTCGGCGCGCGGCGGATCCGGCGGCCCGCCTTGGGATGGGCGGGACGCTTCCCGCTCGCGGCGGCCGCGGCGGCCGGCATCGCGCTGTTCGCCTGCGGGCTCGCGCTCGGGCAGTGGTTGGGCGCGCGTCACACCGCCCAGGCCATGCTGGCGGTGCAGCGACAGGACGCCGCCAACGCGGCGTCGGCCGTGCAACGCACCGGGTCGGCCTACCTGTCCGCGCTCGGGGCGCTGGCGCAGGCATCGGCCTCGTCCGATCCGCAGGAGGTGGCGCGCGCCCGCGAGGCCGCGCAGAACGTGCTGCACGAGGCCGCCAACGAGATGGTGCGGATGGCGCCGGACGATCCGGTGTCGGCGCAGATCCTCAAAGGTCTCGATCGTGCCAAGGTCCGGGCGACGACCGCAAGCAGCGACGGCAAGCAGCGCCTGGTGTGGTTCTAGGCCCGCGCGAGCCCGCGCGAAGAAAGTCAGGAGGACAGCCATGATGCGAAGATCGACGACCATCCTGACCGCGTTGATCCTTGGACTGTCGTGCGCATCTGCGCTGCCGGGCGCAGGCGCGGCGCTCGCGTGCGAGGACACCCACGCCATGGTGATCGCAGCCGCCGCCGCCGAGACGCCGCCGCGTGCGCCGCGTGCGCCGCGCGCGCCGCGCACGCCCCGTGCCTGGGTTCCGGCATCGCCCGGCGATACGCCCGCGCCGGCCGAGGCGCCCGAGCCGCCGGAGGCGGGGTTCGAGATCCCCGAATCGCCCGGGCAAGTCACGCCGCGGGGCTGGTTCGGCTTCGGTTTCCAGTGCGGCGAGTGCGGCTTCCGCTCCGGATCCGCCGACTCGGTTGCGGTCTGGGAGTTCGGGAGCCACCCCAGGGTCTACTCGGTCGATCTCGGGAGCCCTGCGGCCCGCGCCGGTATCCGTCGTGGCGATGTCATCACGCAGATCGACGGCATCTCGATTCTGAACCCCGACGGTGGGCGTCGCTTCGGCGCCATCCGGCCCGGGCAATCGGTGAAATGGACCGTGATGCGAGAGGGTGCGATCCGCCACGTGATCGCACGCGCCGCCGAGCGGCCCGGGCGGCCCGAACGGCGCGAGCGGGCGGCGCTCACGGACCTGCGCCGGGAGCTGGTCCGTCTCAACGAGCTCTCCGACCTGGACGAGCTGCGCGCGAAGCTCTCAGGTCTCAACCGCGAGATGGAGTACCGCCGGGCACAGGAGATGGCAAGCGAGCAGATGCGGGTGAAGACGGTGTCCGCGCGCCGGCTCCGCTACGCCGGCGTGATCGGTGGCACCGAGGTCGAGGTGCGCGGCACCGGCTCGGTCATCGTCAGCGAGAGCGACGACAAGGACGAGCTGGTCATCAACACCGGCGAGTCCGTGGTCGTCATCCGTGTGCCCGCGGGATTGCTGAGGCGGTCGGGGGAGAAGCCGAAGTAACGGTACGTCTGGCGTCGTCCCGCCCGTTCCGGTAGGGTCCGGCGTTAATGTCACGACCCAACCTTCCGTTTGGCGCGGGGGCCATCCTGGCGCTGCTCCTGCTCACGGCCGCCGCGGTGGAACGCCGCGCACCGGCGGGCCCGCTCGCGGGACTGCGCCCCGTTCCGTCGCCCACGCCCGCCGGCAGCGCCGAGCCGCACCTTGCGGTTTCCCTCGATGGCGTGGTGTGGATGAGCTGGCTCGAGCAGCGCGCCCAGGGCGGCCACGCCCTGCGAGGGGCCAGGTTCGACAGCGCGCGCTGGGCGCCGCCTTTCACCATCGCCGAGGGCGACTCCTTCTTCGCCAACTGGGCGGACTTCCCGACGCTCCTCGCACGCGGGGGCGATCACCTCGTCGCCCACTACCTCTGGAGGACCGCCGGGGAACCCTACGCCTACGAGGTACGGCTCACCCAGTCGCAGGACGGAGGCAGGACGTGGAGCGCACCGGTGGTCCCGCACCGGGACGGCACGCCGACCGAGCACGGGTTCGTGACCCTGCTGCCGGCGACTGACGGCACGCGCGCGGTGTGGCTCGATGGCCGCAAGGCGGTGCGCGACAGCGCCGGCCACATGCTCCCGGTGCCGGAAGGGACGGCCGAGATGACGCTGCGTACCGCGGTGCTGTCGGCCGAAGGGACGCTCGCCGATGAGTGGGAGCTCGATCCGCGCGTCTGCGACTGTTGCCAGACCGCCGCCGTAGCCACGCCGGGAGGCGCGCTGGTCGCCTACCGGGATCGCGACGCAGACGAGATCCGCGACATCTGGCTCATGCGCCTGGAGGGCGGGCGCTGGAGCGAGCCCTATCCGCTCCACGGCGACGGGTGGAAGATCGCGGGGTGTCCGGTCAACGGTCCCGCGCTCGCCGCGGCGGGTGATCGTGTGGCGGCGGCGTGGTTCACGGGCGCCAACGACACCTCCCGCGTGCTGGTGGCGTTCTCGGACGACGGTGGCGCCACGTTCGGCGCGCCGGTGCAGGTGGACGAGGGCGCCCCGCTCGGGCGCGTGCACGTCCTGTTGCTCCCCGGTGGCGACGCCCTGGTCAGCTGGCTCGAGGCGCGCGGGAAGGAGGCGCTCTTCCAGGTGCGGCGCGTTGCCGGCGACGGCACGGCCGGTCCGGTGTTGACGGTGACCCGCACCGCCGCGGCCCGGGCCAGCGGGTTCCCGCGCATCGCCCGCACGGGCGACCGCGTGGTCCTGGCGTGGACCGAGGCGGGCAAGCCCTCGCACGTGCGCACCGCGATCGCCAGGGTCGCGCCGCCCGCCGTGCGAGCGGCGCCGCGCGCCAGGCGATGAGCCGGGCGTGAACGGGCGAGCCTCCCGCCCCGCCGTATTCACCACGGCCTTCCGGGCGGGTGTCACGGCGACCTTGATCCTGGTCGCGTGCGCCGGCCCCGCAGCGCGCGCCACCGCCGCGACGCCGCCCGGCCGCGTGCTCGCAAGCGTGCGCGAGCATCGCATCCGTCACGAGAGCGCCATCCTGCGCGAGTTCGCCGACCTCCTGCGCATCCCGAATATCGCCTCGGACTCGGTCAACATCCGCCGCAATGCCGACGTGCTGGTGACGCTGCTCGCGCGTCGCGGCATGAGCGCCCGGCGGCTCGAGCTTCCCGGTAGCCCGCCGGCCGTCTACGGCGAGCTGCGCGCCACTGGGGCGCGGCGCACGGTGGTGCTCTACGCACACTACGACGGCCAGCCGGTGGTGGTGAAGGACTGGGCGGGCGATCCCTGGACGCCGGTGCTCCGCGACCGGCCGCTTGATCAAGGCGGGCACGAGGTCGCGTGGCCCGGCGACGGACAGACGGCCGATCCCGAGTGGCGTCTCTATGCCCGCTCCGCCGGCGACGACAAGGCGCCGATCGTGGCGCTGCTCGCTGCGCTCGATGCGCTCGCGGCACAGGGCGCGAAGCGCTCGGTCAATCTCAAGGTGTTCCTCGAGGGTGAGGAAGAGGCGGGCTCCCCGCACCTGCGCGCGATGCTCGCGGCGCACCGCGACCTGCTCGCGGCCGACGGATGGATCTTCTGCGACGGTCCGATGCACCCGTCGCGACGGCCCCAGTTGGTGTTCGGCGTGCGTGGGGTGATGGGACTCGAGCTCACGGTCTACGGCCCGGTGCGGGCGCTCCACAGCGGGCACTACGGCAACTGGGCGCCCAACCCGATCGCGCGCATGACCGAGATGCTGGCGGGCCTGCGTGACGGCGACGGGCGCGTCCTGGTGCCGGGCTTTGCGGACGATGTGCGCTCGGTGACCGCCGCGGAGCACGCTGCGATGAGCGCCATCCCGGACCCGGGACCGGCCCTGCTCGGGGAGCTTCAGATCGGCGGCACCGAGGCGGGCGGCGCGCCGCTCGGGGACCGCCTCATGCTCCCGGCCATCAACTTGCGCGGCGTGCGCGCGGGCGGTGTGGGGGAGACGGCCACCAACTCGATCCCGACCGAGGCGCGCGCCTCCATCGACTTCCGGCTGGTACCGGATCAGACCCCGGCGGGGGTTAGGCGTCGGATCGAAGACCACCTGCGCGCCAAGGGCTGGCACATCGTCTTCGCACCGCCCGATTCGGCAACGCGCCGGGCGCACGAGCGCATCGTGCGTCTCGATTGGGGCGAGGGATACCCGGCCTACCGGGTGTCGCTCGATGCGCCGTTCCCGCGTGCGGTCGGGGGCGCGATGGAGTCGGCGCTGGGCCAGCGGATCCTCCAAACCCCGACGCTGGGTGGCAGTCTGCCGATCCACGTCCTGCACGAGGTGCTCGGGGTCCCGATCGTCGTCCTGCCGATCGCCAACCACGACAACAACCAGCACGCCGCCAACGAGAACCTGAGGCTCCAAAACCTCTGGGACGGCATCGACGTCATGGCCGGACTGCTGGTCGGGCTCGGCGCGCTCTGGCCGTGAATTGGGCGCCTCGGGTGCGCCCGCACGCCTCTGCGGGCCACCGTCGTCCGTGGTAGCTTCCAAGCGAAACCGACCCTACTGACCCTCGGATGACCCTGTCCGACCGGGTCCCGCCCGCGGGCGGTGCGACCCTCGGGGGTTCCATGTCGATCCGTCTGGATTTCGTCCAACGCGCGAACGCCCCTTACATCGAGGAGCAATACGCGCGTTACCTGCGCGACCCGCGCTCGGTGCCCGAGGAATGGGCGTTGTTCTTCGCAGGGTTCGAGTTGGCCGGGCGTCCGGGTGCCGTGTTCGGCGCGACAGGTCGCGCCAAGACGGCGGGTCCGGTCGCCGGCTCGGACGCCGAGGCCACCCTGGCTCCGAACAGCGGCCTGTTCGGCCTCATCCAGCACTACCGCGTATTCGGGCACCTCGCCGCCCAACTGGATCCCCTGAACGACGCCCCGACGCCCCCGGCCCTCCTCGAGCCCCGGACCATAGGGTTCACGGAAGCCGACCTCGACCGGCCGGCGGACCCACGCCCGTTCTGGAAGGGAGAGTTCACCGGCACGCTCCGCGATCTGACCGCGGCGCTCCGCCAGACCTACTGCGGCTCGCTGGGCGTCGAGTACATGTACATCGTGGACGAAGAACGCCGCGCCTGGCTCCAGGCCCATATGGAGCCGGATCAGAACCGGCCGTCGCTCGAGCCCGAGGCGCGCACGCGCATCCTGCGGCAGCTCCTGGAGGCGGACGCCTTCGAGGAGTTCCTCCAGGCCCGTTACGTGGGCCAGAAGCGGTTCTCGCTCGAAGGGGCGGCGACGCTGATCCCGATGCTGGACGTGATGATCGAGGGGGCGGGGGCGATGGGCGTCGAGGAGATCGTCATCGGCATGCCGCACCGCGGCCGTCTCAATGTGCTTGCCAACATCATGCGCAAGCCCCTGGAGGCGATCTTCAGCGAATTCGAGGCCAGCTTCGCGCCTGACGACAGCTACGGGCACGGCGACGTCAAGTATCACCTCGGCTACGCGTGCAGCCACGAGACGCGGGCGGGGAACACCCTGCACCTCGATCTGCGCTTCAACCCCAGCCACCTCGAGTTCGTGAACCCGGTGGTGATGGGCTCGCTCCATGCCCGTCAGGACATGTCGGGCGACCGTGAGCGCGAGCGCGGCATCCCGGTCTTGATCCACGGCGACGCCGCCTTCGCGGGCGAGGGGATCGTGCCCGAGACTCTGATGATGGGCCAACTCCCCGCCTACGCGACCGGGGGCACGCTGCACGTCATCGTCAACAACCAGATCGGTTTCACGACCTCGCCCGCCGACGTGCGCGTGAGCCGCTACCCGACCGACATCGCCAGGGCGGTGGACGCGCCGGTGTTCCATGTCAACGGCGACGACCCCGAGGCGGCGGTGCACGCGATGCGTCTCGCGCTCGCCTACCGCGCGGCGTTCAAGCGCGACGTGTTCGTGGACCTGGTGTGCTACCGGCGTCACGGCCACAACGAGCTGGACGATCCGACGTTCACCCAGCCGGTGATGTACCGCGCGATCGCCGCCCACACCTCCGCGTCGCGCCGCTACGCCGCCGCGCTCGTGGAGGAGGAAGTCCTGAAGGAGGAGGAACTCAGGGGTATCGAGTCGGAGAACACAGCGGCGCTGCAGGCGGCGCACCGGCGGGCGCGCGCCGAAGCCCCGCCGGAAGAGGCGCAGCCGCTGCGCGGGGCGTGGGCGGGGCTCGGGTGGGCGGGCGACGACTGGAGCGCCGAGACCGCGGTCCCGCGCGAGACGCTCGAGCGTGTGCTTGCGGGCGCGGCGCAGCTCCCCGAGGGATTCCATCCGCACCGAAAGATCGTCAAGCTCCTCGCCGACCGGGACGAGATGTTCCTGCACGACCGGATCGACTGGGGACTCGGGGAAACGCTGGCCTACGGCTCGTTGTTGCTCGAGGGCCGGAGCGTGCGCCTGAGCGGCCAGGACACCTCGCGCGGCACGTTCTCGCATCGCCACGCGGCGCTCTACGACAGTGAGAACGGCGCGCGCCATGTGCCGCTCCAGCACCTGAAGGACGGCCAGGGACCCTTCACCCTGATCGACACCCCCCTCAACGAGGCCGCCTGCGTGGGGTTCGAGTACGGCTACAGCACCGCCGATCCCTATGCGCTGGTGGTGTGGGAGGCGCAGTTCGGTGACTTCGCCAACGTGGCGCAGGTCTACATCGACCAGTTCCTGGCGAGCGGCGAGTCCAAGTGGCAGCGCATGTCCGGGCTCGTGCTGCTGCTGCCGCACGGGTACGAGGGGCAGGGGCCCGAGCATTCGAGCGCGCGGCTCGAGCGCTTCCTCGAGCTGTGCGCCAACGGAAACCTCCAGGTGTGCAACCTGACCACACCGGCGCAATTGTTCCACGCGCTGAGAAGGCAGCTCCACCGCAAGTTCCGAAAGCCGCTCGTCATCATGAGCCCCAAGAGCCTGCTGCGGCACAAGCGGGCGGTTTCGGAGGTGGCGGAGTTCACCGACGCCGGCTTCCGCAACGTGATCGACGATCGGGGCGTGGAGGATCCGCTCGCGGTGCGCCGGGTGCTCCTGGTGTCGGGGAAGTTCTATTACACGCTGCTCGAGGCGCGCGAGGCCCGCGGCATCGCGGCGGCCGCCCTGGTGAGGACCGAGCAGCTCTATCCGTTCCCGCGCGCCGAGCTCGCGGAGGTGTTCAAGCGCTATCCCAACGCGGGCGACATCCGCTGGGTCCAGGAGGAGCCCGCCAACATGGGGGCGTGGCGCTGTGTGCGGCACCGGATCGAATCCATCCTGCCGGCGGGCGCGATGCTGCGGCTGGTCGCGCGCAAGGCGTCGCCCACGCCCGCCACCGGCTTCTACACCCGGCACGTCGCCCAGGAGCAGGCGCTGGTGGATCGCGCGCTCGCCGATGTGGGCACGATGCCGGCACGGGCCCCGGTCGGGGAGCGGGCCGTGCCTCTGCGCCGGGAATCGTGAGGAACGCGCGGATGGACGCGCCGATGGTGGGCAGGTGCTCGTGACCGGCGAGATCAAGGTGCCGCGTCTCGCCGAGTCCATATCGGAGGCGGTGGTCGTGGCGTGGCTCAAGCCCGACGGCGCCACCGTCGCGGTCGACGAGCCGATCGTCACGCTCGAGACCGACAAGGCGGCGGTTGAGATCCCCTCGGAGTTCGCTGGCGTCCTGCGCCACGCGCGAGCGCTGGGCGACCGGGTCGAGGTGGGTGATGTCCTGGCGCGGATCGAGCAGGGGACGGGGCCCGAAGCCCCGGCCGTGCAGCAGCCCGCGCCGCAGCCCGCGGTCACGCCGCCGGCTACCACGGACCGTCCGCTGAGCCCCGCGGTCAGGCGGATGGTCGAGGAGCACGGCGTGGATCCCGCCGACATACTCGGGAGCGGCCCCGGCGGGCGGGTCCTGAAGGAGGACGTCCAGCGGATACTCGGCCGGCCGGCCGCGCCGGCGCCGCCAATCGTTCCGGCCGCTCCGGCACGGCCGGCGCCCGCGACTCCGGCGCCGCCCGCGACTCCGACGCCGGCATTAACACCCGCGCCCTTCGCGCCCGCACACGCTCCGACCGATTGGGCGGCGGGCGAGACCGAGCGGGCGGTGCCGATGAGCCGCATCCGCCTGCGTATCTCCGAACGGCTGGTCAAGGCGCAACAGACCGCGGCGATCCTCACCACCTTCAATGAGGTGGACATGAGCGCCGTGATCGCGCTGCGCGGCCGCTTTCGCGACGATTTCGAGCGGCGCCATGGCGTGCGGCTCTCCTACATGGGGTTTTTTACACGCGCCTGCGTGCTGGCGTTGCAGCAGAGCCCTTCGCTCAACGCCATGATCCGGGAGACCGACATCCTCTATCGGCGCCACGTGCACATGGGGATTGCGGTCGGCAGCGATCGCGGGCTGGTGGTGCCGGTGGTGCGCGATGCCGACCAGCGCTCGTTCCCCGACCTCGAGCGCGAGATCGCCCGTCTCGGCGCCTCGGCGCGCGCGGCCACGCTCTCGCTCGACGAGCTGTCGGGGGGAACATTCACCATCTCCAACGGTGGAGTTTACGGCTCCCTGCTCTCAACCCCGATCCTCAACTTCCCGCAGAGCGGCATCCTCGGCATGCACAAGATCGAGAAACGCCCGGTCGCGATCGACGACCAGGTCGTCATCCGCCCCATGATGTACCTCGCCCTCTCATACGACCATCGCATCGTCGATGGCGAGCAGGCGGTGACGTTTCTGGTCAGCGTCAAAGAGCGGCTGGAAGACCCCGAGCGGATGTTGATCGAGCTGTGATGTCGGTGCGGGGCCCCGCGCCCGCGGATTAGCGGACGACCGCGATCCTCCGCGTCACGCTCGCCGAGACGGCCGGAACCCCGGTCCGATGGGCGATGCGCACCAGGTAGACCCCCGCGCCCAGAGCCGACGTATCGAGCTCCAGCGTGCCGTCTCCGGCCGGGGCCTGAGGCCGCGACCGGTCCGCGAGATGACGCCCCGCGAGGTCGAAGACGTCCACGTCCAATCGGCCGGACGAGGGGAGCCGGTAACGGAGTATCGCGACCTGGCTCGCGGGATTCGGGGCGATGCGGACCTCCAAACCGGATGCCACCGGCTCGGGCCCCACCGCGACGACCGAGGCTGCCAGCGCCCGATCCAGGTTCAGGCGGCCGAATCCATGATAGACGTCGAACCCGGGCGTGTCCTCCAGGGGATTCCCCACCTGATCGTCGGCCGTGGTGAGGAGGAAGTCGCGAACCATGGCGTTGGTGAGGGTCGGCCGCAGGGCCCACAGGAGCGACGCAGCAGCGGACACCTGAGGGGTCGCCTGCGACGTGCCGCAGAAATAGCCATAAGTGTCGTCCCACAGGGTGCTGTATATCCAGTCCCCGGGAGCGACCAGCTCGATGTTTGCGCCGTAGCTGCTCCCGCCGCCCCAGCAGAACGGGGCCGCACGGCGGTCCAGGTCGTTGGTCGCGCCGACCGCGATGGTGTTGGAGTAGTTGGCCGGATAGTAGGGCGTGGTGGAGTTGGCATTCATCATCGCGACGCACACCAGTGCCCCCAGGCCATGCGCATAGTCGACGGCGTCGCGCATCGAGGTCGAGAAGGATAGCCCTCCTTCGCTCATGTTGAGCACCTTCGCGCCCTTGTTGGCGGCGTAGTAGATGGATGCCGTCCACCAGGAATAGAACCCCGAGTTCGAGGCATCGAGGTTCTTGGCGAGCAGCAGGCGGGAGTTCCAGTCCACCCCGGCCACGCCCAACCCGTTGTTCGTCACCGCACCGACGATGCCGGCCACGTTGGTCCCGTGGCCATGGTCGTCCATCGGATTGTTGTCGTTGCTGACGAAGTCCCAGCCGCGGATGTCATCCACGTAGCCGTTCGCGTCGTCGTCCACGCCGTTGCCGGGGATCTCGCCCGGGTTGCTCCAGATGCGGCTTGCCAAATCGGGGTGGTTCCAGTCGCCGCCCGAATCGAGGATGCCGACCACGACCAAGGCACTCCCGGTGGTCCACGTCCAGCCGTCCGGGGCGTGGATGTCGGCGCCTGGGTGGGCGAGGTTCTTCAGGTGCCATTGGGTCGCGAAGGAAGGATCGTTGGGGGTGACCGCCGCACCCTCTCCTCGGAAGTCGAGCTCGGCGGTCTCGATGTCGCTCGATGCGGCGAGCGTCGCCCGTGCGCCTTCGATATCCACGCCATCATCGAAGCGCACGAGGCACCATCGGTCGATGCCGAGCGCCTCGGCCAGAGCACGACCGTTTGCGGGCGCAGGAGGCAGCAGTCGTTCGACCGAATTGACCCCAAGCGCTGCCAGCAGGGCGTCCACGGAAGAGATCCCCAGGTCCTCGCGCGGCCGGCCGAACGCGGGAAGGGCGCTGGTCGCCGCCGTCGGGCGCAGCTTGATGAGCAGCCGGTCGGGGGCGTGGGCCGCCTCGGCCCTGGACGAGGGGGCGCTGCCGGTAAGGAGAGCCAGGGTGAGGACGGATCCGACGAGACGCAAAGCAGACCTCCACTTCGGCACGTTCGCCGCGCGAGGGGAATATTGAAACGGCGAGCCGACGCGGTCAACTCCATTCTGATGGCGCTCGCGAGGCGCGGTCATTTGACTCGCCCGCTCCCCATGCCGGAGTCTCTCCGCGCTTCGCATCGTCCGGGACGCGCGGGCGCCCCCCCCAGGAGCCATGGAGACGCGTTCGAACCATGTCCGGCACCCCCTACGACCTGATCGTGATCGGCTCCGGCCCGGGAGGCTACGTCGCGGCCATCCGCGCCGCGCAGCTCGGGCTGCGCACGGCGGTGGTCGAGAAGTACCCCGCACTGGGCGGTACCTGTCTCAACGTGGGATGCATCCCCAGCAAGGCGCTGCTCGATTCCAGCGAACACTTCGCCTTCGCCCGCCATGGCCTCGGCGCCCACGGGATCCGCGCCACGGTCGAGCTGGAACTCACGACGATGATGGGGCGCAAGGAGCAGGTGGTGAAGGACCTGACGCGCGGGATCGAAGGTCTGTTCCGGAAGCACAAGGTGGCCCGATTCACCGGGACCGGCCGAATCGCCAGCCCGGGAGAGGTCGAGGTCGTCGGGGTCGCCGGGGGGGGCACCGGGGGGGTCGCCGGGGCCTACGTGCCGGAGCGTCTGCGGACCCGGCACATCCTGATCGCCACCGGGAGCAAGCCGGCGGCGCTGCCGGGCATCGCCTTTGACGGGCGGCGCATCGTCCACTCGACCGACGCGCTTTCGCTCGCGGAGGTGCCGAAGCGCCTGCTGGTGGTGGGTGCGGGGGCGATCGGGCTCGAGCTTGGCTCGGTGTGGATGCGGCTGGGCGCCGAGGTCGCGGTGCTCGAGTTCATGGATCGCATCGTCCCGGGCATGGACAGGAAGAGCGGGGCCCTGCTCCAGCGCGTTCTTGAGAAGCAGGGCATGACGTTCCACCTCGAGACCTCGGCCCGCGGCGCGCGCGTTGAGGGCGACCAGGTGCGCGTGTCGGCCGCGGGCAAGGAAGGCGAGCGCGAGGAGGTGTGCGACGTGCTCCTGGTCGCGGTCGGCCGGCGACCATACACGGACGGCCTCGGAGCCCGCGAGGCGGGTATCGCTCTGGACGAGAAAGGGCGCATTGAAGTCAATGCGCGCTTCGAGACCAACGTCGCCGGGATCCACGCGATCGGTGACGTCATCCGCGGGCCGATGCTGGCGCACAAGGCGGAAGAAGAGGGGATCGCGGCGGTCGAGTTGATCGCCGGACTGCCCGGTCACGTCGCTTACGAGTGTATCCCGAACGTGGTCTACACATGGCCCGAGCTGGCCAGCGTCGGGATGTCCGAGGAGGACGCGGCGGAACGGGGGGTCGCCACCGCGGTCGGCGTCTTTCCGTTCCTCGCCAACGGGCGCGCCCGCGCGATGGGCGAGCGTGACGGCCAGGTCAAGATCATCGCGGACGCGACGACCGATCGCATCCTCGGCGCCCACATCCTCGGGCCGCGCGCGAGCGATCTCATCGCCGAGCTGGCGGTGGCGATGGGACTCGGCGCGAGCGCAGAGGACATCGCGCGCTCCGTGCACGCCCATCCGACGCTTCCGGAGGCCGTGAAGGAAGCGGCCCTCGCGGTGGCGAAGCGTCCGATTCACATCTAACCAATCCCGATCCTTCTCTGCGGGGCCCGCGGCGTTCTCCGCCGGGGGCGTACTCGTGCATCTTGCCCGATCACATTCACTCCTCATCGACCTTTTGCCCGGAAGATCGCCAATTCTTGCAGATTGCCATGCAGCTCCGAACAGCTGTGCGCCAAGTGTGTTGCGCCCGTTGAATCGGCCACTAGACTTCTTCCAGATCGAACGTTCAATCCGAGCAGTTTCGGGCCGGATGTCTTCGGGATCGGAAAGATCGGAATGGCACATGAACGGCAGCGATCGCACCGCCGGCTCCCCTGGGATGGGCATCTCTGGTTCCGCATCTGGGAGTGTTCATGTCGACATCTGCTTCCCGTCTGGTCGCGCTCTGGGTCCTGTTGTTCCTTGCGGTTTTCACTCCCGCGCACGCCGGCGCCCGCGCCGTGATCGGCGACTCGTGGTCCACGCCGCCTAACAAGCTCCAGAGCATCATCGATGCGACCTACGGGGCGGGGCGCATCAACGTGCAGACGGACTACATCGGCGCGCGACCGGGCGATCCGGACCAGGTCGTGTGGATGAGCTCGGTGTGGCCGATCATGCAGCTGCGCGAGATTGCGGGCACGGCGCTGCGTTCGGGCTTCGGCTGGTACATCGAAGCCGGTGACGAGCACCGGCCGGTGATCGAGGGACGGGAGGACGGCCCGGTTTTCAGGAACGGGGGCTCCGGCCCGGCGACGACCCTTCTCCGGTTCAGGCACGGGGGGCAAAGCGTTGGCTTCTACCTCCATACTGCGGATGCCGGCAGCGGCCAGGGCTCGCACACTTTCTTCACCAACCGGAGCTTCAACGATGTGGGCCCGGGTGGCCGGGGGGCCATGCACGAGCCCGGTGAGGGCGGCGACATTCAGGCGCTGATTTTCGACGTCTCGGCGTGGACGCGACCGCTGACGTGGCTGGTGTGCTTCGAGAGCCGCGACAGCGGGGCGCTGCCTGGGCCGTGCTGCGAAACGACCGACAATGACTACGCCGATTACGTATTTGAGGTCCGCGCCGAGTCGGTTACGCCGGCCCTCGCGCCCTCTTTCGGATCGCTGAAGTTGCTCTACCGCGACTGAACAGGGCGAAATCCCGCCCGATCACCCTCGAATCTTCCAAGCCGCCGCCTCCTGCGGGGTGGGCCGCGCTGGGGTCGCGCCCCTGCGGTTGACCGCCCCGGTGGGTTCGGCCAAGCTGCAGCCATGCCCTCGCTCACCCTTGGCCCGTGGACGGTCCACACGCTCGAGACCGGAACGCTCCGACTCGACGGCGGCTCGATGTTCGGCTCGGTGCCCAAGCCCATCTGGATTCGCAGCCATCCTGCGGACGAGCGCAACCGCATTACGCTCGCCATGCGGGTCCTCCTCATCGAGGGCGAGGGGCGGCGCGTCCTGGTGGACATCGGCGTCGGGGACAAGTTCGCGCCCAAGCTGGTGGACATCTACGCCGTGGACCATGGCGAGCACACGCTCGAGCGCTCGCTCGCGGTCCTCGGCCTTGGCGTCGAGGACATCACCGACCTGGTGCTCACCCACCTGCATTTCGACCACGCCGGCGGGGCCACCCGACTGCAGGCGGGCGTCCTCACGCCGCGCCTGCCGCGCGCACACGTCTACGTGCAGCGGCGCAACTGGGACAACGCCCAGCGTCCCAACCCGCGCGAGCGCGCCTCCTACATGCCCGAGAACTACGTGCCGTTGATGGACGCCGGCGTCCTCAGGCTCTGGGACGGTCCGCAGCGTCCCTGGCCCGGTATCGAGCTGTTCACCGCCGAAGGGCATACGCGCGGGCAGCAGCTCGTTCGGGTGTCCGGCCCGGAGGGGACGCTCTATTTCGTTGCCGATCTCATCCCGACCGCATCGCACGTGCGCATCCCGTTCGTGATGGGTTACGACATCGCGGCGATCGAGACCATGGACGAAAAGCGCGCCCTGCTCACTCGGGCCGTGGCGGAAGGGGCATGGATCTGTCTCGAGCACGACCCGACCGTCGCCCTTGCCCGGCCGGTCGCGGAAGGCGACGATTTCGCCTGGGCCGAGCAGGTCCCGGCCTCGGCGGCGGCGATGCCGGTGCGAGGCTGAACGTTCGATGCTAGCGCGGCCGGGCGTGCCCGACCGCGGCGGCGCCCGTGGTCGCCAACGGTTCCGCCTCCGCCTTCGCCGGCTTGCGCAACGGTTCGAAGCGGGCGAGCAGCGTGTAGACCACTGGCACCAGCATCAGGGTGAGGAACATCGAGCCGAGCAGCCCCCCGACCACCGCCAGACCCAGAGGCTTGCGTGAATCGGCGCCCGCACCGAGCCCGAGGGCGATCGGCAGCACCCCCAGAATGGTGGTGAACGTGGTCATGAGGATCGGCCGCAGGCGGATGCGCGATGCGCGCACCACGGCGTCGATCAACTCCTCGCCCCGGGCGCGCCGCTGGTTGGCGTACTCCACGATCAGGATCGCGTTCTTGGTCACGAGCCCGATGAGCATGATGAGACCGATCTGCGAGTAGATGTTCAGTGACGCTCTGAAGATGAACAGCGTCAGCAGCGCGCCGAATACCGCGAGCGGCACCGAGAACAGGATCGAGAGCGGGTGAATGAAGCTCTCGAACTGGGCGGCGAGCACCAGGAAGATGAACAGCAACGCCACGACGAACAGCCAGTAGAGGCCGCCACTCGACTCCACGAACTCGCGTGACTCGCCGCTCAGGTCGGTGCGCATCCCTGGGGGCAGGGTGCGCTTCGCAATGGCGCGCAGATCGATGAGCGCCTTGCCGATGGTGACGCCGGGGGGCAGATTGGCGCTGATCGTGGCCGAGCGCACGCGGTCGAAGTGGTTGAGCTCCTTCGCCGCGACCTTTTCCTGCACCCGCACGACGCTCGCCATCTGCACCAGCCCCTCGCGCCCACGCAGGTAGAGCCCGTCGATTGCGGCCGGAGAGGAGCGGTCCTGGGGCCTGATCTGGAGCATGACCTCGTACTGTTTGTTACCGCGCTTGAAGCGCGTGACCTCGCGGCCGCCCAGCAGGGACTGGAGCGTGTTCCCGACGTCGCTCACCGAGACGCCGAGCGCCGAGGCGCGGTCGCGGTCGATCTCGATCTCGAGCTGGGGCTTGTTCAGCTTGAGGTCGGTATTCATGTTGAGCAGGTAGCCTAGCTTCTGCGCCTCCATCATGAACGGGCCGATCGCGCGCTGCAGATCCTCGTAGGTGTCGGCCTGCAGCACGAACTGCACCGGGCTGCCGAACCCGCCGCCCAGGCTGGGCAGGTTGATGGGGATGGCGAGCACGCCCGGGATGCCCATGAGGCGCGGGAACAGCATCTGGACGATCTGCTGCTGCGAGTGCCGCCGCTCGCCGTAGGGCTTGAGCCGCACGAACATGAACCCGTCCGTGACCCGGCCGGGCCCGCCGAACCCCAGGCCGACCGCCGAGAAGAACGAGCGCACGTCGGGCTGCTGCTGGTAGATCGCTTCGGCCTGTCGCATGTAGCGGTCGGTGTACTCGAGCGTCGAGCCCTCGGGGGCGAGCACGATAGTGAAGATCAGTCCGCGGTCCTCCACCGGGGTCAGCTCCGAGGGGAGGACGAAGAACAGCGCGGCGATCCCCACGACCAGCCCGAGCGCCCCGATCATGACCAGGCGGCGGCGGCGCAGTACCCAGCGCAACTGGCGCTCGTAGGTGACGTGAAGCCCATGGAAGAAGCGGTTGAACGAAAGCCGCCAGCTGCGCACCTGCTCGACCTCCGCCGCGTCCGCCTCGACGGCGTGCCCGGCGGGCTGGTCCCCCGGCAGTTCCTCCTCGTCGTGCAGACCGGGCCCGGCGGTGCGCTTGAGCATCCGCGAGCAGAGCATCGGCGTCAGGGTGAGCGCCACGAACCCCGAGATCGCCACCGAGACCGCCACCGCGATGCCGAACTCGTAGAACAGGCGCCCCACCCGTCCGGTGAGGAACGCGACCGGCACGAACACCGCGACCAG
>CAYONG010000211.1:0-2352 GCA_964405235.1 uncultured bacterium | reverse complement strand
GTCGCCTGATCCTCCTCGTAGCCCCAGCGCGGCTTCGCCATCTCGAGGTACCAGTCGCAGTACTCGTTCCAGGTGAAGTGGTAGACCGTGTTGGCCGCCTCGTTGAAACGGTAGGTCTTGAGGTAGCGGGTGGTGTTCTTCACCGCATGGGCGAAGCGAGAGAGGATCCAGCGGTCGGCCAGCGTCAGCCGGAGCTGAGTTTCGCGGACCTTGCCCATGTCCTCGTCGCCGAGCCGCAACGACACCAGGCGGGCGGCATTCCACACCTTGTTGGCGAAGAACTTCCCGGTCTCGACCCGCTTCTCCTCGAACTGGAGATCCTGCCCGGTGGGCGTTAGGTAGATCATCGTGAAGCGCACGGCGTCCGCGCCGAAGCGGTCCATCATCGCCAGCGGGTCGGGCGAGTTACCGAGCGACTTGGACATCTTCCGGCCTTCGCTATCGCGGATGATGCTTGTGAAGAACACGTGCGAGAACGGAGCACCGCCTGCGAACTCGAAGCCCGCCATGATCATGCGCGCCACCCAGAAGAAGATGATGTCGCTGCCGGTGATCATGAGCGTGTTGGGGTAATAGCGCGCGAGATCCGACGTCTTCTCGGGCCAGCCAAGCGTGGCGAACGGCCACAGCCACGACGAGAACCAGGTATCGAGCACGTCCTCGTCCTGCGTCCAGCCCTCGCCAGCCGGGCGCTCGAGCGACACCACCATCTCCTCCGAGCCCTGGGGGCCCCGGTACCAGACCGGGATGCGATGGCCCCACCAGAGCTGCCGCGAGATGCACCAGTCGCGGATGTTCTCCGTCCAGTGCAGGTACACCTTTTTCCAGCGGGTGGGATAGAATTTCACCTGGCCGCGTTTGGCCGCCTCGATGGCAGGAGCGGCCAGCGGCGCCATCCGCACGAACCACTGGAGCGAGAGATAGGGCTCGATCACGGTATCGCAGCGCTCGCAGTGTCCGACCGCGTGGCGATGGGGCTCGATCCGGTCCAGGTACCCGGCGTCGCTCAGCGCCTCGACCACCCGTTCGCGCGCGGCGAAGCGGTCGAGTCCGCGGAAATCCCCGGCGTTGTCGTTCATGACCCCACGCTCGTCCATGATCACGACCCGCGGAAGGTCGTGGCGCTCGCCCATCATGAAATCGTTGGGGTCGTGCGCCGGGGTGATCTTGACCGCGCCGGTCCCGAACTTGGGGTCCACCAGCTCGTCGGTGACGATCGGTATCTCCCGGCGCAGGAGCGGCAGCACGGCAGTCTTGCCGATCAGGTGGGCGTAGCGGCGATCCTTGGGCGCCACCGCCACACCGGTGTCGCCGAGCATGGTCTCGGGACGCGTGGTGGCCACGGTGATGGTCTTCTCGGTACCTTTGATCGGATAGCGGATGTACCAGAGACTGCCCTGGGTCTCGACGTGGTTGACCTCCTCGTCCGAGAGCGCGGTCTGGCAGCGTGGGCACCAGTTGACGATCCGGTGTCCACGATAGACCAGGCCCTTCTCGTGGAGCTGCTTGAACACGAGCAACACCGCGCGCGAGTAGGCCTCATCGAGCGTGAAGCGCTCGCGCGTCCAGTCGGCCGAGATGCCGAGCCGGCGCAGCTGGCGCAGGATGATCCCGCCGTACTGCTCCTTCCAGGCCCAGACCTCGCGCAGGAACCCCTCCCGGCCCAGCTCGTGCCGGGTCAGGCCGCGCTCGCGCAGGCTCTTCTCGACCGCGTTCTGGGTGGCTATCCCGGCATGGTCCATCCCCGGCACCCACAGGGTCTCGCGCCCCTCCATGCGCTGCCAGCGCACCACCAGGTCGCGGATGGATTCCCCGAGCACGTGCCCCATGGTCAGCGAGCCGGTCACGTTGGGTGGCGGGATCATGATGACGAACGGAGGCTTGCCGGTCTCGCGCGGTGCGAACACGCCCTGCGCTTCCCACTCGGGATACCAGCGGGCCTCGACCCGGGCCGGATCGTAGGGCTGCTGGAGCGCCTCGGGGCGGCCGGGACGCATCAGACCTCCTCGTGTCGTGGGTTGCGAGTCGCTGGCGCCTTAGGAACCGCCGCCGATGAGAGCGGCGGAGCCTAGCATAGCGCCGGAAACGCGCCCAGACCCGGGCCGCTCGAAAAGCGCCACCCTCGCCGCGCGGGAGCCATCGCACCGGCCGGGGAACGTCCCGCCGACGGCGGGCGCCCCTACGCCACGGGCCCCGCGGCGGCGGCCGCGGGGCCCATGCGCCGGCCCTTCGACCGGAGCGTAACTAGCGGGCGACGACGATGCGCTGCGTCTTCGTCACGCCGGGGCCCCGGAGCTGGAGGAAGTAGACGCCCGCATGGGCGCGCCCACCGTCCACCTCGCCGCTCCAGGT
>CAYONG010000210.1:0-12814 GCA_964405235.1 uncultured bacterium | reverse complement strand
GGGCCGCGCGCCCACGCCGAGAACGGCGGCGAGAACCCCTGCTTGCGCCTTCCGAGCACGTCGGCGGGCAGGAGGCCGCGGGCCGCCTCTCGCAGCGCCCACTTGCCGGTCCCACCGCGTAGCTTGGCGGACTCCGGCAGGGCGAGCGCCAACTCCACCAGCGCCTGGCGCAGGAACGGCGCGCGCGATTCGACGCCGTGAGCCATGCTGCAGCGATCCACCTTGGTGAGCAGGTCGCCCGCAAGGTAGAGCTCGAAATCGAGCAGTTGGTAGGCAACGAGGCCAGGATGACCGGGGTCGCGCACTACGCCCGCTTCGTCGAGCCGCCGCGCCAGCGTCTCGACATGGGCCAGCGGCGCGGCTCGATCAAGCGCGGCGCGCAGCGGTGGCGCCAGCAGGGCGAGTGCTTCGTCGGGGGCGGCGGTGCCGAACCAGCGCAGGTGCCGTTCGAATGGGGCGATGCCGCGCGTGGCAAGGAAGCGCTCGATAAGGTGCGCGATCGTGACGTGATGGTGGGCGGGGCGAAAGTGGCGCGCGAGCGCCATCCCGGCGGCGGCCAGCGGGCCCGGGAGTGCATTCGCCAGCGCCGCATAGCGATGACCCAGATAGGTCGGGTAGCCGGCGAACAGCTCGTCGCCGCCCTCGCCGGTGAGCACGACCGGGACGTGCCGGGCCGCGAGGCGCGCGAGCGCCCAGGTCGGCAGCACGCTGGGATCGCCAAGCGGCTGGTCCATGGTCGCCGCATAGCGCGCGAGCGCCTCCTCGCCGGTGGCCGCATCCATCGTCAGCTCGTGGTGATCGGCCCCGATCGCGAGGGCGACCTCGCGGGCGAAGCCCGACTCGTCGTATCCACGGTGGGCCATGCGCAGGCTGAAGGTGGGGAACCCGCGTCCCAACACCCGCCGCGTCAACGTCGCGATCAGGCCCGAATCGATGCCGCCCGAGAGGAACACCCCGAACGGGACCTCGGCGGGGACGCGCGACTCGACCGCGCTCTCGAGCGCGGCGAGGACCGCGGCGGGGGCGGCGCTCGCGCGCAGCGGCCCCCCCCGCCGCGCTCGAGCGCGCGGTGTGCTGGCGGCGCCCGCCGCGCCCGTGGCACCCGACACCAGCGCGTCCCACGGTCGCCAGTAGCGCGTGACGCGCTCGAGCCCCTCGCCGACCTCCAGCACGTGCGCGGGAGGAAGCTGCCGGATGTCGGCGAACGCGCAGTCCTCTCCGGCGAAGAACCCGTGCGCGAGGTAGCGGGCGAGCGCCTCGGGGGAGGGATCGCGCGAGATCCAGGGCAGGACGGTGAGCGCGGCGGGCTCCGAGGCGAAGGCGACGCCGCGCGCGTGGCGGGCGACGAACAACGGCTTCTCGCCGGCGCGATCGCGCGCGAGGGTCAGCCGAAGCGCGCGCCGGTCCCACAGCGCGACCGCGAATTGGCCGTCGAGGTGGGTCGGGAAGCCGGCGCCGTCCTCCTCGTAAAGATGGGGGATGACCGCGGTATCGGGGCCGATCGAGACGTCGTGGCCGCGGCCTCGCAGCGCCAGGTGGAGCGCCGCGTAGTTGTAGATCTCCCCGTTCACCACGGTGCGCAGGGTGTTGTCCTCGTTCGCCAGCACGCTGGCAGGCGCGTGGCGCGCGACAATGGCGAGACGCGCGATGCCGAGCGCGACGCCGTCACCCTCCCAGACCGCGGTCCCGCTCGGACCCCGGTGTCGCAGCCGATCGACCATCCGCGCTACCAGGCCCAACCGCTCGGCCGGGTCGATGCGCGGGGCCCACAGTCCGGCGATGCCACACATCGGTCTCTCGGGCCTCCCGTTTCAATGATGCCGCTGCTCAGCGCGGGGCGTCGCGGCGATAGGCGACGAATCGGAGGTCGCGATGGATCTCGCGCCAGCCGTCGGGCGCCGGATCTTCCCGCTTCGCGGAGCGCACGACCACCGCCGTCGTGTCGGCGGCACTGGTGTCGCTGGCGACGGCATCGATCGCGGTGATCGGGGTCCAAAGTCCCCGCGCCACCAGGGTTTCGCGGTAGCGAAGCTGGTAGTTGCTGGTGGTCTCCGCGCCGCCGACGTCGACCAGCGCGCTGCGCCGATCCAGCAGATAATCGGTGCCCGGACTATAGCAGGCCTCAAAGCGGACCGAACCGCCGCCCGCCGCCATGACCGCTTCCGCGAGCCCGGCGCCCGACTGGGATCGGGCGTAGTCGACCAGCGCGGGCCCGCCCACGACCAGAACGAGCGGTGTGAAGAGCAGCATCGCGACGAAGCCCCAGCGTCGCCCCGGGCCCGGGTAACGGGTCCACGCCGCCGCCGCCAGCCAGGCGAGCGGCGGCAGCGCGGGCAGCAGGTAGGTGACGAGCTTGGAGCGAGAGAGGGTGAAGAAGATCACCGCGAAAAGCACGAAGCCAATCGCAACGCGCGCGGAGATCGCCCCGCCGGGCAGCGCCGCCGCCTCCGGGGCTCCCCGGTGCCGCCGCAGCGTCACCCACGGCGTGGCGAGCGACCAGGGCAGCGCGCCGCCCGCGAGCACCGCGGGCACGAACCACCACGGCTGCTCGCGGCGGAAGGAGCCCGAGGTGAGGCGCTCGAACGATTCCTCGAGGAACGCGTAGCGCGGGTATTCGGGATGGCGGGCGGTGGCGAGTGCAAACCAGCCACCCGCGATCGCGAGGAACGCCAGCCAGCCGGGCCACCACCCGAGCCAGCGTAGCGCGTCGGCGCGCCGCAGCAGCAGGGCCGCGCCGAGCGAGCCGCCGACCGCCCACGCCAGCATCACCGGGCCCTTGATCAGCACGCCGAGCGCGAGGGCGAGAAACATCGCGGCGCGCCGGCGCCCGCTCGCTCCCCGGCTCAACTCGCGCACCAGGCCGGTCCACACCACGGTCACGCACAGGGTGAGCGGCATGTCGAAGATGACGTAGGCCGAGTTCACCGCGAACAGCGGCGCGGCGGCGGCGAGCGCCGCCGCTCGCACGGCGAAGGCCGTGTCACCCTCGCGCAGGGCGAGGCGCCCGAGCACCAACAACGTAAGACAGGCGGCGAACACCGCCGGGAGCCGGGCGGCGAACGGGGTGGCGCCGAGCACTCCGATCGCCGCACCCACGGCCCAGAAGAACGCCGGCGGCTTGTCGAGGTAGGGCATGCCGGCGAGGTGCGGGATGATGGCGTCGCCACGCTCCATCATCTCCCGCGCGACCTCGGCGTTGCGGCCCTCGTCGGGGTCGATCAGCGGGTAGGTGCCCGCGAGCCACAGGCTCGCCGCAAGCGCGATGGCGACCACCGTCAGCACCGGCGGCCAGGGGCGGGGAGGCATCGCGGCAAACTAGCACATGCCTGCAAACGAACGCGGCCCGGGCGTAGGCCCGGGCCGCGATGGATGAGGCTGGCGCTAGACCTTGCGCGGCCGGCCGCGTCCCCCGCCGAACAGAACCTTGAGGTAGCCGCTCACTTCGTTGCGCACGATCCCCGGCATGATCTGGCGCACCTTGGCACGCACCTCGGACCGGACGTGCTGGTCCAGGTTGCCGGCCGGGCCGGCGACAATGGTCACCGCGCCGTCACGGCGCCGCGTCAGCCCCTGCTTCTTGCGCCAGGAGTAGTAGGTCACCGGGGTCACGCCGAACTGCTTCTGAACCTGGAGCGCCGTCAGGCCGCCCTTCTTCGCGGCGGCGAGGATCGAGCTGCGCTGCCCGGTGGTGTAGGTATGGCGCTTGCGACGAGCCTTTGCCATCTGATCTCCTTCATGATCCACGTTGCGCAGCGATCGGCGGCGTGATGCTGACGACCCATGCCACCAAGAGAATTTTGAGCGGAGCGAGATGGAGAGAAGTGCGCATGAGTAAGCCACAGAGCGGGACGGATGTAAAGAGCAGACATCAACGGGCGTAGCGTCCGGACCATCGGCGATTGATGTAGCTACACGGAACTTGGCCCTTGGCGTGATATTCACGCCACGAATACGAAATCCCGACCATCGGGCGATCTCCCGCGCTGAGGGCGTCGCCCCAGCGCGGTCGTACCGACGCCGCTCCGACAAGCGCACCACCGGTGGCGCGAGCGTCCGGAATTTGGGGCCGATGGGGGGGAGCCGATGGGGGGGCGCGCCGCCCGCCCGTGTTACGCTGCCCGATCATGGCGGGCAGGCGGCTCCTCATCCTGGGCGGCGGGTTCGGTGGACTCGACGTCGCGCGCGCGATCGGCCGTTCGCGCGCCGCGCGCGAGTACTGGGACACCCTGCTCATCGACAAGGAGAACTTCTTCCAGTTCAACCCGCTGCTGCCGGCGGTCGCGGTGGGGGCGGTGGAGACGCGCCATATCGTCTACCCGCTGCGTGCGATGGCCCGCCATCGACACATCCGCTTCCACAAGAACAAGGCGACCCACATCGATCTCGCGCGTCGCGAGGTTCGACTCCACAACAACCTGGTGGAGTCTTTCGAGGTGCTGGTGATCGCGGTGGGGAGCGAGACCGACCATTACGGTGTGCCCGGCGCGGCCGAGCACACGCGCCCGTTCAAGACCCTCGTCGACGCCATGACGCTGCGGGCGCGGGTGGTCGAGCTGTTCGAGATGGCCGAGCAGGCCGAGACGCGCGAGCAGCGCCGCCGGCTCCTGTCGTTCGTCATCGTCGGCGGGGGAGTCACAGGGGTCGAGGTGGCGGCCGAGCTGATGGAGATGGCGCGCGAGACGCTGCTGCCCAAGTACCCGAGCCTCCATCGCTCGGATCTGACCGTGACGGTGCTCGAGGCCGGCGATCGGCTGGTGAGCACCGCCCGGCCCGATCATTCGGCTTACGTGCTGCGTTTCCTCGAGCGCCATGGCGTCGCGGTGCGCCTCCAGGCCCCGGTCACACGCGTGGAGTCCAAGCGAGTGCACGTCGTGGACGGCGTCGTCGTGGAGGGATTCACCCTCATCTGGACGGCCGGTGTCCGGCCGCCCGAACTGGTGCGCGAGCTGCCGCTTACGCACGGCGAGGATGGTCGCGTGCGCGTGGACGACCGGCTGCGGGCGCTGAGTCCCGCCGGGGATGCCCTCGAACACGTGTTCGTGATCGGCGACTGCGCGGCGGCCGCCGACGGCCGCGGGGGCACCTTCCCGCGTCTCGCGCAGACCGCGGTGGCGACCGGCCGCTACGTCGGCGACCTGCTGGTCCGGCGCGCGGTGGGACGGCCGGATGAACCGTTCGAATACGAGGGCAAGGGCTACATCATCTCGCTCGGCAAGCACAGCTCGGTGGTCGAGCTGTTCGGCGTCCCGCTCTCGGGCCGCGTGGCGTGGCTGCTGTGGGCCGCCTACTACCTCATCACCATGGTGGGCTTCCGCAAGCAACTGGAGGTCGGCCTGGACCATATGATCCACCTGCTGTTCGAGCACGACTCCTCGCAGATCCTCAACCGGCGCCAGGTGCTGTCGGACGAGGAGCTGAACCTGTCACTGGGGACGCCCCGACGCGACCCGGCGGACGAGACCGTTACGGGCGCCGTCTAGCGGGCGCCGGGAGGGAAGGGATGGCGAATACCGCCAGCGTGGTGTTGCAGACGATCGAGAGTCCGGGGATCGTTTTCGAGGCGCGCCTCGGGAGCGGTACGCGATTCCTGATGGACAGCGGCGCGACGCCGCAGGGTCCGAGCCCGGTCGAAGCCCTGCTCGCCGCGCTCGGGGCATGCGGGGGGATGGACGTGATTGGCATCCTGCGCAAGAAGCGCCAGGTGGTGACGGGCTACGAGGTGGCGCTCGACGGCCAGCGGAGCACCGACCACCCGCGCAGGTTCACGCGCATCGAGATCGTCCACCGCGTGCGGGGACGCGACCTGAACCCGTCGGCGGTCGAGGAAGCCATCCGGCTCAGCGACACGATGTACTGCAGCGTGCACGCCACGCTCGCCCCCTCGGTCGAGATCGTGAGCCGCTACGAGATCATCCCCGACGAGGCGGAATGAGCGGCACCCGAAATGTGGTCGTGATGTCGGCCGCGGTGTTCGCCCTGATTGCCGGGGAACAGCTGTGGACCCGGTTCCTGCCGGTATATCTCGTTACCCTCGGGGCGCCGGCGGTGGCGTTGGGGCTGTGGGGTTCATCGAAGGACTTCATCGACGCGGCGCTCCAGTATCCGGGCGGGGCCCTCAGCGACCGCTACGGCAGCCAACGGGCGCTGCTGCTCTTCACCGCCATCGCCGGGCTCGGCTACGTCGCGTTCTGGGTCTCCCCATCCTGGGAGTGGATGTTCTTGGGTCTCCTGTTCGCGACCGCCTGGGGAAGCCTCGCCTCGCCCGCGATGTTCGCGCTGGTCGCCGAGAGCCTGCCGCCCGGTCGCCGCGCGCGCGGCTTCCTGATCCAGAGCGTGCTGCGCCGGGTGCCGATCGTGTTCGCCCCGACGCTGGGGGGGATGCTGGTCGAGCGCCTCGGGCTGCGCGACGGCCTGCGCATCGGCTTCTCGATTTCCATCATGCTCGCCATCATCACCCTGTGGTTCCAGAACAAGTACTACCTGCCGCCCGCGAGCCCGCCCGCGGCCCGCGCGCACGGGCTGCGCGCGTTGTGGCGGCGGGCGCCCACGCCGCTGCGGCGCCTGCTGCTCGCCGACGTGCTGGCCCGCGCCGCGGAGAGCATGGCGGACGTGTTCGTGGTGGTCTACGTGCTCAAATACCTGGACGCGGGCCCGATGCGCTACGGGGGCTGGATCGGACTCCAGATGGCGGTCTCGATCGCCTCCTATTTCCCGGGGGCGTGGCTCGCCGGCCGGTTCGGTCCGCGTCTGCCGGTCGCCATCACATTCATCATGTTCGCGGCGTTCCCGCTCATGGTCGGCCTGGCGAGCAATCACGCCTCGCTCACCATCGCGTTCGTGGTCGCCGGCCTGAGGGAGCTCGGGGAACCCGCGCGCAAGGCGATGATCGTGGACGCGGCGCCCGAGGACGCCCGCGCCCAGACCGTCGGTGCCTACTACCTGGCGCGCAGCGTGCTGATCATCCCGGCCGGCATCGCCGGCGGGCTCCTGTATGCGCGCCAGCCGCAGATGCCGTTCTGGCTGGCGGCGGCGATCGGGGCGGTGGGCGTGGCGTACTTCATGATTGTGTTCCACCGGCCGGGACGGCAGGCCGAGGCGCGCGCGTGAGATCGCCGCCTCCACCCGGGCAGCAGGCGGGCCCCGTGCATAGCCGGGAGCGACTTGGTCTAGGATGCGGGCGCGCACAGCGGGTGGGCACACCCGGGGCGCGGGAAGGAAGGAGCGCATGACCGCGCCGGCCGGCTCGTCCGTGACGCCCCGTAGGGGGCTCTCGGAGTTGATCCTCAGGGTGAGCGATGTCGCCCGTGCGGTGGCGTTCTACCGCGATGTGGTAGGGCTCGCTCTCGAGCGTGAACCCGGGCCCGACTGGGCGTGGCTGTGGAGCGGGCCGCCCGGGTTGCTCCCGCGGCTCGGGCTCACGAGCCGGCCGCTCAGCTACGGGGCGGCCCACTGCGGCGGCCCGGCTCACTTCGCGATCGCGGTCGCTCGTGCGGCGATCCCGGCCGAGAAGGCGCGTCTCGAATCGCTCGGGGTCGTGGTCGAGGGGCCGGTGACGTTCGAGAGCTGGCGGGCGGATTCCATCTACTTCAGCGACCCGGATGACCATCGGGTCGAGTTGTGCGGTTTCGAGCACCTGAACAACGCGAGTGCGGGGAGGGGCGAGTGATGTCGGAGCACCGGGTGGAGAAGGACACGATGGGCGAGGTGAAGGTCCCGGCCGGTGCGCTTTACGGGGCCCAGACCCAGCGCGCGGTGGAGAATTTCCCGGTGTCGGGTCAGCCGATGCCGCCCGAGTTCATCCACGCGCTGGGTGGGATCAAGACGGCCGCGGCGGCCGTGAACCAGGACCTGGGCCTGCTCCCCGCGCCGCTCTCGGCCGCCATCCAGCGCGCGGCGGGCGAGGTGACCGCGGGCCAGTGGGACGCAGAGTTCCCGATCGACGTGTTCCAGACCGGCAGCGGCACCAGCACCAACATGAACGCCAACGAGGTGATCGCCCGCCTCGCGAGCCGGCTGCTCGAGAAGGAAAAGGTCCATCCCAACGACCACGTCAACATGGGACAGAGCAGCAACGACGTCATCCCGACCGCGCTCCACGTGGCGGCGGCGGTCGCCATCCACCGCGACCTGGTGCCGGCGCTCGAGCACCTGCACGCGGCACTGGCCGCCAAGGCGAAGGCGTTCGACGGGATCATCAAGAGCGGACGCACCCATATGATGGACGCCACCCCGATTCGGCTCGGCCAGGAGTTCGGCGGCTACGCCTCGATGGTCGAGCACGGCATCGCGCGCCTCAAGGGCGTGCTGCCGGACCTGTGCGAGCTGGCGCTGGGGGGGACCGCGGTCGGGACCGGGCTCAACGCGCATCCCGAGTTCGCCCGCCGCGTCGCCGCGCGGCTGGCGAAGGAGCACGGCCTGCCGTTCGTCGAGGCAAAGAACCACTTCGAGGCGCAGGGCTCGCAGGATGGCGCCCTGTGGGCGAGCGGCGCGGTGAACTCCGTGGCCGCCAGCCTGATGAAGATCGCCAACGACATCCGGCTCATGAACAGCGGGCCGCGCTGCGGGCTGGCCGAGCTGGCGCTGCCCGCGGTCCAGCCGGGCTCGAGCATCATGCCCGGCAAAGTGAATCCGGTCATCTGCGAATCGCTGATCCAGGTGTGCGCGCAGGTGACCGGCAACAACGTCGCCGTCACCCTGGGCGTGCAGGGGGGGCAGCTCGACCTCAACACCATGCTGCCCTTGATCGCCCGCAACCTGCTCGAGAGCGTCCGCCTGCTGGCCAACGCATCGCGCATGTTCGCCGACAAGGCGATCGCCGGGCTGATCGCCAACGAGGAGACCTGCCGCGCCTACGTCGAGATCTCCCCGAGCATGGCGACCGCTCTGAACCCGCTGATCGGATACGACAAGGCGGCCGAGATTGCCAAGCGTTCGTTCAAGGAGCGCCGTCCGGTGCGCGAGCTGGCGGGCGAGATGACAAAGCTGACGGCGGCGCAGATCGAGGAGGCGCTCGACCCAAGGCGCCAGACCGAGCCTGGTCTCGGCGAGGGAGGCGGCGCGGGGGGGTGAGCGCGGCGAGCGCCTCCACCTTGACCCCTTCACGCTGCCGCCCGTAACATCTCCCGCCTCTCGACCATGAACGATCTCCCCGGCAAGACCATCTCGCACTACAGGATCACCCGCCGGCTCGGAAGCGGTGGCATGGGTGTGGTTTACGAGGCCGAGGACACGCAGCTCGGACGCAAGGTGGCGCTCAAGTTCCTGCCCGAGGACCTCGAGCATGACCCGCAGTCGCTGGAGCGATTCCAGCGCGAGGCGCGCGCCGCCTCCGCCCTGAACCACCCCAACATCTGCACCGTCTACTCGATCGATCAGCACGAGCGTCGGCACTTCATCGTCATGGAGTTGCTCGAAGGGCAGACGCTGGCGCAGACCATCGCCAGCCAGCCGATGGAGCTGGAGGCGTTGCTGGAGCTGGCGATCCAGATCGCAGACGCGCTGGAGTCGGCGCACGCGAAGGGGATCGTGCACCGCGACATCAAGCCGGCGAACATCTTCGTGAACGCGCGCGGGCAGGCGAAGATCCTCGACTTCGGGCTCGCCAAGATCGAAGGGGCTCGCCTGCCGGGGCAGGCGGCCCACGCCGCTTCGCAGATGGAGACCATGGCGGCCCGCAACGACCTCACCATGCCCGGAACGGCCGTGGGCACCGTGGCATATATGTCGCCGGAACAGGCGCGCGGGCAGCTCACCGACGCGCGCACGGATCTGTTCTCGACCGGCACGGTCCTGTACCAGATGGCCACCGGGGCGCTGCCGTTCGAGGGCGAGACGTCGGCCGTCATCTACGAGGCGATCCTCAATCGCGACCCGCAGCCCGCCACCCGGTTGAACGAGACGCTGCCGCCGGAGTTCGACCGCATCCTGGACAAGGCGCTGGAGAAGGACCGCAACCTGCGCTACCAGACTGCCACGGATATCAAGACCGACCTGATGCGGCTCAAGCGCAATCTCGATTCGGCTGTCAAGCGAGCGGCAGCCAGCGCTGAATCACGCGGCGGCGCGAGCATCAAGCCGGCGGAGAAGTCCATCGCGGTGCTCTACTTCGAGAACCTGAGCGGCGTGAAGGAGGACGAGTACTTCCGCGACGGGATCACCGAGGACATCATTACCGAGCTGTCCAAGATCCGGGGGCTGAACATCTTCTCGCGCCCGACCGTGCTGGCCTACCGGGACAAGGCTGTCACGCCGGCGCAGATCGGACAGCAGCTCAATGCGGCCTACGTGCTGGCCGGCAGCCTGCGCCGCGCCGGCAGCCGGCTACGCATCAACGCTCAGCTGGTTGACACACACACGGATTTTCCGCTGTGGTCGGAGCGCTACGACCGCGAGATGCAGGACGTGTTCGAGGTGCAGGACGAGATCGCGCGCAAGATCGCCGAAGCGCTGCGGATCACCCTCACGCCCCAGGAGCAGCAGGCGCTGGCCAGCAGGCCGACCGAAAACCTCCAAGCTTACGACCTCTACCTGCGTGGCAAGAGCTACGCCCGCCGACTCACGCGGCAGGACCTGGAGTTTGCGCTTCAGATGTTCGAGAACGCGGTCTCGATGGACCCCAGGTTTGCCCTGGCCCACGCCGCGATCGCAAAGGTCTGCGCCGAATACCACTACAACTTCCAACGCGACGCGACCTGGATCGGGCGCGCCATGGCGGCCTCGCAGCGGGCCGTGGCCCTGCAGCCGGAGCTGCCCGAGGTTCAGATCGCGAATGCCTGGGTGCTCTACGCGGGCAACCAGTACGACGAGGCGGTTCGAAGCGCCAAGGAAGCCATCGAGCGCAAACGTGACTGCGAGGGAGCCTACTACCTGCTGGGCCGTGCCCTGTTCGCCGCCGGCCGCTATCAGGAAGTGGCCAACATGGCGGAAGAGGCCCTGGAGGCCAGCGGCGACGACTACAATGTCTACGTGCCGATCACGAACGCTCTGGGCGCGCTCGGAAAGGACGAGACGTTGCGCAACGTACGCCAGCGGAGAATCCTAGCACTGGAGAACCACCTGAAGCCGGTGCCCGAAGACGCACGTGCCCGCGTCCTGCTCGCGGGTGACTACGCCGACATGGATCGCATGGAGGACGCGGTCCGGGAGGCCAACCTGGCGACGGCACTGCGGCCCAACGAGGCCACGGTGCTCTACAACCTCGCCTGCGTGTTCTGCAAGATGAAGAAGAAGGCCGAAGGGCTTGACGCCCTTCGCAAGGCCTGGAACGCCGGGTTCAAGGAGGCGGATTGGGCGCGCCGCGACCCCGACCTTGCCCTGCTCCACGGCGATCCTGAGTTCGAGACCCTCTATCCTCCGACGGCCACCAGCGCATGAACGCCACGACACGACGTCCGTTCGCGCGCGCGGACAGCTCCGCCGATTCCGGCCGGGCGCCCCGATGACCATGGACACCATGATCGGCAGCAGCGTCTCCCACTACACGGTCACCCGGAGGCTCGGCAGCGGCGGCATGGGCGTGGTTTACGAGGCCGAGGACTCCCGGCTCGGGCGGCGCGTCGCACTCAAGTTCCTGCCCGCCGACCTGGAGCAGGACGCGCAGTCGCTCGAGCGGTTCCAGCGCGAGGCCCGCGCCGCCTCGGCCCTGAATCACCCCAACATCTGCACGGTCTACGCGATCGAGCAGCACGAGCGGCAGCACTTCATCGTCATGGAGCTGCTCGAGGGCGAGACGCTGGCGCAGAAGATGTCGGGGCGCCCGCCGATCGAGATGGACACGCTGCTGACCATGGCGATCCAGATCGCCGACGCGCTCGAGTCGGCGCACGCCAAGGGCATCGTGCACCGCGACATCAAGCCGGCGAACCTGTTCGTGAACCCGCGCGGCCAGGTCAAGATCCTCGACTTCGGGCTAGCGAAGATCGAGGTCGCGCGCAAGGGCGGGGCCGCGCTGGCCGCTTCGCAGGTCGACACCGTCATGGTCCGCGACGAGCTGACGCAGCCGGGCACGGCATTGGGAACGGTCTCCTACATGTCGCCTGAGCAGGCTCGGGGGCAGCTCACCGATGCCCGCACCGACCTGTTCTCGCTCGGGACGCTGCTCTACCAGATGGCGACCGGGACGCCGCCGTTCGCCGGCGAAACTTCGGCCGTGATCTACGAGGCGATCCTCAACCGCGATCCGACCCCGGCAGCCCAGCTCAATCCCGGCCTGCCGCCCGACTTCGGCCGCATCCTGGACAAGGCGCTGGAGAAGGACCGCAACTTGCGCTACCAGTCGGCCAACGAGCTCAAGACCGACCTGATCCGGCTCAAGCGGGACCTGGATTCGGGGCGCCAGCGCGCCGCGGGCGCCGGCGACTCACGCACGGGAACGGGCAGGCAGGCGGAGAAGTCGATCGCGGTGCTCTACTTCGAGAACCTGAGCGGGGTGAAGGAGGACGAGTACTTCCGCGACGGGATCACCGAGGACATCATCACCGAGCTGTCGAAGATCAAGGGCTTGAAGATCTTTCCGCGCCCGACGGTGCTGGCCTACCGCGACAAGTCGGTCACGCCCCAACAGGTGGGGCGCGAGCTGAACACCGCCTATGTGCTGGGCGGCAGCCTGCGCCGCGCCGGGAGCCGGTTGCGGATCAACGCCCAGCTCATGGATGCGCGCACGGATTTTCCGCTTTGGTCGGAGCGGTACGACCGGGAGATGAAGGACGTCTTCGAGGTGCAGGACGAGATCGCGCGCAAGATCGCCGAGGCGCTGCGCATCACGCTCTCGCCCCAAGAGCAGGAAGCGATCGCCGCCAGGCTGACCGAAAACCTC
>CAYONG010000209.1:0-8487 GCA_964405235.1 uncultured bacterium | reverse complement strand
CACTCCGCCGCGGATCCCACCTCGCAGGGCCGGAGTGTGTCCCGAATCTAGGTCGCTCCGCAATCCCATCCCCGAGCACCCCGATCCCCACGCCCACAACCCCACTCCCGCGCCCCGGGCCGCGATGTTGCGAAACGGCTGGCGTGTCCGCCGGCCGCGTGCACCATCTCGCCGCCTGCCGTATCCTCCCGCGCCATGGCGCGACAGACAACGGGCTCGATGATCTGCCCCGAATGCGGGAAGCTGATCGGTGTCGGCGAGGAGAAGTGCCCGTTCTGCGGCGCCTGGCGGCCCGGGCTCTACGGCTGGACCCCCGTGATCCAGCGCCTGTTCGGCCGCCAGCTCGATCTCATCAGCGTCATCGCTACCGGCTGCATCGCGCTCTATGTGGCCTCGCTGGTATTGCAACCCGAGGCGATCTTCCGCATGAGCGGGCTGTTCTCGCTCCTGTCGCCCGGCCAGCGCGCGCTCTACCAGCTCGGCATGACCGGCGGCGTCGCCTGGCAGCAGGGATGGTGGTGGACGGTCCTTACCGCGATCTACCTGCACGGCGGGATCCTCCACATCTTCTTCAACGTGATGTGGATCCGAAACCTCGGCCCGATGGTGACCAGCGCGTACGGCCCGGCGCGGGCATTCGCGCTGTTCTCGCTCTCGGGGGCAGCCGGATTCGTGGTCTCGAACCTCCTGACCCCCGCGCCCTCCATCGGCGCCTCGGGGAGCATCTTCGGCCTGCTCGCGGCGCTCATCGTCTACGGGCGCAAGCGCGGCGGTACGGCGATGACCATGCAGCTCTGGCAGTGGGCGGCGATCATGTTCGCGATGGGTTTCTTCATGAGCGGCGTGAACAACTGGGCGCACGCCGGCGGGTTCGCGGGCGGGTGGGTGACGGCCGAGGCGATGCGCTTCAGCGAGAAGCGCGAGAGCCGCGGCGTCCAGATCCTGGCGCTGGCGCTGCTCGCCACCACCGCGGTCGGCTTCGTGCTCTCGTTTGTGAAGGTGACCGGGATCCTGCTGAGCCGCTAGCGTCCGAGTGTCACCGGGGGGTTGCCCGCGCGCCGGCCGCCGCCCGTCCGCTGCGCCGTGCCCCCTTCCCGCCGCGCTCTGCTATAGTGCCGCACGTTCGCGCGCGAAGGACTGCCGGAACCGGTCCCGGGATTCCCGCCCGCGAGCACCGCGCGCGGCGGTCCGGTGAGCCCGCCAGGCGGTTCCACCCTTCCCTGAACCCCCCGGGACGACCGCCCTGTCATTCTTCGAGAGAATCATCGGGCAGCCGCTGAGCCGTTTCCTGGAGCTTCCGTCCGACCAACGGTCGAGCGTGCTCCGGTCCGCGATCCCCGATCTCAGCTTCTTCTTCGACGAGAATCGCTCGCCAGCCGGGCGCGTGGCGCCTGGCCGCACGCGGGCGCTGGCGGGCAGGCTGCTCGAGGCGCTCCGCCCCGAGCACGCGGAGAAGTCCGAGGCGGCCTCGACGCTCAATGACCGCGTCATCACCGATACCTTTCTGCGTGGCGAGGCCGACCGCGACCAGAACGTCTACCTCGGAACAATCTTCACGCGCGTCCTGACGCGGGCCGTCCCGGACGTCATCTTCCAGCCGGTGAGTCTCGGAGAGGCCGCGCGCGCGCTGCGCTGGGCGCGCGAGGCCCGCGTGCCGGTGACGCTGCGCGGTGCCGCCTCAGCCGCCATGGGCGGGGCGGTGCCCAACGACGGTGGGCTCACGCTCGACCTCTCGCGCCTCGATCAGATCGACCTCGACGCCGAGGACAACGTGGTGGTGGTGGGCGCCGGAGCGCGGTTGCGCACCATCCACCAGCGGCTGGCCCAGGAGGGGCGCGCTCTCACGGTCTATCCCTCCAACCTGGGCGGCACGCTCATTGGCTGGTTCGTGACCGGCGGCATCGGGATGAATGCGTACGGGAGCGGCCGCGCGCTCGACAGCGTCAGGGCCGCCGACGTGCTGCTGCCGGCCGGCGAGCACGTGCGCTTCCACGACGACGGGCGGCTCGACGTGCCCGACGAGGGGCACCGTCGCAAGACGTTGCCGGCGGCCGAGAGCGACGGATGGTTCACAGCGCACCGCTACAAGCCGATGGGCCTCGCCGATCTCGCCGGCAGCGAGGGGGTGCTCGGCCTGGTGCTGCGCCTGGCGGTCACGGTCGTGCCGAGGGCCGAGATCGGCGCGTTCCTGCTCGCCTTCGCGCGGCGAGAAGGCGCGCTCGAGGCCGCGGCGTGGGTGGCGCGCCAAGCCGGCAGCGCGTTCGCCTCGCCCGCGAACGTAAAGCTGCTCTCGGGCTCCCATCTTGATCACGTGCGCCGCGTGTGGGAAGACGAGGACTCGCGTGGGTGGCGCGCCCGGCCCGGCAATCTCTCCTCGGGCGCCGATCTGCCGTGGACCCGGATCGTCGGACCCGAGGGGCTGGGCGCGGCGACCGACGTGGACCTCCCGGACGCCGGGGGATACCTGTTCGTGGACTTCCTCGGCGTGAATGCCGCGCGCGGGTTCGCGGTCGTCCTTCCGCAGTGCCCGGGCGAGCCGCGGGTGCTTGCCCGTGAGAGCGAGCGCTTCGCGGCCGAGCGGTTCCGCCCGATGCAGACCAAGCGGCTGGGGCCGGGACTGCTGGCGGCCGAGATCGTGATGCCTGCGGCAGACGTGCCCCGCTTCCTGCCGGCCGCGGAAGGCCTGGCGCGGGGCATGGGCAGCGAGTTGGACGCCGAGGTCTACTACCTCGCCGACGGCACCGCGCTGGTGATCGCGGCCTACCTCGTGGACCACAGGAGCGGCGCCTTCGCTGTGGATCTGATGCTGGCGCCCGCGCTGCTGGACCTGGCGATGGCCCGTCACCACGGCAGGCCGTACGTGCTGGGCCGCTGGCAGTCGCCCTGGATGACGCGCAAGTTTGGCGCGGATGGGGCGACGCGGATGCGCGCCATCAAGCGCGCGCTCGACCCGGCGGGGCTTCTGGGCCGCGGCGTCCTGTTCGGCCTTCGCCTGCGTGGCCTGCTGGGCGCGCTCACCGCAGCGTCGTTCAAGCCCGGGGTGGCCTTCATGCGGATCGCAGGTGGCTCGCCGCCGCTCGCGGGGCTGGTGCGCTCGGCGCGCCGGGCGCTCGCGGGGCTGCCGGGCCCGGCCCACGGGCGCGGCGAGCCGGCCGTGATCGGCGCCACGATTCACGCGGGCGCTACGGGGCCGGTCCCGGCGATAGGGACGGCGACCCCGCAGGCGGCGGCGGCCCGGGCGCTCCACTGCGTCAACTGCGGTGAATGCAACACGGTCTGCCCGATCTTCCAATCGGCCAAGATCCGGCTGCCCCAGATGCTCACGCACATCGGCGAGTCGGTGTACGCCGGGGAACCGATCGGCGGAACCGGCATCAAGCTGCTCGACCTGTGCATGCGCTGCGGGAACTGCGAGGAGGTCTGCCAGGCCGGGATCCCGCACCTGCCGCTCTACCAGGTCATGCAGGGCATCACGGAGCGCGCCGAGATCAGCGCCCCCACGCAGGAGGCCCGTCGCGAGCGACACCTTGCCATCCTCGGGGCGGTGCGCGGCTCGCCCGCCTACACGCGCGAGTTTCTCGACATCCGCCCGGGGGTCTATCTCCGGCGCACGCCCGCCTCGCTGCCCGGGGTGAACCGCTTCCTGTTGCTGCGGGCCGAGAACGACGCGGGCCCGGCGGCCACCTGCATCCACTGCGGCGCCTGTGTCACGGTGTGTCCGACCGCGGCGAACAAGGAGTACGAGGGTGACGACCCGCGCTGGATCACCACCGATCAGGAGCGCTGCATCGGCTGCGGCACCTGTGTCGAGGTGTGCCCGGCGAATCTCTTGAACGGAGGGCAGACGTTGCGCGTGATGGAAGCCCCGACGCGGGACTGGTTCGTGGCGCTCGAGGAGCTCGAGCGGGAAGGACGGACGTGAGCGTCGCGACTGAGCACCCGGCCACCGGCGGCGGGACCTCGCCCGACGTCGCGCTCGATCGCGGGCGACTCGCGCTCTGGGAAGACCTGCTCACGCTGGTCGTGGACCCTCAGAGCACGCGGGTCGCCGAGCGGCCCCGGCGAGTGCTCTCGCATCTCCTCGAGCGCGTCGGCATCGATGAGCAGAGTTTCTGGGAGCTGGGCCGCGCCCAGCGCGGACGGGTCTTCCTGGCGCGCTACTCGCAGCTTTCGGGCGCCATCCCGGAGCTCGAGATCAACTCGTTCGACATCGACAAGGTCTTGAAGGAGCGCTTTCGTCAGGAGCCGTTGACGCTCGGCGCCGCCTGGCACTACGGATTCTGGCGCTCGTACTTTTCGCACGCCGCGATCACGCATCCGGCCAACGATGGGCTGCGCGAAGAGTTCTCGACCGCATGGGACATCGTCCGCAAGCAGCCGGCGGTGCTTTTCCGCACCGGCGAGGGGCTGACCCAGGTCCCACTGCGGTCAGTGCGCATCGACCTGCCGATGATCGTGGGGCCGCTGCCCCACACGGACGGATTCCGCATGGAGATCGCCTGGCTCGAAGCGATTGCGGCGGCCGACCCGCAGGCAGACCTGCACACCCGCTCTCTGGTGGTGATCGAGGCCGACCGGTGCATCGCGCATCACGAGGAGTTCCTGCCGCACGCGCATGACATGGTCGTGCGGCTCTCGCCGCGGCACTGCGCGTATCTCGCCGACGGCGCCGCCGCCGCGCCGGCACTGCGGGCGTTGCTTGCGGCCGGGCGCGTGGCCGAGCTGGAATGGAGCACCGACCTGGCGGCGGGCGCGGCGCAGGTGCTGGCGGTGAACCCCGAGCTGCTGCTCTCGGTCCACCTGCGGCACGGCGAGGGCTTCTGGGAGGCGCTGGAAGCCGCGGTGCGTCTGGACGGCGTGGCGATGATCCACTACCACGCGGGGGGCGAGAAGTCATACCGCCTGACGCCAAGGATCGACGCGTTCCTCAAGGCCCGGTTGATCCGCGCCCGCGTCCAGCTGGTCTCGGCCGGGGGCGATACCGACACGCACTCCTCGGCCGCCACCGTCTACGAGGCGGTGCTGCTGGGCGCCAATGGCGGCGCCATGACGCACCTGGCGGGGCTCGCGCTCCTGCCCGAGCTGGTGGACGTCTACCACGGCGCGCCGATCGAGCCGGCGCTGGCCTTGCTCGCGGACCGCGACCCGGCGGAGCTGAAGCGCCAGGCGCTCAACACGCTCACCTGCTGGCAGCACAGCATCCTCGATTTCCTCTCGTGCATGGGGATCGACGACATCCAGAAGACCTCGGGCAATACCATGGCCATCACCATGACCGAGGACTGGGTGCGCGAGGTGGACACACTCGCCACGCCGGAGTTCGGCGCGCTCAACTTCGAGCTGAACGAGCGACGGCTCGAAGCGGAGCCGGTCCCGGGCGCGGTGCGCGAGGTTTTCAAGCCCTCGGCGCTGCTCGGCCATCTCAGCCCCGACCTGCCGCTGGTGCACGCGGCGCGCGCGATGGCCCACCAGAACGCCAACTGGCACCTCGAGAACACCAACCGGAGCCTGAACGCCGACTTCCTCGACGTCATCTACCGCATGGCGGCAGGCGCCATGCCGGCCGCGGACGATTTCTTCCTGGCCGGCGACATGGGTCCGCTGTCGCTGGACGCCATCGGTGTCAAGCTCTCTCGCGCCTCGCTCGAATGGTCGCTCGAGCGGCTGGCGCGCGATCCCGGGTTGCTCGATTACGTCTCGCTCGCCGTGCCGCGCGGTTTCATGCGCCCCGGCGCCGTGCCATCGCGCGCCGAGGTCACGGTCCACGCCCAGGCGGACGGGCCGGCGCTGGCATCGTTCACCGCCGACGCGCGCGGCGGCTTCGAGGTGCAGTTCCCCTCGGGACATGCGCTCGATCAGGCGCTCGCCGGCGATGCTGCGCTCTGGTTGGTGGCGCGGGACCAGGCACTCGGCGAAACCGGGTCGGGCGCCGCCTCGAGCATCGAGCTGACCGCCCGCGACCACGGTGCGCACGGACTCTCGGTCGCCCGCGCCTCGCGCGACGGGAGCGTGACGGTGCGGCGCGAGCCCGGGGGAGCGGGCGGACTCGTGTTGTCGGGCTTTGGGTTCCGCGAGCCGATCTGGCACGGGCCGGTAAGCCACGCCAGCATCTCGCTCGGGGCCGCCTCCGAGGACTTCCTCGGCGCACGCATCGAGGGCAACGCCGGGTTCTCGATGACATCGTCGGGGGAGGGCGGGCCGATCCGGCTCGCCAGCGACGAGGATTGGCGCTGGCAGAGCATGCAGGCGGCGAGCGGTCACTTCGGCATCCACGGCGCCGACTTGAGGCGCGTGCGCGACGTCGAGATCAAGATCAACCAGGGCGCCAAGCCCGGCAAGGGTGGCAGGCTCTCCGGCGCCAAGGTGACCAGCACAGTGAGTCGCGCACGCAACATCCCGGCCGGCACCGACGCGCTCTCGCCCGATCCCAAGCACGACATCTACTCGATCGAGGACATGCCGGCCGAGGTGTGGCTTTGGCTGCTCTATCACAACCACTGCGGCATCAAGATCACCGGCTCCAACTACACGAAGTACGTGGCCGCGGGCATGTGGTCCAACTTCGTGGTCGACTACCTGCTGGTGGATTCGGGGCTGGGCGGCTCGGGCAACTACCATGCCGATTCTTCACACGTGGGCTGGCCCGACATCTTCCGCACCATCCTCCATACGCACCACGCGCTGGTGAACGAGAAGGTGGACCTCGACCGTTCGGGCGAGCTCAAGCCGATACGCGATCTGAACGGTGCGCCGTTCGGGGCCGGCGGCGGCACGCGGCTGTTCGCCTCGGGTGGGCTGCGCGGTGAGCTGGATATGCTCAAGGTTCTGATCGCCGGCGCCGACGGGCTGGTCGAGGCGAGCATCGGCAAGGCCGTCGCCTTCGGCTGTAACCAGTGCGGCAACTGCCACCTCGACTGCCCGCGCGGCGGCATCACCACCAAGCCCGAGCTGACCATGCAGAACGACCGCCGCCTGATGCGCCGGCGCTTCCGCAACTGGACGGTGCTGAACCTGGTCAAGCTGGCGGTGCTGATCGACGCGCTCAACCACGAGAGCGGAGCGCTCGACGAGGAAGGCAACGAGGCGCTGCCCGAACACATGATCCGCGACATCCGCCAGCTGCGCGGTCGCACCGATCTGCTCGAGATGCCGCGGCACCCGGCGCTCGACGGTGCGGCGGCCGGGAAGCCGCCACAGGCCGAGCACGATTCCTGTCGCGTGGGCTCGCTCGCTGTTTCCGAGCCGGTCACAGTCGCCGCCATCTGGGAGGCCGCATGCCGCTCCTACAACGGCGGCAACAATCGTGGTGGCGGTATCGACTTTGCGGGCTTCGCCCCGACGGCGGTGCGCGAGAAGACCTGTCTCATCCTCAACACCATCGGTCCCGACCGCGACGAGAGTCTGCGGGCGATGCTCGGGCACCTCTCCGGTTGCCGGTTCTTCGCCGCCGCCGGCGTCGAGCACTCGTCAGACAGTGTGCGTCACCGGCTCGGTGAGTTTTGCCTGCCGGTGCGCGAGAAGTACGCCGGGGCAGACGGCTGGCGGCGGGCCGACCTGCGCGAGAACCCCGGTGACTTCCACATGTTCTTCGTCGAGATGAAGCCCGAAGTTCTCAAGCGCTACGGCCGCACGCTGCTCAAGAGCCCCCACTGGCTCCAGCGGCGCACGAAATACAGCGACATCCCGGACGGGGTGCTCGAGCTGTCGCTCGAGAGCTTCGAAGAGGCGATCGCGGCAGGCATCGAGACCGCTGTGTCGCTGGCCGGCGGCGCGGCCTTGAGCGAGCGGCTGGTGGACTTCCTGATCGATGTACGCGAGGAGTACTTCTCGGCCCTCGCCCACCTTCTCGACTCGCGCTACTACCGCACGCACTCGCCACCTGATTCGATCCCACCGGCAGGCAAGTACGCGGCCAAGCGCCGCGGCTATGTCGTCTCGCTCGGCGAGGACCTGGCCGCGATAAAGATCTCGGGCTGGACCCACACCATCCCAGAGTACTTCGACTTCGACCGCTTCTGGGCTGGCTACCCGGGGGCGCGCGAGGGGGCGCTCGGTGAAGCCGGGCCGGGCGTCGAGGTCACGGTCAAGGGCCAGAGCTTCCGCACCACAGCGCTGTACGCGCACGTCTGGGGGATGCACCACCGCTACCCGACCAACTCGCCCGCGATCGACGCCGAGGGCCGCGGCAACCCCGCGGGCGCCCACCCGTTCAAGGCCTACAACGTGCTGCTCATGCACAACGGCGAGCAGGTGGGCGTGGATTCGACCTCGCCGTTCCTGAACGAGTACGGGTTCGTGCACGCCGATCCCTCCATGGGCGAGGGGGCCGAGCACTACCACGGTGATTCGATCTACGAGCGCAAGGCGCTCACCGACACCGAGTACGCCGCCTACCTGGTGGACTTCACCCGACGTGTGCTGGGCCTCACCACCGAGGAGGCGACCCAGATCATCTCGCCCATCACCGGTCTCGACCTTGATGCGATG
>CAYONG010000208.1:0-3277 GCA_964405235.1 uncultured bacterium | reverse complement strand
CCGACTACTTCGACTACTACCACCGCTGGCGGACCCATCAGTCCCTCGAGATGGACTGCCCCGACCCGCGCGAGATCCACTCGGCGGCACAGGGTCGCGTGGCCGAAGTTGCCGAGGTCGGCGGCCTGCATCACCACTACCAGCGCGTCGCCGCCTGACGACCTGCAAGAGCGCTGAGCGATCGCTCGCCGTAAGGCCGGACCCTGCCCGCGCTGCGCTGAGGCCGGGCACACTCAAGCCTCCCTCCCATCGCGCGACGCAGGCCGTCACTCAGTCGAGCCCTTCGGCGGTTCCTGAGCGCAGCGTCACCACCACGCTGGCCCGCCGCGGGGACGTGATGACGGGGTTTTCGGGATGCACAGGCCGCAGGGGAAGAGACTGTGCCTTGACTATCGTCGTTCCATACTAGCGGGCCATGGCCAGTCGCTTGACCAGCCGCCCCTCGGGCGTGTCGTAGCACACGAAGTAGAGCCCGGCCGGCGCGCGCGCATCTCCGAGCCCGCCCTTCCAGGCGACTCGATGGTGCCCGGTCGGCACGACACCGTCGATGAGCACGGCCACCGTGCGGCCCTGGACATCGTGAATGCTGAGCCGAACCCGTGACTCGTGCGGCACGGCGAAGCCTACCTGCGTCTCGCCCGAGGTCGGGTTGGGGCTGAGACGGGCGAGGGCGAATGCCGGAATCGGTGCGCCGTCTCCCGGCACACCGGTCGGTCCAACGATGTTGAAGGCGGCGTCGCTCAGATCCGACCCCACGTTCGCGTCGGTGTCGTGGGCGACGACCCGCAGGTAGGCCGCGCTCGTGGTCGGAGCGGTAACCGTCCAGTCGTAGGTCCCGCTATTCGGGATCCCGAGCGCGATGTCTTCGAAGGGACCACCGGGTCCGGTGCGCGAGAGCTGGAGATCGACGCTCGCGACGCTGCCGAGTGAATCGCTGGCGGTCCAGGCGAGCGACATCACCTGGCCCTCCAACTGGCTCTCACTTCCGTTCGGGTAGACGACTTGCACGGTGGGGTCGATCAGGTCGCCGAGCCTGAGCTTGCCGTAGCCCCAGTCTTTCGAAGGAACGCCACCGGTGAACCCGTCCGCCAGCGCATGAGCCTGCAGATACGTCCTGACCTGGCCAGGGGTCATGGCACCGAACTTCTGCAACAGCAATGCCACGGCGCCCGTCACATGCGGCGCCGACAAACTGGTCCCCGACAACATACGATGGTTCATCCCGTCATCGAGGAATTCGGACCCGGTGGGCGACGGCGGGCACGTGTGTGGTACGTCGAACGACGTGGTTGATCCGATGGCGCTCCCGGGGGCCACGAGATCGGGCTTCATCCGGCCGTCACGCGTCAATCCAGGGCTCGAAAACGGAGCGAGGCTGCCGGCCACCGGCATCCCCGCGTAGCTGGTGAGCACGCCATTGCACGCGGTCCAGCTGGACTTCGTCACCCACGCCCCCACGGTGATGAGATCGGGGGCATTGCCCGGCTCGGTGATGAGCTCCTCGGTGGACTGGTTCCCGGCGACGAAGTTCGCGGTCACGTTGGGATCGGCGATGAAGCGCCAGAAATCGACCTCCCCGTTGGCCGGGCCGAGCTGGTCGGCGAGCAGGGTGATCGTCCAGGTCCCATTCATGTTCCTGTTCGACTGCTCGATCTGGACCTGCATGTAGATGTTCTTGCGCCCGCCGGTGAGACTGTCGTGGACGACGTACACGGTCCCGTTCTGGGTGACCTGGCCGGGCCACGGCGCATTCTCGGTGTTCACCGCCAGTGGACCGATGACCGTTCCATTCGGAGTGGTCACGCGCACGCGCAGCCGCTCGGTCGCATTGTAGTAGCCGTCGATCTCGAAGTATCGGTACAGCCCCGACCCGGCCACGGACACGGTCGCCGAAGCACCGGGGGCGGTCGCGAAGACCTCGGCGTGCACCGCCTTGCCGCGGTCGTTGCCGGCGGACTTGACCACGATCCGCCCCGGCCCTACCAGCGCGTTCAGGGCTTGCTCGAACTCGCTGTTGCCGTCATGGGACCCGTATTGCGTTCCGAGCGAGAGATTGACCACGGCACTCTGCCCGCGCGCGGTGGCCTTGGCGAACACGTACTGGACGGCGTCGATGACTTCCGGAGCGAGGAAGTCGGTCTGGATCACGATCAGGTCGGCGCGCGGAGCCATGCCGGCGAAGTTGAAGGCCGGGATGGCACCGCCCGTCTGACTGCCGTCACCCGCGGCGATGCCGGCCGTGTGGGTCCCGTGCTCGAGGGTATCGACCTGCAGGCAGGTTCCGAGATCGATCTGGGCCTGCGTCCACTCCTTGCCGTACGGGAAAGTCAAGCCCGTCGGACCGGGGCCGGGAACCGTCTGATCCCAAATGTTGACAATGCGTGTGGCCCCCGTCGAGTCCCGGAAGTCGCCGTGCTGGTAGTCCACACCCGAGTCGACGATCCCGACCAGCACGCCATTGCCGTTCAGTCCCGTGAATGCCGGCCCGGGACCTCGCAACCACTGAAGCCCCGTCGCCGGCACGCTGAGGTCGAGCTCGGGCGCGCAGGGCGCTCCCGCCCGGATCCCGATCACGCCGTCGAGCGCCGCGACGCGATCCACGGCCGACGCCGGAATGGAGGCGGTGAAGAGCCCGGGCAACTCGGTATGCACCCGCGCCCCGGCGGCTTCGAGCTCCTGGCGGGTGACCGGACCGCGGATGAAAACGTCGAGCGCCCCCTCGCGATCGACCGCCATGCCGCTCCGGCGCATCATCTCGATCGAGCGGTCGCCGGCGCGCAGGCAGGCCACGGCCGCCCGGCACCTCGCATCGAGCTTGGTCGCGGGCGCGGCGTAAACCCAGGATGCGCTCAGGAGGAGGACGACGAGCGCCGCGCGCGACGGCCAGAGACTCACGGGGCACCTCCAGTGGATCCGTGCAAGATGTGGGGGCCGCGACAGGCCGACCCGCAGGCTGCCGGGAGGCGGAACCGCGACATTCTAAGGACTCCTCCCGCCCCGTGCCAGAGCGAATTGGCCCCGAGCCCCGCCCGCGGCCCGGAGCGCGCAGGTCGCCAGCCCGACCCGGCGCGCAGGTCCGGACTCCAGCCGGAGTGGGGCGCCCCAGTTCGCCGCGGCGCGCAAGACAGCGCGGGGTTGTGCCTCCCGAAAACCCCATCTTCCACTGCCCTTGAATGTTGTGCCGGCATCCGCAAGGCTTCCGGGCTTCTCGTTCCCGCACCCTCAGAGGACCTGCACCCAGGGAGACGGATCTGCCGATGCCTTCGATTCCCCTCGC
>CAYONG010000207.1:0-3082 GCA_964405235.1 uncultured bacterium | reverse complement strand
CCACGCCCGGCGGCTTCGAGCTGGCGACTCACTCGCTCTGAGCGGTGCGGGATGCGAGGAGGAGAAGACATGCCGACCCCCGGAGAAGCTGCTGCCCTGCGCGCGGAGGCGCGCGACGAGATCTCGAAGCTGATCTACGGCTACGCGGAGGCGCTCGACGGCGGCGACCTCGAGCGGGTCGCGCAGCTGCTCGCGCACGCCGTGGTGCGCTCCGACGGAGGCGATTTCCGCGGTGTGGATGAGGTGCGCGCCATGTACCGGCGCTTCACGACTTTCTACGACACCGCAGGTCACAAGTGCAGCCCGGACATCCCGGGCGCGAACCCGCGCACGCGCCACGTGACCACGAACCTGATGATCGATCTCGCCAACGACGCGCGCTCGGCGAGCGCGCGCTGCTACTTCACCGTATTCCAGGCCATTGCCGGCACGATCGAGCTGCAGCCGATCGTGCGCGGTGCCTACCGCGACGCCTTCGAGTGCGCCAACGGCCGCTGGCGCTTCAGCGAGCGCGTCATGATCACCGACGGCGTCGGCAACGTCGCGCACCACCTCAACGAAATTCCGTTCTGACGGGGCCCGGTCCGGCCCGCTTTCGCGGGCCGGACCACATCGAGTAGCCGCCCCCGTTACCGGGGGCGGCTCTCACAGAACCGTACTTGTGCTGTTCACATACGGCTCTTCGGGACCGCCGGTTTTCACCCCGGACGGCCGGCCGGTTCACGACCTCCCCCTATCCCAATCCAGCAACGAGAGCTGGACCGGGGCCACGATGGGCTCGGACATCCGCCGCCAAAGCTCGCGCAGCGACCGCAGCCCACGTGCATCCCAGTAGGAATTCCGCAGTGCCTGGTCGACTATCGCGATGTGGCTCAGCTTCCAGAAGGACCGGTGCCCCTCGTAGACGCTGCTCCACGCCTTGGACGCACGGATGCCGAGCCGAATCAGCCGCTTCACGATCGTCCGCTTGCGCTTCCAGTGCTTGAGCTGGATCGCGCGCAACCGTCGCCGGAGGTGCGCGTCCAGAGCGCCCAGCTCTCGCTCGACGCCCGAGGTACAGATCCCGAAGTACTGGATCCAGCCGACCAGGTACTCGTTGATCCTGCCGATGCAGGCCCCCATCGAGTCGCCCCAATTCCGGGGCGTCAGCTCGCAGATCCTCCGCCGGATCCGCTCTCGCGAGCGCTCCGACAGCCGCACCTCCACGTTCCCCTCCCGTGGCTCGCGCCAAAGGGAGAAACCCAGAAAGTGCCGCTCCTCGGTCCGGGCGACCGCGCTCTTCGCTTCGTTCACCTTCAGGCGCAACCGCCTCTCGATGAACGCGCTCACGCTCGCCCTCACCCGTTGCCCCGCCCGCTCGCTGCGCACGTAGACATTCGTGTCATCCGCATAGCGGACAAACCGATGCCCCCGACGCGCGAGCTCCCAGTCCAGCTCGTCCAGGACGATGTTACTGAGCAACGGCGAAAGCGGACCCCCCTGGGGAACCCCTTCCTCCGTGCTCACCTTCACCCCCTCCGGCATCACCACCTCCGCCTTGAGCATCCGTCCGATCAGCACGAGCAGCCGCTTGTCCGCTACCCGTTGTGCGAGCCGCGACAAGAGCCTCTGATGGTGAACTCGATCGAAGAACTTCTCCAAATCCAGATCCACCACCCACTCGTACCCCTCCTCCAGATGCCCTACCGCCTCGGCGATCGCCGTACGACTGCTGCGACCAGGACGAAACCCGTGACTGCTCGCATGAAACGTCGGCTCGTACACCGGCTCGAGTCCCTGGCGTACCGCCTCCTGCACCATCCGATCGATCACGTTGGGAATGCCCAACCCTCGCTCCCCACCCCCGCTCTTGAGAATCCATACCCGCCGGATCTCTCCAGGCCAGTAGGTCCCCGCGAGCAGTGCGGCCTGGAGCCGGGGCAGAATCTCTCCGAGATGCTTCCGCACCTCCTCGATCGTCTCCCCGTCTGGGCCCGGCGCCCCCTGGTTCCGCGCTACCCGTTCAAACGCCGCTTCCAATCGCTGCACCACTGCTTCCATCGTCGCGGGCTCGACTCGTCTCCCCTTGTCCCTCGACTTCGGCGCCCCGCGCGTCGCCGCTCGTCCTACAGGACGGGCCGCTTCGCCGTCGGCGCTCGCTCGCGCGAGCTTGTCGGCTGTCTCGAGAAACAGCGAGAGCTGTCTCACCTCTTCGTAGACCGGGACCGCCTTCGCTCCCGCAGCAGGCTCGATCCGCTGCGTTCCAACCGTGTTTCCACGGCCTTGTACTACTCCGCGGTCCTCTGACTTCTGCTGGGTCATCGCCTTTCGTTCTTCTCGTCCTACGGGCTACCGCTCGCGCGGAACCCAGCAGACCTCCCTGGGTCAGCCTCAACAGATTTCACGCCCCACCCGTCGCCAATACGCCCGCCAGCTCCGATGCATATCGGGCTTCACCGCTACGGGCCGGCTCGCCCGCTGGCGACGCCTTACGGCGCTTCGCTTTCGCTCGAATGGGTCGTGCACCTATGACTCCACCAGACCTCCCCTCGCGGGCCCAGAAGGGTCTCGCCTCACGGCTGCTCCACATCCAGGGACCTGGTGCTCCAGATCAACGCCCTTGTCTCTTCGGTGTCCGGTTCCCTGCATCAGGGCCCGGGGCTTGGACTTCCACCTCCCATCTGCTGCGCCTGCCAGGCGCACCCGCGCTTCGCACGCCTGCGGCGTGCTGCGCGTCGCCTGGCGCCGGGTACCCCGGCGCCAGGCGACTTGCTTCATGACGATGCGCGTTTCACTTTTCACTTGCGCTCGCGTGTCAAGTCTGGTTAAAGGGCGCCGGCGGGTCGTTGCCGTCCTGAGTTGCAGAGCTGCTTGTTGGGGGGTTGGGTGGCTTTGTGGCTCGGGGCGGCGACCCCGTTGTCCTCGCCCTGTGTCGATGGGTCTCGTCGCGGCTGCCCAGTGATCCGATACAGTCACCGGCCCACGTTCATGGCTGGGGATCCCGGGGAGGCGATGTGTTCGGCATCGGCATGACGGAGCTCATGGTCGTGCTCGTCGTCGCGCTGCTCGTGCTCGGCCCCAAGCGCCTGCCGGAGATCGCCCG
>CAYONG010000206.1:0-7644 GCA_964405235.1 uncultured bacterium | reverse complement strand
GCCTGCGTGCGGGACTTGATCGAGGAGCGGGCGGGATTCCGGCCCGCGGGCCCGGTGCGCCTGCTGACGCACCTCCGGTACTGGGGCTACTGCATGAACCCGGTCAGCTTCTACTACTGCTTCGATCGTGACGGCGTCCGCCTGGAGGCGATCGTCGCCGAGATCCACAACACCCCCTGGGGCGAGCGCCATTGCCACGTTCTCGACTGCCGGGCGAAACCGGCGGGGTCGGTCATGGCGTTCGCCTTCCCCAAGGAGTTTCACGTCTCGCCCTTCATGCCGATGGATCTCGACTACGCCTGGCAGCTCACGACGCCGGGCCAGCGCCTGACCGTTCACATGGAGAACCGCTCGAACGGCCGGACCCTCTTCGACGCCACCATGACGCTCGAGCGCCGCGCAATCACCACGACGAGCCTGGCCGCTGCCCTCGTCCGGCACCCGTTCATGACCGGCAAGGTGATCGCCGCGATCTACTGGCAGGCGTTCAAGCTGTGGATCAAGCGCTGCCCCTACTATCCGCACCCGGGTGGGCTGCGCGGAGCGGTCCGCCCATGAGCGCGGCGGTTTCGCTGCCGACGGCCCTGCGCCGCCCTGGCGCCCCCGGCGTGGCCGCTGGCCTGGCGCGCGCCCTGGTGCACCAGCGGCTGGCGGCGGTCCGCGACGGCCTGCTGTCGGTCGAGGACTACCGCGGCACGCGCCGTTTCGGTGTGGGATCCGACCTCCCCCCCGCCTCGCTGCGTGTCCTCGATCCCCGGTTCTATGGGCGCGTGGCGCTCTCGGGGTCGCTGGGGTTCGCGGAGTCCTATCTGCGCGGCGAATGGACGACCGACGACCTCACCAGTCTGCTGCGCGTCTTCGCACGCAATGTGTCGCGCCAGGGCGGGGGCCGCTGGGCGCACACCGCGCTGGCGCGCCCGCTCGCGCGCCTCGGACACACCCTGCGCGCGAACTCGCGTCGCGGGAGCCGCCGCAATATCCACGCGCACTACGACCTCGGCAATGCATTCTACGCCCTGTTCCTCGACGAGACGATGACCTACTCCTGCGCGGTCTTCCCCGAGCCAGCGAGCACGCTCCACGAGGCATCGGTGCGCAAGCTCGACCTCGTGTGCCGGAAGCTGGGCCTGGGTCCAAACCACCGGGTGCTCGAGATCGGGACGGGCTGGGGGAGCTTTGCCATCCACGCCGCCAGGACCTACGGCTGCCGCGTCACAACCACCACGATCTCGGCCGCGCAACGCCACATGGCGATCGAGAGGGTCCGCGCGGCGGGACTGTCGGACCGCATCGAGGTGCTCGGAACGGACTATCGCGACCTCTCGGGCACATTCGACCGGCTGGTGTCGATCGAGATGATCGAGGCCGTGGGGCACGCGAACCTGCCTGCCTATTTCCGGGCCTGCGCGGACCGGCTGCGCCCCGACGGGGCCATGCTGCTCCAGGCGATCACCATGCCCGACCGTGACTACCAGAACTATCTGGCGTCCGTGGACTATATCCAGCGCTACGTGTTCCCCGGCAGCAGCCTGCCGTCGCTCGGCGCGATCACGGGCGCCATCGCGCGCACCGACCTGCGCGTCGACCACGTCGAGAGCATCGGCTGCCACTACGGCGAAACGCTGCGCCGATGGAGGCAGGCGTTCACCGCCCGGCTCGCCGAGGTCAGGACGCTCGGATTCGACGAGCGATTCGTTCGGCTCTGGACCTACTACCTGTGCTACTGCGAAGCGGGGTTCGAGGAGAACTACGTGGACGATCTGCAGATCGTGCTCGCGAAGCCGGGCTGGAGGGCATCCTCGACCTTTCCAGGGCCGGCGGACCACCGTTCGGGTCCCGTCGACGCCGGGGCGCGCCCGTGACACTCCGACTCGCCTTTCACGCCTGGGCGGTGTGCGCCGTCCTCATGGCGCTGCTCTGGCTCTGGCAGCGTCGCAGCGGCAACGCGGCCATCGTCGACGTGGCCTGGTCGTTCGCCACCGCCCTGGTCGGCGTGTGGTTCGCGCTCGCACTGGGCGAAGGCGCCCGCGGGTGGATCGTCGCCGGGCTGTCCGGTCTCTGGGGATTCCGCCTCGGCGGGCATCTCTGGCAGCGCGTCGCCGGGGACCGGCACGAAGATGTCCGCTACCGCAGGATGCGCGAGCAGTGGGGATCGCGCTTCCAGGCGTACATGTTCGGGTTCTACCAGCTCCAGGCGCTGTGGGCGGTGCTGTTTGCGCTGCCGATGGCCTGGGCCGCGTGGAACCACTCGCCGCTCGGTTGGCCGGACGCGCTCGGGATCGCGATCTGGGTCGTCGGGGTGGCCGGTGAGGCCGTGGCCGATCGCCAGCTGCGGCGCTTCCGCGCGCGCGGCGACTCGGCGGGGCGGGTCTGCGACCAGGGCCTGTGGCGATACTCGAGGCATCCCAATTACTTCTTCGAGTGGATTCACTGGTTCGCGTACGTGTGCCTCGCCGCCGGCGGGGACGGCCGGTGGCTCGCGCTGCTCGGCCCCGCCGTGATGCTGTGGTTCCTACTCAAGGTCACGGGCATCCCGCTCCTGGAGCAGCGCATGCTCGAGAGCCGGGGCGAGGCCTATCGCCGGTATCAGCGCGCGACCTCGGCGTTCATGCCCTGGCCGCCCCGGAGCATCTCACCGTGAGCGCCCGCGGCCTGTCCCTCGGCCTCGAACTCGCGGAGCGCGGGCTGGTTCCCGACTTCCTCCTGCGGCTCTCGATCCGGCGCCAATGCGAGCGCCACGCCTCGCGCCTCGCCTCGCTCTCCGACGCCGAGGTCGCGCAGACGCAACTCGCATTCCGAGACCAGGCGCGCCGGGGACCGATCGCGCCGGTCCCGGAGCTCGCCAACGCGCAGCACTACGAGGTTCCCGCGGAGTTCTTCGCCATGGTGCTCGGGGACCATCGCAAGTACAGCGCCTGCTTCTGGGCACCGGGCGTGCATGACCTCACCGAGGCCGAAGCGGCTTCGCTGCGGATCACGTGCGAGCGGGCGGCCCTGCAGGACGGCATGCGCATCCTGGAACTCGGCTGCGGCTGGGGCTCGCTATCGCTCTGGATGGCCTCGGAGTATCCGAAGGCGCGGATCGTGGCGATCTCGAACTCCGCGTCGCAACGCGCGTATATCGTTGCCGAGGCCGGCCGGCGGGGCCTGGGCAACCTCGAGGTGCGCACGCTCGACATGAACGCCTTCCAGCCGTTCGACGTGTTCGACCGGGTCATCTCCGTCGAGATGTTCGAGCACATGCGGAACTGGGAGGCGCTGCTGGAACGGATCGAGGAGTGCCTGGCGCCGGACGGCCGCGTGTTCCTGCATGTCTTCTGCCACCGCCGTGCGACCTACCCGTACGGCACCGACGGTCCCGAGGACTGGCTCGGCCGCCACTTCTTCACGGGCGGCATGATGCCGTCGCAGGACTACCTGCGCGGGCTCGACATCCCGTTCGAGGTCGAAGCCGAATGGACCTGGAACGGAGACCACTATCGCCGGACCGCCGATGCGTGGGTGGCGAACCTGGCTCGCCGTCGTGGCGAGGTGCTTCGCATCCTCGCCGGCACCTACGGCTCGTCAGAGGCTTGGCGCTGGTATGGGCGGTGGCGGATCTTCTTCCTGGCCTGCGCCGGGATGTTCGGGCTCCGGGACGGCAACGAGTGGCTGGTGGGGCACTACCTGCTGAAGCGCTGCGACACTTCGCCACGGAGTGAGGGCTAGAACATGACCTCGCGACTCGACGGCCCATCCGTGGAGGCTCCCGCGCCAGCCCGCAGATGGGGCGTTGCCGGCGCGCACGTGCTCCAGACCGAGCAGGTGGTGGCCGCCGAGATCGAGGAGGCGTTCGCCTTCTTCTCGAACGCCGCCAACCTCGACGCCATCACGCCGCCCTCGCTGGGCTTCACGATCCTGACGCCGCTTCCGATCGTGATGCGCGAGGGTGCGCTGATCGAGTACCGTCTCCGACTGATGGGAATGCCGATCCATTGGCGGACACGGATCGACGAGTGGAACCCTGGCCGGTCCTTCACCGACACGCAGCTTCGCGGCCCCTATGCGCTCTGGGTTCATCGCCACAGCTTCGCCCCGCACCGGGACGGCACGTTGATCCGGGATCGCGTGGACTACGCGCTCCCTCTCCCCTACCTCACGGCGCCGATTCACGCGCTGTTCGTGCGCCCCATGATCGAAAGGATCTTCGCTTATCGCCGCGAGGTCATCGCGCGGGTGCTGGGTTGACCGGCGGGCCCGCGTCCGGCGCCGCCGGCTCATATGCCGCTCCCCGATCGCAGGGCATCGTGCTCCTGACCGGCGCCACGGGGTATGTCGGTGGCCGGCTCCTGACGGCACTGGAGGATCGTGGAGAGCGGGTCCGATGCCTCGCGAGGCGACCCGAGGTGCTGGCCCCACGGGTCCGCGCTTCCACGTCGGTCGTGGGCGGTGACGTCTCCGACCCGGCCACGCTGGGCGCGGCGCTGGCGGGTGTGCACACCGCGTTCTACCTGGTGCACTCGATGGACGCGCACGGGGAGTTCGCGCGCCGCGACCGCGAGGCCGCCGCGGGCTTCGGGGCTGCGGCGAAGGCCGCGGGTGTCCGCCGCATCATCTATCTCGGCGGCCTCGGAAGCGGGCCGGGTCTCTCCGAGCACCTCGCCAGCCGCCAGGAGGTTGGACGGGTGCTGGCCGGGTCCGGCGTACCGACGATCGAACTGCGGGCCTCGATCGTCATCGGCTCGGGCAGTCTTTCGTTCGAGATGGTGCGTGCGCTGGTCGAGCGCCTCCCGGTGATGGTCACCCCGCGCTGGGTGAACACGCGCGCGCAGCCGATCGCCATCGAGGACGTGATCGCCTACCTGGTGGCCGCCTTTGACGTCCCGGCCGAGGTCGCGGGCGTCTTCGAGATCGGCGGCGCCGACGTGGTGTCGTATCGCGAGATCATGCGGGAGTACGCCCGCCAGCGTGGCCTTCGCCGCTGGCTGATCCCGGTTCCGGTCCTCACGCCTCGCCTCTCGAGCCGGTGGCTTCGGCTCATCACCCCGCTCCACGCCGCGGTGGGCCGGGTGCTGATCGATGGCGTCCGCAACGAGACCGTGGTCGCGGACGACCGGGCCCGGCGTCAGTTCAGCGTGCGCCCGATCGGATTCGCTGAAGCGATCGCCCGCGCGCTGCGCAACGAGGACCGCGCCTTCGCCGAGACGCGTTGGTGCGACGCACTCGGCGATCGCCCAGCCGCCACCCACGGACCCTCCGGGACGCGCATCGTCGATTCGCGCTCGGTCGAGGTCGCCTGCGGGCCCGAACCGGCCTTTGCGCCGATCCGCCGGATCGGTGGTGACACGGGATGGTACTTTGGCAACGGCCTCTGGCGGATGCGGGGCTGGCTCGACCTGCTGATCGGCGGACCAGGCCTGCGCCGCGGGCGCCGAGACCCGGAAGCGCTGCGCGCGGGCGACGCGCTCGACTTCTGGCGCGTGGAGGCGTTCGAGTCGCCAGGCGTCCTCCGCCTGGCCGCCGAGATGCGCTTGCCGGGGCGGGCCTGGCTCCAGTTCGAGGTGGAGCCGACCGCCGCGGGAGCGCGCATCCGGCAGACGGCGATCTTCGACCCGCTCGGGCTGGCGGGACTTCTCTACTGGTATGCGCTCTATCCTGTCCACAGGCTCATCTTCGCCGGGATGCTGCGCGGGATCGCGGCGGCGGCCGTTCGCCCTTCCGTCGCGCCTCGCGCCCCCAAGCCCCAACCACGCACGAACCAAACGGAGGGTCATTCATGAAGCACTTCATCCTGCCGGCGGGACTCCTGTGCCTGATGGCGGGAGCGGCACAGACCGCGCCTGATTCCAGCGCCAGCGAGCCCGCGCCGCTTAGGACCGTCGCCCAGGTCGACCTGACGCGCTACGCCGGGACCTGGTACGAGATCGCGAGCTATCCGCAGCGGTTCCAGAAGGGATGCACGGCCACCACCGCCGTCTACACGCTGCGTGAGGACGGGAAGATCCAGGTGGTCAACCGATGCCACCGCGACTCGCTCGACGGGCGCGAGACCGTCGCCCGGGGGCGAGCCCGCGTGGTCGACCGGGAGACCAATGCCAAGCTAAAGGTGACCTTCTTCTGGCCGTTCTGGGGCGACTACTGGATCATCGATCTCGACCCCGACTACCGATATGCGGTCGTCGGCCACCCGAACCGCAAGTACCTGTGGATCCTCAGCCGCACGCGCACCATGGACCCGCTCGTGTATTCGGGGATCCTCGAGCGCCTGACCGCGCAGGGTTACGACCTCGCCAAACTGCGGGTCACGCTCCAGCCGCAAGAGCCGGCCGCTCCCTGATCGGGATCTCGGCCCGAGCGATTCGATCACATGCGCGTCCTGTTCTGGTTCCGCAAGGACCTCCGGCTCGACGACAACACCGGCCTGGCGGAGGCGGCGCGCGACGCGCGCGGGGACGTCGTCCCGTTCTACGCGAGCGAGCCCGAGATCCTCTCGCGGCCGGACATGGCGGCCACGCGCGTGCGCTTCGCGCTCGACTCGCTCACGGATCTCGCGGCCGCCGTCGAAGCCTGTGGTTCCCACCTGGCTCTGGGCCACGGCCGCGCGACCGATACGGTCGTCAGGGCGGCCAGGGCGGTCGGGGCCGACGCCGTGTACTGGAATGACGAGTACGAACCGCAACTGGTGCGGCGGGACGACGCCGTGGAGTCCACGTTACGCCGGGAAGGGATCGCGGTTCGGCGCTTCCACGACCGTCTGCTGGTGCCCCCGGGCGCCGTGGCCACGAAGGAAGCCAAGCCGTTCGTCGTCTACACCGCGTTCCGCCGCGCGTGCGAGGCACTGCCGCTTTCGGAACCTCTCCCGAGCGTGAGGCGGCTCGCGGCGCACGATCTGCCTGGCAGGACCATCGCGAGCCTCGGCGAGCTTGGCTTCTCAACCGGTCAGACACCATGGCCGGGAGGCACGAAGGCTGCGAAACAGCGGCTGCGCAAGTTCCTGTCGCGGGGCCTGGCACGATACGAGGACGGGCGGGACCATCCGGCGGACCCCGCCACCGCGCGGCTCTCCGCCGATCTCAAGTTCGGTACCCTCTCGCCGCGGACCGTGACGTCCGCCGTGCTCGCGGCCGCCCGGGAAGACGGGCGCCTCCGCCCGGCCGCGGAGAAGTTCGTCTCCGAGCTGCGCTGGCGCGACTTCTACGCGCAGGTGCTCTACCACCATCCCCACGTCGAGGGCGGGGCGTTCCGCCGCAAGTACGACGCCGTCCGGTGGCGGGGGAATCCCGAGCATCTCTCGGCGTGGCAGGCAGGACGGACGGGATATCCGCTGGTCGACGCCGGGATGCGGGAACTCGCGGCCACCGGGTTCATGCACAATCGCGTGCGGATGGTGGTCGCGTCCTTCCTCACCAAGGACCTGCTCCTCGACTGGCGGCTGGGCGAACGGCACTTCATGCGGCAGCTCGTGGATGGCGACCTGTCGAGCAACAACGGCGGATGGCAATGGGCCGCTTCGACCGGCACCGATGCCCAGCCGTACTTCCGGATCTTCAATCCGGCGCTTCAGGGTGAGCGTTTCGATCCGCACGGGGCCTATGTGGGTCGATGGGTGCCGGAGTTGTCGAAGCTGCCCGGGCGGTGGGTCCACCGCCCGTGGGAGGCGCCGGC
>CAYONG010000205.1:0-5750 GCA_964405235.1 uncultured bacterium | reverse complement strand
CGGTCTCACACTGGTGGGCAAGGACGCGGCGATCCCGGACGGCGCGGGCATCGGGCCGCAGGTGGTGGTCGGCGTCGGGGCCGGTGATGCCGACTTCGCGGCGGGGAGGCTCGCGCCCGGCACGCGCATCGCCGATCGCGTGGCGACCCAGGGCCTGGTATGAACGCCAATCGCTACGCGTTCATCCTCGCCGGTGGTCTGGGCACGCGCCTGTGCCTGCTCTCCGAGCGCCGGGCGAAGCCCGCGGTCCCGTTTGGCGGCAAGTACCGCCTCATCGATTTCACGCTCTCGAACTGCGTGAACTCCGGCATCTTTGATGTCGGCGTCCTCACCCAGTACCGGCCGACCTCGCTCCGCCAGCACATCGGCATCGGCCGCCCGTGGGATCTGGACCGGACCCGAGGCGGCGTCCACCTGCTCCAGCCCTCGCTCGACACGGTCGCGAGCGACTGGTATCAGGGCACCGCGGATGCGATCTACCGCAACCTCATCCACTTGAGGCGGCGGCTAACGGACCACGTGCTGGTGCTCTCCGGGGATCACGTCTACAAGATGGACTACAACATCCTCTACGCCTTCCACGAGGCGAAACGCGCTTCGGTGACGGTCGCGGTCACCGAGGTGCCGGCCGAATCGGTGAGCGCGTTCGGCATCCTCGAGACCGACGTGAGCGGGCGGGTGGTGGGGTTCCAGGAAAAGCCGCGCCAAGCCCGCTCGCGCCTCGCCTCCATGGGGGTCTACCTGTTCGACCGCCGCTCGCTCATCGACTGGCTGATCGAGGACGCGGCGATGGCGGATTCGAGCCACGATTTCGGCAAGGACCTGCTGCCCCGGCTGGTCGCCCGGGGCGGCGCGGTCTACGCCTATCGGTTCCGCGACTATTGGCAGGACGTGGGGGCACTGGAGTCCTACTACCAGACCAACATGGACCTGATCTCGGACCGGGCGCCGCTCGATCTCAACGACCCCTCGTGGCTCGTCCACACGCAGAGCGCGGTGCGCCCGCCGGTGCGCTTCGAAGCCGGCGGGGTCGCCGAGCGGAGCCTGATCGCCAACGGCTGCCGGATCTCAGGGGCGGTCCACCGCTCGATCCTGTTCCCGGGGGTGGTGGTCGCCCCGGGCGCGGTGGTGCGCGACAGCATCGTCATGAACGATACGCTGGTGCTGCGAAATGCGACCCTGGACCGCGCCATTCTCGACAAGGAGGTGGTAGTGGGCGAGGGGGCGCGCATCGGCTTCGGCGACGACATGACCCCGAATCAGGCGTGCCCGGAGCACCTGGCGACCGGGCTGCTCGTGGTCGGCAAGGGTGCGCGGGTCCCGGAGGGAATCACCGTCGGTCGCAACGCGCGAATCGGCGCGTTCGTGGGAGAGAGCGACTTCTCCGGTGACGTGGTGGCCGGCGGCGTGGTGCGAGGGCCCGAGTCCGAACACTGACGAGGAGGTGGGACGATGGCTGCAAAGAGTATGCGGTGGTTGCCGAGAGCAATCGGCAAAGTGGTCGGCGGGCTGCTCGACGAGGATCATCCCATTCTCGTTCACATCATCCCGATGCGGCGCTGCAACCTCTCCTGCTCCTACTGCAACGAGTACGACGCGGTTTCGCAGCCCGTGCCCCTCGACGTCATGCTCCGCCGCGTCGACAAGCTGGCGGAGTTGGGCACCGCCGCGATCACCATCAGCGGCGGCGAGCCTCTCATGCACCCGGAGTTGAACGCGATCATCGCCCGCATCCACGCCAGGGGGATGATCGTCACCCTCATCACCAATGGCTACTTCCTCTCCGTGGCGCGCATCGGTGCGCTGAACGCCGCCGGACTCGACCATCTCGAGATCAGCATCGACAATGTCGAGCCCGACAAGGTGTCCCTGAAGAGCCTCCGCCTCCTCGATCCAAAGCTCAAGTGGCTCTCCGAGCACGCCCGGTTCAGCGTGAGCATCAACTCCGTGATGGGCAGCGGCGTCACCAACCCGGAGGATGCGCTCACCGTGGCGCGGCGGGCGCGGGAGCTCGGATTCATGAGCTCTGTGGGGATCGTCCACGATGGCAAGGGCCAGCTGCGGCCGCTCGGGGAGCGGGAGATGGCCGTCTATCGCGAGATCAGCGCCATGGGGCGCGGCCTCATGCGGATGAACGGGTCGTTCCAGGACCGGCTGGCCGAGGGGAAGTCGAACACCTGGCGCTGCCGCGCGGGAGCGCGTTACCTCTACATCGACGAGAATGGGCTCGTGCACTACTGCTCACAACAGCGCGGCTATCCGGCGATCCCCCTCGAGTCCTACACCGTCGAGGATATCCGCCGCGAGTACCGTACTGAGAAGCCCTGCGCGCCCTACTGCACGGTGAACTGCGTCCAGCAGGTGGCGCTGATGGACAACTGGCGCACGCCCCAGGCCCCCGCCGTTCCCGCCATGTCGCCGCTCGACCCGGCGCGCATGAGCGCTCCCCCTACATTAGACCCTTCAGCAGCCGCGGCGCGTAGAACACGATAACGAACCGGAGCAGGCGCGCCGGTGTCGCGATCAGCAGGAAGCGCGCAAGCGGGATCCGCATCACCCCCGCCATCACGCTGACGCCGTAGAACGGTGGGAAGCCCGTCAGCGCGCTCATCGCCACCACCGCGTCGATCCCGGCGGGGTGGCGGCGCAATGCGGTTTCGGCGCGCTCGAGCTGGTGACGGAAACGGGTGGCGCGTGGCCGGACTCCGTGCTGCCCGGCCTGGTAAAGGATGACCTTGGCCACGAGATGTCCGAGGGTCGTGATGAGGATGATGGGCCAGGCCTGGGCGGGCGTCAGCGTCGCCACCGCCACCAGGTAGACCTCGGTGTTGATGATCGGGATGAGCCCCGATAGGATGGACACGACCAGCGTCGTCAGCCAGGTCCCCGCCGGCGTGGCAAACGGGTTGATGGCGACCGGAATCATCTGCAGCCACCTCAGGCGGCGGACTCCCGAGTACTACCGAGAGGCAGCCTAGGCCGGTAGCCGCAGCCGCTGGCCGGCGCGCACGCGCGAGGTTTCGAGGCCGTTGGCCTGCTTGAGCCGGGTCACGGTGGTCCCGTGCCGCCGGGCGATCTCGCCGAGGGTGTCGCCGCTGCGCACCGTCACCGTCGCCCCGACGGCGACCGGTCCGCGCCCGCCCGAACGACCCGCGCGCCGGGCCGGTGGGGGCTTGAGCGCGGCGACCCGCATGCTGTCTGCGGCGAGCGATTCCGGCGAGGAGACCGCCGCATCGCCCACCCGAAGCTTGAGCCGCGTCCCGCGGCGCACGCCCGCGGTCGTGAAGTGGTTCCAGCGCTTGATGTCCGACACCGTCACCCCGTACTGGGTCGCAATCGTCGCCAGCGTTTCGCCCTTGCGGACCGTATGGAGGGCGCGCCCTTCGGCGTCCGACTCGGCGTTGAGCGACGTGGGCGGTCGGATGATCCGGGCCGGCACGTAGGCGGTCGAGGCGCGCGGGTCGTCCTCGGCGATTTCGGCCGGGGCGGGGGAGCGCAGCGATGCCGGGACGTTCAGGATCATGCCGCGCGTGAGCGGCCGGGTCCGCGAGATCCCGTTGGCCCCCGCGAGCTGGCCGGCACCGACATGGTACTGGCTGGCGATCGCCTGCAGCGTCTCGCCCTTGCGCACCCGGTGCTTGACGCTCAAGTCGACCGCGGGGAGGCGGGCGCCGATTTGGAGCTTTTCGAGGATGACGTCGGCCTTGCCGCGGGGGACCCGCAGCATGGTGACGCCGTCCCGCCCGGGCGCCGCGTGCTTGAGCACGGCCGGGTTCAAGAGCCGCATCTCCTCGTAGGTGCACTCGGCGAACCGCGCGATCGCGCGCAGGTCCACCGAGCCCCGCAGGGCGATCTCATCGAAATCGATCGGCTGCTCCAACTCGATCGCGTCGAAGCCGTACTTCTCGGGCTCGCGCGAGATCGCCAGAACCGCCATGAACTGGGGCACGTAGTCCTCGGTCTGGCGCGGCAGTCGGAGGTCCCAGTAGTTGGTGGTCCCCTGCCGCTTGATGGCTCGCAGCACCGTGCCCTCGCCGGCGTTGTAGGAAGCCAGCGCGAGCGGCCAGTCACCGAAGATCGAATAGAGGTGTTTGAGGTAGCGCGCCGCAGCCACGGTGGACTTCTCGGGGTCCTTGCGCTCGTCCACCCACTGGTTGACGGTGAGCCCGAACAGCCGCCCGGTGGATCTCAGGAACTGCCAGGGGCCGACCGCGGCCGAGACCGAGCGGGCGTGGACATTGAATCCGCTCTCGACGAACACCAAGTGCACCAGGTCGGGCGGGAGCCCTTCCTGCTTCAGCACGTCGCGGAACAGGGCCATGTACCGCCCGGAACGGATCAGCCAGCGCTCGAAGACCGATCGTCCAGCGCCGGTGAAGTACTTGATGTAGCGATAGACTTCGGCGTTGAACTGGGGCTCGATGCCCTCGATCGCCGGGGCGTTGAGAAGGCCAGGATCGGGGGTCTCGGTCCCGCCGCCGGCTGCCGCGACGAGGGCCTCGCGCGACGCGTCGCGCAGACCGGCGAGCTTCGAGTGGACGTCGACCAACTCACGCCGCGTCGAGGCGTCGATTCCGCCCGCGAGGGTCGGGGCGATCATCGAGATCGCCTCCTCGGCCGTCCGGACCGCCGCTGCGTGGTCGCCCGCCTGGCGTTCGCCCCATGCCGTCTCGTAGGCGGTGCGCGAGGCGACGACCAGTTCCACCGCCGAAGACGTCGCAGAGTCCACTGCCGCGACCGGGATCGGCGCGACCAGAGGGGCGACCAGCGGGGCAGCCAGTTCGGCGCCGGCCACGCGGGAGAGCCCAACGGCGACCAGAGCGAATACCAGGATCAGGTTGCGACCGGGCAAAGGCACCTCTTGAGGGTGGAGGCCTCGTGGCGTGGGTTAGATTCCGCGGCAAAATACGCATGCGGCATGCATGATGCAAGCCGAAACTCTCCAGTCGAGCACCGGTCCCCTTGATGGCCCGACCCATGCAACACAATCCTGAACCGGCTGCCAAGGGTATCACGCAAGACGTGTGCCACACAAAACGATACACCATTGACACTTGCGGGCTAGTCACCTAGTTTGCGCTCCATCCCGGACGGTCTCAAGGGCGGATGGAGAAACCAAGGGGAGGGAGCCCCACTCCATGAGCAAGGTCACCCACCCCGAGCTGGGCTGGGCAGTTCTCGCCCAGGCCACCGGCGAAGTCCTGATCGCCGAGGCCCGCTCCCCCGGGCTGCATCTTGGACTGCTGGGGGTGCCCCAAGGGTTCGATCCCCGGGATGCCGAAGGCTGGCTCTATGATGTGGTGGGCGTGGCGCATGAGTCGAGCGCTTCCCAGCCTGCCTCCCGGCCCATCCCAGCCATCCTGGACCACGCCATGGCCGGGCTGCTGTTCTCGCATGGCGAGCTGTGGGACCAGCCCGATCTCCCCTCGCCCTGCTCGTTCGCCTTTGCCGAGGGTCGCGGTGAGATCGGATTCGGTTGGGTGGGCGACGCCAGGGTGTCGGTGTGGGTGGACGGGCAGCCGCGCGAGCCCGGGTGGGTGACGCTGCGCGATGAGCGCGGGCGAGAAGCGCGGGCCTGGAGCATCCCTTCACATCACGACGTTCAGGTGCGGATCTCATGGAGCCGCTCGGCGAGCGATCCGACGGCCGGGGGCGCCGAGGTCGAGGCCGCATGGGGCGGCGAAAGCGGGTCCGAACCGGTGAGCACGCTTCAGCGCCACCCGTCCGGTTTTGAGGTCGCGCACCGTGCG
>CAYONG010000204.1:0-3445 GCA_964405235.1 uncultured bacterium | reverse complement strand
GACCTGCAGCTTCCCGAGGTCGAACGGAACGGCCATCAACGCCTCGCCACGCAGGAACACGACGTGGCCGGACGGCGAGAGGGCTGGGGCGCTCGCGCGCTCGATCAGACGGCGTGCCTTCCCGGTCTTTGGATCGAGGATCAGCACATCCTCCTGGTAGCCACCTGGTCCCCAGAACGCCTTCCCCCAGAAGACTCCCCGGTCCCCGGGCAGCGGGCGAACCGGCCACGAGTTCCCGGACACCGGGCCGGTGTCGAGCTTCATCTCCGGCGAAGGCGGCCCTCCACCGCTCGGGATGCGGAAGAACTTCGTGCCGTTGCCCGAGCTGAAGAGGATGTCCCCATCCCCCATCCAGGCGAACGACGAGTTCCAGTCATCATCCCAGTCGGCTAGCGCCACCGGCGGCGAGCTGCCATCCACCGGCACTTTCGCGAGCCGGCGCTGGGACGATTCCCCCGACAGCGTCGCGGCAAACGCCAGCCACTTCCCGTCGGGCGACATCGTGTAGTTCTGCACGCCGTCGGTGCCCGGAATGGGCTTGATCTCGTAGTCGTCGAGCCGGCGGGTGTAGATCAGGCCGCGCGGCTCCTCACTGCCGTCGGGTTTCCGCGGCACGCCGACGATGATGAGTGTCCGGCCATCCGGAGTGATCTCGGCACGAGTCGCCCGGATCGACTTCGGGATGTCCACCGAGAGTCGGACCGGACCACGGACCGGACCACCGGAGCCGCCGGCCCCCGGACCGACCGTGCTCCACAACCCGACGCCGGCGGCGGCGCCCGCGACCACGAGCGCCACAGCGAGCGCGATGGTCCGGGGCGTGAGTGCGGCGCGCCCCCGGGCCTCGGCCCGCGCCGATGCCGCTCGCGTCGCCGTGGAGCGCGCGGCGACCGCCTCCTCCAGCTCGATCCGGGCGTCGCCGATGTCGCGCAGGCGCTTCTTCGCGTCCTTCTCGAGACAGCGATGGAGCAGTTCCCGCACGCGCGGTGGCGTCTGCGCCGGCAATGCCTCCCAGTCGGGCTCGCGCTCGAGGATCCTGGCGATCGTGTCCGAGACGGTCTCGCCCTGGAACACCTGCCGGCCGGTCAGGCACTCGTAGAGCACGCAGCCGAACGACCAGATGTCGGTGCGCTTGTCCACCGCGCGGCCGCGCGCCTGCTCCGGGCTCATGAAGGCTGCGGTGCCGAGGATGACCCCCACGCCGGTCCCGGCGAACGAGATCGTGGGCGACTGCGAGAGGTCGGGGCCCGACTCGGAGGTCGAGGCCGCGTCGCCCTTGGCGAGCCCGAAGTCCAACACCTTGACCCGCCCCTCCGGCGTGATCTTCACGTTGCCCGGCTTCAGGTCGCGGTGGATCACCCCGCCCTCGTGCGCGGCCTCGACCGCGGCGGCGATCTGCCGGCAGACCTCGAGTGCCTCGTCCAGCGGCAGGGCTCCGTGCCCGGTGCGCGCCGCCAGCGTGTCGCCGGGCACGTACTCAAGCACCAGGAGTTGCTGGCCCTCGGCGTGCTCGAGCCCATGGATCGCGGCGATGTTCGGGTGGTTGAGCGAGGCGAGCCGGCGCGCCTCGCGCTCGAAGCGGGCGAGCCGTTCCGGATCGCGCGCGAACGCGTCGGGCAACACCTTGATGGCGACCGAACGGTCGAGCTTGGGGTCGCGGGCAAGATAGACCACGCCCATCCCCCCGCGTCCCAGCTCGCGTTCGACCGGGAAGGCGCCGAGTCGGCTCGGGGCGTCGCTCATGCGCGGGCCACAACCTGACGCTGCCGGTCCAACATGATGGAGTTGTTCGTCTGGAGCCTGCTCATGGCTTCGGTACGAGTACTCCGGGGTGGGTGTTGTCCGCGAGGATCATGGTCGCCGGGCGGAGACTCGCCGATGACGGGTGGCCGGGTCAATTGGGACCAGCCTCACCCCGTGTCGACACGCGACGGCGGAGCGATGTCGGCGAGCCGCTGCTCGCCGATCGTCTGCTTCATCGTCCTGCTGAGGATGCCTACACGGCGTTTGACACGGGCCTTGTGGCCCGCGTAAAACGCGGCGAGGGGAGCGCTAGCCGCGTGTCGGCCGTCGGGCGTCGCGGCGGCCCGATGCACGGGCGCGTGGGGCTGCCGTGGTGGGGCGGGATCGGCGGGCAGGCCGCACCACCGCCTCGCTCCGCCGACCGTCGAGCACGCGCTCCAAGGCCCGCACGTGCGCCGCGCCGGCCTTCAGCAGTCGCGCCTCGCGCACGCGCATGACCCGGCGCTGCGCGGCCGTCTTGTGATCGAGCCCGGCCAGATGCAGCGCGCCATGGACGATGAGGCGTGCCAGCTCGCGCCCGCGCGTGACGCGGAAGCGCCGCGCCTGTTCCGCCACCCGGTCCATGGACACGATCAGATCACCGTTCACGAGCGGGCCGGGCGTCTCGTCGTAGCCGAACGAGAGCACGTCGGTGGCGCGATCGAGGCCGCGCCAGCGCCGGTTGAGCTCGCGCACCGGGGCGTCGCCGGTGAGCACGATACCGAGCTCGCCGGGGCGCCGGTCCTCGCCCGCCAGCGCCGCGCGCACCAGCGCCGCGAGCGGCGCCGTCACGCCCGGGGGGTCAGGGGGTCTCTTTGCGGAGATCGGCATCGGCGCGGGCACGGCGTTTGGCTTCGTCGGGGTAGGGGGCGCGTACGTGGAAGATGGCGGTGAGCACCGGGATGAATGCCTCGCGGATGCGCGCCACCTCGGCGAGCGTGAGGCCGCAGTCGTCGAGCTGACCGTCCTGCACCCTCTGCTCCACGATGCGCGTCACCAGGCCGCGGATGCGGCTCGGGGTCGGCTCCTGGAGCGCGCGCGAAGCGCCTTCGACGCCGTCGGCCAGCATCAAAATTGCGGTCTCCTTCGAGCGCGGACGCGGTCCCGGGTAGCAATACTCCTCGCGCCGCACGGTGGGATCGATCTGCAGCGCCTTGTCGTAGAAGAACGCCATGACCATGGTGCCGTGGTGCTCGGGGATGGCGTTCCGCACCGCGCGCGGGAGCCGCTCGCGCCGCGCCATCTCCAGCCCCTCGGTGATATGCGAGCGCACGACCAGAGCGCTCATGCTGGGGGTGAGCTGCTCGTGGCGACTGCGCCCGGCGGCGGGCTCGTTCTCGGCGTAGTACTCCGGCTTCGCCAGCTTGCCGATGTCGTGATAGTAGGCTGAGACCCGCGCCAGTAGCGAGTTGGCGCCGGTCGCCTCGGCGGCGCGCTCGGCCAGGCTCCCGACCACCATGCTGTGGTGGTAGGTGCCGGGCGCTTCGAGCTGGAGTCGCTGCAGTAAGGGCCTGTTCAAGTCCGACAGCTCGAGCAACGTGATGTCCGAGGTGAGGCCGAGCCCCTGCTCGACCACCGGCATCAGCAGGAACGCGAGCACGATGGCGAGGAAGCTGTTGAGCGCCCCCCACATCCCGTCGCGGAGCAAGGTCTCGGGCGGCGT
>CAYONG010000203.1:0-23386 GCA_964405235.1 uncultured bacterium | reverse complement strand
GGACCAGCTGGTCGACGGACGTGTAGTGGAACATCGTGGTCTGGGTGTTCGAGGTGCCCATCATGGGTCGCGGTCTCCTTCCTGGATGTCCCGCAACCTACTGGACTCCGGGCTCGCCGTGTACCCTTTTTCAGCAGCCTGCTAACGCCCGAATGAGGCTCCGCTGCACGATATCTTCGGTGTCCTGATCGTCACGGGCGCGGATCGGCAGCCGTCCGTGCACCCAGCGGATGAGAGCCGGGCGGTGGCGTTGGAGCAGGATGTTTCGGGCGCGTGCGTCCCCATCGCGGGCCCGGGTCAACAGCGACACGGTCGGGAGCCCCTGGAGATCACGCACCGTCGGGTTGCCCGGCAGACTCTCGCTCACGGCCCCCCACCGAGGTATCCCACCTGCATCCTCGTGCGGCTGCTGCTCGAGTGGCTCAGCCGCCGGGCTTCGGCGCCGGCCGGCGCTTGACGTCGGGGGGGTCGCGCTCGGCGCGCAGGCCGCCCGCCGGCTCGCTCAGGCGCAGCATCTGGCCCTGGGGGCCCACCCAGAGGGTGAAGGCGGTCTGGCTGTCGGCGACGATCTGAAGCTTGCGCGCCACGACCGGCTTCCCCCCCCAACGGATGGTCTCGTTGGGAAGCACGACCGCCCGCGCATCGAGCAGGGTGTCTCGCGGACCAAGCGCCAATAGATTTATCGCCCGGCTCTCGAACGACTTGGCGTGGAAGCTGCGACAGATGAGGTCAAAGAGCGTGACCAGCTGCGATTCCATGACGTAGAGGCGGCCCGGCGGCAGCACGTGGGATTCGCCCTCGCCGCCCCGGTCGTCCTCGCGATAGGCGACGTAGTGCGTGTCCGCCAGCACCAGCCCGCGCCGGGTGGTGGTCCCGCGGTGGGTGCGGGTCGACTGGTAGTCCCGCAGGGAAAAATCGGTCCGGCTGACGTGCAGGTCCGCGGCCCGCTCCAGGGGTTCCTCCCCCTGGGAGGTCGGGAGGGTCAGATACTGGCGGGCGCGCACGACGAGGCTGTCATGGCCTTCGGAGAGCTCGAAGGTCTCGGCGCCCAGGGCGCGGTCGTGGCGATAGATCTTGAAGCTGCCCTGGTCGATGACGCCCGCCCGTGAAGGGGTCGGGGTGGCGGCGATCGCCGCGGCGGCCAGTATGATGAGCGCGCGGAACATGAGGTCAATGAGGCTAGCATAGCGAGGAGGGAAAGATGCGAAACCGTTGTCAATGGTTGGTGGCCGCGTTGCTGGTTGCCGGTTGCTCGGGCGGGCCGGCCGGGCAGACGGCGAGCCCGGCGGCGGTCGGCCGGATGACGGCGGCCGATGCCCGCACCTTCATCGCCACGCATCCCGAGGCGCTGGTGCTGGATGTGCGCAATCCGGATGAGTGGAACGACGAGCACGGCCACATCGACGGGGCGCGCCAGATCCCGTTGCCCGAGCTGTCGTCGCGGGTGGCCGAGGTCGAGGGCTGGAAGGATAAGCCGGTCGTACTGGTGTGTCGCTCTGGCCGCAGGAGCCAGACGGCCGCCGAGCTGCTGGCGAGCCTGGGATATCGGCAGGTATTCAACCTCGAGGGCGGGATGATCGCCTGGCGGGAGAGCGAGGGGGCGAAGCGGTAGCCGGTAGGCCCTGGTCAGTTCACACCCGCTCGAGCCTGGCCACGCACTCGATGTGCGGCGTGTGCGGGAACATGTCGAACGGGTGGACCTCGGCGAGCGGAAGCCCGAGGGCGGCGAAGTCCTTGAGGTCGCGCGCCAGGGTCGCCGGGTTGCACGAGACGTAGACCACCCGCTTTGGCGTAAGCTCGGCGATGCGCGCGACCACGCGCGGATGGAGTCCCGCGCGCGGCGGGTCCACCACCACGATGTCGGGGCGGACCGCGCCGGGGCGCTCGCCGCGCGCCCACTCGCGCAGCACCCGCCGCGCTTCGCCCGCGACGAAGCGGGTGCCGGGCAGGCCGTTGCGTGTGGCGTTGCGCACCGCGCGTTCGACCGCGTCGGGCGCGCTCTCCACGCCCACTGCCGTCCCGCCCTTGACCGCGCGCGCGAACAGGAGGGTGAGGGTGCCGGTGCCGCAGTAGAGGTCCAGCACCTGCTCGCCCCCCTCGAGGCGCGCCGCCTCGAGCGCTGCGGTGTAGAGCGCCTCGGCCTGACGGCTGTTGGTCTGGAGAAACGCGTTGGCCGAGACCTCGAACTCGAGTCCCAGCAGGTGCTCGACGATGGTGCCGTCGCCCCTGAGGATCCGCTCCTCCTCGCCGAAGGCGATGTTCGCGCGCGAGGGGTTCAGGAGCAGCGTCACCGTGCGCACGGCGGGCGACAGGTCTGCGATCGCCCGCGCCCACTCCGCGAGCCCGGGGATCTCGTCCGAGGCGGCGACCAGGTGGACGGCGCACTGGTCGGTGGTCGGCAGGTGCCGCACGGTGAGGTAGCGCACCACGCCCTCGTGGCGTCGTGGGTGATAGGCGCGCCACCTCTGCTCCACCGCGAGGCGCTGGGTGAGGCGCACGATCTCGACCGTGAGAGCGCTCGGCAGCAGGCAGGTCTCGAGCGCGAAGACGCGATCGAACGTGCCGCGCTCGTGCAGGCCCAACACCGGTGCACCGTCGGCCCCGGGATGGAAGCTGAACTCCATCTTGTTCCGGTAGTGGAACTGCTCGGGCGCCGGAGTGATGGCCCGCACCGGCGGGTCGGCGATGCCGCCCAGATGGACCAGGGTCTCCCGGACCTGGCGCTCCTTGAGCCGGCACTGGGCGGCGTAGTCCAGGTCCTGGAAGCGACAGCCACCGCACTGCTGGACATGCGGGCAGGGTGCGGCCACTCGTTCCGGCGAACCGCTGATCAGGGCACCCAACCCTGCCTCGGCCAGATTGCGTCTAAGGCGTGTGACGCGGGCCTCGATTACGTCCCCGGGCAACCCGCGATCGATGAAGACCACCCGGCCTTCGTGCCGGGCGAGTGTCTTGCCGCCCAGCGCCACGTCGGTGACGGTCAGGTTTAACAGGTCATTGACCTTCATAGGCTTGGGCTCGGGGGACACCGGCTCGGCGGGGAACTTCCGGGAACCACAGTGCGTGGCCAGGCGTCTTTACTACTGCACACCCGCAGATCCGACGCCATTGCCCGCACGCTAGCACAAGGAGGAAACACGATGCGAAAGCGGATGATGGTACGGCTGTCATGGAGCGCCGCGCTGGCGGCACTGGCCCTCACGGGCGCGCTGGCTGGCCGCGCCGCGGCGCAGTCCTCGACCCAGTCGTCGGATCGGCCGTGGTTGGGCGTGAGCACACAGGAGATCACCACCGACCTGCGTGAAGGCCTCGACTACCGGGGCAGCGGCGTGCTCGTGAACAGCGTGGTCTCCGACAGTCCGGCCGATCGTGCCGGTCTCGAGCAGGGCGATGTGCTCGTGAGCTTCAACTCGCGCACGATCGATACGCCCTCGGAGCTGGTCGAGGTCGTGCGCGCCGCCCGGGTCGGGCAGAGCGTGTCGTTGGTGGTCATGCGTGAAGGGCAGCGCCGCTCGCTCACCGCGCGACTCGCAATACGGCCGGAGGGTGACGCGGAGTTGTTCGACGTCCCAACCCCACGGGCGCCGCGCGCACCGAGCGCGCCGCGTTCCCCACGTTCACCGAATGCGCCCAAGGCTCCGCGCGCCCACACGTTCGAGTGGGACGGCGAGGGGTTCGAGATGCCCGAACTGCGCGGGCTTATGAATCTGCGGGGGCTCGGTCGCGGCCGACTGGGCGTCCAGATCCAGGATCTCAATGCCGGAATGGCCGAGGCGCTCGGGGTGACGGGCGGCAAGGGCGTGCTGGTGACCGACGTCGTCGAGGACACCCCGGCGTCGAAGGTGGGGTTCAAGGCCGGCGACGTGATCATTGAGGTCGGCGGTAGCCGCGTGGACAATGTCAGCGACCTGTCGCGTGAGCTGCGCGAGCACGAGGGGCGGGTGTCCATCACCCTCATGCGGCGCGGCGCCCGGCGCACGGTCGAGCCCGAGCTCGGCGACAAGCCGCAGACGATGCGGTGGGAGAGCGATGGCGACGGGGACCGGAAGGTCATCCGCATCGGTCCGGACCGAAAGGTCATCCGCATCCCCGACGTCCGCAAGCAGGTCGAGCGCGATGTCCGTGACGGCGATACCAACCGCGACGACCTCCAACAGCAGCTGCGCGAGCTGCGCGAGGAGTTGCGCGAGCTGCGCCGCAAGATGGAGGCGAACGAGAAGCCCTGAACCAGGAACACCCCCAGAGGCCCGCGCCAGCGGGTTGCCGCCGCCGCGGCAGGGGGGCGTCGATCCGGCCCGGCCCACCCCACGCAGGGTGCCAAGAGGGGCGAAGTAACGGCCAGGTACGGTGCAGCGCGACGCTCCCTTGATGCGGCGGCGGCCGGAGGGCCCGGCCGTGCGACGGCGGTCGGGCCGTTCCGTTACTGCTCGCCGCCTTGCGCCGCCCGCTCGCGCACCCGTACTTTTGCCGCCCATGCCCGCCCACCGTCAACCTCGCCACTGCCTGCGCTGCGGCACCCGCATGGTCATGCGCGAGGAGCACGGGCGGCCGCGGGCGACCTGCCCGGCGTGCGGGTTCATCCACTACCGCAACCCGGTGCCGGCGGCGGGGGTGATCCTGCCGGGGCGCGAGGGCGTGCTGATGGTGAAGCGCAAGTTCGAGCCGGCCGCCGGCGCCTGGTGCCTGCCGGCAGGGTTTGTGGAGTACGGGGAGACGCCCGAGCGCTGCGCCGTGCGGGAGCTGCACGAGGAGACCGGGATCGCGGCCCGCATCACCGGTCTGTTCGGCGTCTACGCAGGTCTCGACGACCCCCGCGTGCGCACGGTGCTCATCCTCTACACCGCAGTGCGCGCCGGAGGCCGGCTGGCCGCGGGAGACGACGCGATCGAAGCCCGCTACTTCGCGGTGTCGAAGCTGCCGCGGCGGATCGCGTTCGAATCGCACCGACAGGCGCTGGTGCAGTTCCGCACCCGGATCTGAAGGGGCTGGGTTACGCCCACGCCTCGTTGCGCTCCGCCACGTCCTGGGCGCCGAGCGTCATCGCCAGCAGCGAGCCGGTGAGCATCGCCCGATCGAGGTCGAGCTGGTCGAACGGAAGCCCGGCCGCCTTGTTGCTCAGGTTGAGCACGCCCACCACCCGGTTGCCGTGGATGAGCGGCACGGTGATGAACGAGTCGGAGTTGTAGACGTCCTGGCCGGTGTGTGCGACATCCCTCGCATCGGTCTTCACGCGGACGAACAGCGGCTTGCGATTCTGGGCCACCCAACCCGAGATGCCCTGACCCACCCGCACCCGCACCTTGTCCGCCACGACCGGGTCGAGGCCCCGGTGCGCCGCGATGCGCATCGTGTCACGGTTGCCGTCGAGCACCATGAGGCTGCACCGCTCGACGCCGAAGGCCTCGCTGAACCACATCACCATGGTGCCCGAGAACTCCTGTGCGTCGTGCTCCTGGGACAGCATCTGGAACAGGTCCTGCAGGAATCCGACGGTGCGCTGCAACTCGGCCATCCGGTACTGGGTCTCGGTCAGCTGCGAGCAGGCCTCGTTCAAGTGCTCGGTGGCCGCGTTCGACTGTTCCTCCAGGGCGTGCAGGTGTTCCTTCACCCGCTCCAGCTCATGGCGGTAGTCGCTCGAACTGCGATCCGCCCGCTCCAGCTCGTGGGTCAGCGCCTCGAGTCTGGCGGTCTTGGCCTCGCTCTCGCCGGCCCGTCCTGCCGCCTGGCTGTCGAGGAGCCGGATCTGCTCCTGGAACTCGGCGGCGGCGTCCTCGCCGGCGGCCGTCTCGACACCGGACTGGTCCGCGGCTGCGCTCTCGTGCGTGGCGCGTGCTGAGCGATAGAGGTGCTGCGCCAGCGCCAGGGCCGCCATGCTCTTGACCGGCACCAGGTCGTCCACCACGCGGCTACCAAAGGCACCCTTCTTGCGGCTGGTGAGGACCAGCATCGCCAGCAGATCCTCCTGGTCCGCGAGCGGCATGCAGACACACGAGATCCAGTCGGGGATCGGGGCGAGCGGACGGAGCGCCCCGGCCTCGGAAGCCTCGGGTTCGTAGAACGGCGATGTCTTGAACAGGCTCGATAGCAGCGAGCGCCGGTTGGGCGCGTTGGAAAATGCACTGGGGTGGAAAAACTTCCGCACGAGCCGGGCGGGAAGCTGGTCCACCGGCACGGTGACATCCCGCCGGATGAGCCGATCCTGCTCGCGCACGTAGAGGCTGACCAGGGCGTCGCGGCTGACCTCGTAAAAGGCCAGCGAGGCGCGCCAATCGGGCTTCAATCCTTGCAGGTAGCCGAGGAACTCGAACACGACCGCCTCGGTGTCCCGGGACTCGGACAGGCGCTTCGAGACGTCGCGGAGATCGAACTTCGACACGGGTCGCTCCTTCCTTGGGACTCCTGTGGTGCGGACAACCCAGAGAAGGCAATGGTCGTGCCGTGACCCCAAGGCCGGCGCCCGGGGTCGTGCATTCCGCATGCCCCCGGCCGCATGCTAGATTGCGCGCGACGCCCGAGACTGCCATCCCCCGATGCCCCACGTCGTCCCACGAGGAGGCTCCAACCCATGCCGCGACTGATCGCCGACCGCCCCGTCCTGCGCATGACCTCCGAGCTGGGCCGGGTGATGGCGGCCGCGCGCGACCGCGAGCAGGCCGGGGAGCGCGTCATGCACCTCGAGCGCGGCGAGCCGGACTTCGACACGCCGCCGCACATCGTCGAAGCGCTCGCCGCCGCCGCACGCGCCGGGGAGACCCACTACCCCGACCAGCGTGGCACCCTGGCGGTGCGCCAGGCGCTGATGGAGAAGCTGGCGCGCGAGAACGGCATCCACTGCGAGCCCGACGACATTGTCCTCGCCAACGGGGGAACGCACGCGCTGTTCCTCGCCTTTCAGGCGCTGCTGAGCGCCGGTGACGAGGTGCTCGTCTTGTCGCCCCACTGGATGGCGATCCCCAAGCTGGTGGCCTTCGCCGTCGGCGCGACCTACCGCACCCTGCCGCTTTACCTCGACCTGCTGGAAGGCACGCTCGACGCGGCGGGCCTCGCCGACCGCCTGCGCGCCGCGATCCAGCCGCAGACCCGCGGCATCTATCTCAATACACCCAACAATCCGACCGGCGCGGTGCTCACCAGGGAACAGCTCACCGCCATCGCCTCGGTCGCGATTGAGCGCGATCTGTGGGTCATCAGCGACGAGGCCTACGAACACCTCGTCTTCGATGGCGCCCGCCACATCAGCCTGGCGAGCCTGCCGGGGATGCCCGAGCGCACGCTCAGCGTCTACACCTTCTCCAAGTCGTACTCGATGACCGGCTGGCGGGTGGGTTACATGGTCTCGCCGCCGGCGTTGCGCGCGGTGATGGGCCCGCTGCTCGCCTTCTACACCACGCACGGCGTCTTCCCTTCGGTGCAGCGTGCCGCGCGCGCCGCGGTGACCGGCCCGCAGGACGTGGTCGAGCACATGCGCAGAGCCTACCAGGATCGCCGCGACGTGCTGCTCGCCGGGATCGCGGGCCAGTCTGCGTTCCGCGTGCCGACGCCACGCGGGGCGTTCTACGCGTTCGCGAACGTCGGCGCGGCGCTCGGCGGGCGCGATATCTGGGCGCTGGTCGAGGAATGGCTCGGGCTCGGGGTCGCGGTGCTGCCCGGCACCGCCTTCGGTCCCGAGTATCGCGAGTGGGTGCGGCTCTCGCTCGCCACCCGGCGCGAGGACGTGGCCGAGGCGGCAGGAAGGCTCAAGCACCACTACCTTTCGGTCGGCACCCCGTAGTCGGGGGGATACCGTGGGCTACTGCCCCGAGTGCGGCGTCGCCTACGAGCCGGCGGTGGTCGCCTGCCCGCGGTGCCGCGCGGTCCTGGGACCCGCGCCGCCCGCCCGCGAGGGCCCGCCCGAGATCATCCATCGGGTCCCGGACGCGGCGGCGGGCGCGCTGCTGGAGGGGATGCTCCAGCATCACGGCATCCGTGCGGTGCTGCGCAATACGGCGCTCCCCGGCTACGGCCTGGTGCGGCGGGACTGGTCAACCTCGGCGTGGGGGGAGATCCTCGTGAGCTCCGAGGACGCGGCCGAAGCGCGCGCCCTGATCGCCGACTATCTGCTCGCCCTCGAGCGTGGCGGTGAGGTGCGTGACGAGGATGTGGACGAGGAGGGCGGGACGGACAGCGGCCCGCCGTAGATCAGCCGCAGCAGGCCCCCTGCCATGGGTCAAGTACTCGCGACTCGCGCCCCCGCCGAACGTCTACCCCGCGCGGCGCGCGCGGCGCGCCACGCGGCGGAGTTCCTCGGGCCCGTCCTGTGAGTCCGGCATCTGGTCCTCGGCGACCTCGATCACGAAATCGCCGGCGATGCGCTGCGGCACGATGACCCGGTGGAGCGCCAGCTCGAACACCTCGTCCATGCTATCGACCGGCACCAGGTCGAGATGTGCGCGCACATCATCGGGCACCTCGTCCAGGTCCTTCACGTTGGCGGCGGGGAACAGGATGGTCTTGACCCCGGCGCGGTAGGCGGCCAGCGCCTTCTCGCGCAGTCCGCCCACGATCAACACCTTGCCCCGCAGGCTCACCTCGCCGGTCATCGCCATGTCGCGGCGGATGGGCTTCTCGCTCAGCACTGAGGCGATGACCAGCCCCACCGTGATGCCGGCCGAGGGGCCGTCCTTCGGCACACCGGCAGCCGGAAAGTGGATGTGAATGTCGTAGTTCGCGAACGCCTCGGAGTCGATCTCGAGCATCTCGGCGCGCGAGCGCACGTACGAATGCGCGGCCTGCACCGACTCGCGCATGACCTCGCCCAGCTGTCCGGTGGTCACCACCCGCCCGCTGCCCGGCATCTTGAGCGCCTCGACCACCAGGATCTCGCCGCCCGCGGCGGTCCACGCCAGGCCGTGCGCCACGCCGACCTCGTCCTGGCGCTCGATCATCTCGGGGGTGTAGACGCGGTGGCCGAGGTACGGCTCGAGCGTCTCCGGCGTCACCGTGTGGCGATGGTTGTCGCCGGTCGCGCGACCGCGCGCCACCTTGCGGCAGACGGTCGCGATCTGGCGCGCGAGGCCGCGCACGCCGGCTTCGAGCGTGTAGTGGCGCACCATCGCGCGCAGCGCCGGCTCGGGGAACGTGACGTCGCGCGCGGCCAGGCCGTGGTCGTGGAGCTGGCGCGGCACCAGGAATCGGCGCGCGATCTCCAGCTTCTCCTCTTCGCTGTAGCCGGGCACCTCGATGACCTCGATGCGCTCCTGGAGCGCGTCGGGCACCATCTCGATGTTGTTGGCGCACAGGAGCAGGACGGCGTGCGAGAGGTCGAACGGCAGTCCCAGGTAGCGGTCGATGAACCGCGCGCTGCTCTCGCGGTCGAGTAGATCGAGCAGCATCTCCAGCACCTGGAGGCCGCTTTCGCCCACCAGCCGGTCCACCCCGTCGATCATGAGCACCGGGTTGCGCACTCCGGCTTCGCGCATCGCCCGGAGGATCTTGCCCGGCTGCGCGGTCGGCGAGCTGCGCGCCACGCCGCCCAGCTCGTCGGCATCGCTGGTGCCGGAGACGCTGATGCGCGCGAACGGGCGCTGCAGAGCCTGTGCGACCGCGGCGCCGAGGGAGGACTTCCCTGTGCCGGGTGCTCCCACCAGGCAGAGCGCCGGTCCCGGCAGGTCGGGCTTGAGGCGCCGCACGGCGAGATACTCGAGGATGCGCTCCTTCGCCTTGGAAAGACCGAGATGCTCGCGCTGAAGGACGGTCTCGACCCGGCGCAGATCGGCGTCCTCGGGCGCCGCCGCGTCCCAGGGGAGGGACCACAACCACTCGAGGTAGGCGCGCACCTGCGCCGCTTCTGGCGCACCGGCGGGCAGGCGACGCAGACGGTCCATCTCGCGCTGGCCCTGACGGGCGATGGCGAGCGGGAGCGCGCGGGCAGGACGTGTGACCCGAGCACCCGGTTCGCGCTCCAGGACGCCGAACACCGGCGAGAGCCGAGGGCTCTGCGCGCGCAGACCCCGACGTTTCGTTCCTGAGCGGGACCGCATCGGTCTGGCCATGGGTGCCTCTCGGGGATGGATGAGCCGCCGGGTCGTGGCCGCTCGGGGGGCGGCCGGTTGAAAGATGTGGACCTCCAACCCGGGGGGAAGCAAGTCATCGGCCGGGATCGGAGCGAACTCGACCCATCGCACGGCGGCCGGGCAAGCCGTTGCGAGGATTGGCGCTCGACGCCAGTGTGCGCGGGAGTGCCCGATCCGCCGTGTGTCCGCGGCGGGAACGAATGGGCCGCGCCACTTAGGCAAGTGGACCGATGTGGGCCGGGCCCCCCAGGGGGGCACGCCGGTGCACGGTGACGTTGCAGGATGCACGGTGCGGTGACACCCGGCCGGTAACGCCGAAGCCCCGCCGGGAATAGGCGTGGCTTCGGAACTGCAATGCAACCGGCCGGGCTGCGGCGGCCCAGGCTTGAGCTACTGCCGGTAGATCGTCTTCAGTTTGCCCCAGGTCGCGTTCGAGACCGGCGTCGGGATGTCCGATCCGGTGACGGAGATGTCGTCCACGCCCACGGCCTCGTCGTTACCGACGGCGTTCGTCGTCATCACCCGGATCTGGATCTGGGACTGGTTGTCCGCGCCCGCGGGCAGCACCAAGTTGACAGGCGTCACCTGGGTATCGGTGCCGACGGTCGTGGCGTCCGGCACGTAGGCTCCGGGCTGATTGGTCCACACCCCGGTCGTCCCCACGCGCCAGTGCAGCGCAATCTGCTGGATGGCGTCGTCGATCCCGGTCTCGACGTCGCGAAGATTGTACGAAATGGTGATATTCTGCTTGCCGAGGGTAACGATGTGGAGCGTGAGACTCGGGGCATCCCCCGTACCCGAGCCGAACATGGCAACGACGGGATTGGCGAGCTCGAACTCGGTGCACCCGCCGGAGAAGAATGCCAACGGGTCGGGCTTATTGGCGTTGATGTCGACCGGCCCTGGGGACACGTCGGCCGTCAAGGTCTGAGGGTCCACGCCAGTCGCAGCAGTGACGTTGTCGCCGCGATAGCCGATGATTCCTGGGACACCCGACCAGTCGTCGTCCACGGCGATTAACGCGATGTTAGTCCAGTTCTGGGAAAACGGCAGCGTCTGGTAGGTGCCGTCCGCTCCGGCAGATACGGCAAGCGAGCCGAGCGCGGCGAGAACGAGAAACGTGATAGCAGTCTTTCGCATGATGATGTCTCCCTCTATGGTGCTTGGCTGTGCCGTGTGGTCGCAGATTCAAAAACCCCGCTCAAGTCGAGCCTGAGACAGCTCTGCAGACCCTACGGCGGACGCTTGCCCGTGCGGGGGGGGACGGGCGGCCCCCGAGGGCGTTGCTCTCGGGCAACCCCTTCATTCGAACCGCAATCAGGATAGACCCTCCGAAACGCGGCATCAAGTGTTCAGATGCGCGCGGAGCGGCTCGCAGCGCCCCCGGAACGGGCCCAGGTGTGGATGGCGGTCGCGATCATGAACAGCGCAAAGGCACGAACCAGCCAGATGTGCGGCAGCCCCTGGGCGGCCCACGATGCGAGAGGCGCCCCCAGCGCGGCGCCCAGCGCGAGCATCGGAACGAGGCGCCACATCACGTTGCCGTGACGGGAGTGCTCGAGAGCGGCGCTCGGGGCGGTCACGACCATGACCGCCAGCGAGGTCCCCTGCGCGGCCTGTTGAGAAAGACCAAACACCAGCGTCAGCGCCGGGACCACGATGATACCGCCTCCCACCCCCAGGGCTCCCGCCAACGCTCCGGCGGCCAGGCCGAGCAGCAGGCTCGCGAGCCACTCCACGTTTCCGGCCAGCAGCGCCCGCACGCCCACCTGCAGGGTCTGAAGCAGGAGCCTCACGGCGACCAGCGCGAGGAACACGGCGAAGGTACGCCGGAGCGTGCGGGCCGGGAGCCTGGTCGCCCAGCGTGCGCCCAGGCGCGCCGTCACGAGACTGCCCAACGCGATCAAGCCCGCCGTCGACCAGGCGATGTTCGCGTAAGCGCCGTAAACAAGTATCGCGGTGATCGCTGTGGCGCCGATGACCGCGAGCGACGTGCCGTGCGCCTGGTGCTGGCTGAGGCGGAAGAACCCGGTCAGAAGCGGGACCAGGACCAGGCCGCCGCCGACGCCGAACATGCCGCCCGCGATCCCGGTCAGCGCCCCCGCGATGAGGCCGCGGATGCGATCGCGTGGGGACATCTTATTTGCGCAGGGGGAGGCGCGGAGGACGGGCCGCTAAAGCCCGCTGGGAGCGACGCTCTTAGGGGTCGTGTGCTGGACCAGTCGCACCACGTCGGCGAAGCGTGTGGCGTTGGTGGGCGCACCCATCACCACCGCGATCATGTCGCGCTGGTCGGTGCGGATCCACGTGGCGAGGCAGTAGCCGGCCTCGGAGATGAATCCGGTCTTGCCGCCGCGAATCTCGTAGCGCCCGTACAGCAGGCGGTTGGTGTTGGAGATGTGGTGCGGGCGCGCGCGATTCCGGGACGTGAGGCCGAGGAAATCATACCCGCGCATTGTGCTGATCCCGTGGATGATCTCGTTCTCGGCCGCCGCGCGCAGCAAACGCGCCATGTCGGCGGCGGTGGAAACGTTGCGCTCGTCGAGCCCGGTGAACTCCACGAATCGGGTGCGCGCCAGGCCCAACTCGACCGCCTTGCGGTTCATGCGGGCCAGGAAGTCCTCGGACGGCAGGCCCGACTCGCGCACCAGCACGCGCGTGGCCACATTGTCCGAGCACATGAGGCTCATATGGAGAAGATCGCCCAGGCGGACCCGTTCGCCGCGCCGGAGCTGGGTGTGCCCGCCGCCCCGCAACTCGCCGTCCGTGACCTCAACGCTGCGGGCGAAGTCCGTCCGTTGCTCGAGGAACACCAGCGCGGTCATCAGCTTGGTGAGGCTCGCGCACGGCGCCGAGGCTCCGGCGTTCTTCTCATACAGGACCACGTCGGTGGCGGGATCGAGGACGATGGCGTTGCGCGCCCAGACCACCCCACCGGGGGGGGCACGGCGGACGGTCCGGCGCTTGACGCGCCGCTTCTTTGTGGCCGTGGCCTCCGGTTTCGAGGCTTGGATGCCGGTTGACCCGGTGCTGCGGCCCTTGGCGGTGGTGGCCTCGGCCGTCATGGCCGGGCTCAGGCTCAGGACGACGAGGAACAGCGCCCCCGAGCGTCGCAGGCCGTTTCTGGACATCAAGATGACCTCCCCAAGCCTACCAAGCCATGGCCGGACCATGCCGGGTATCGGCCGCATGGGCACCATGACTTTACCGGTGAGCTTGGGAGGCAGTCAATGTACGCCCCCCGGGGCACCTGGGGGGCAGGGTTGGAATGGACGAGCGCCCGGTCCGGTTGGCGTGCGACACGGATCTCACGCCGGATCGGCTCGAGCCGCACAAGGCGACTCCGCGAGCCGCCGGCCGGGCGCTCGGTCGTCAGGATCTTCTGGCTATTCGCTCCCCACAACAGCCAAGCCGGGCCCCAGATCGACGCGCACCTTGTCGAGGGCCTCGTTGAGGGCCGGGTCGAAGCGCCCCTCCGACATGGCCGCCGCCAGCGAGCGGGGATTGCCCACCACGAGTCGCCCGGCACATGGCCATTTGCTCCCGCCGACCGACCCCCCCTGGAGCCGGAGCGCGAGCGCGAGCAGCAACGGTTGCGCGTCGGGCGGTACGTCTTCCACCCGCTCCAGATACAGGGTGCCTTCCTCGGCCTCCCGGAACGGGTTGGTCGGGGACGCGCTTCCCGCCGATGTCCAAGCCTGCAATGCCATCCGAAGCTGGTCCTGATCGGCGCCGCAGTCCACGCTGACGAAAGGGCCCGCGCGCAGCGGGCTCTCGCGGTGGAACGTGCGGGCGACCCGATCCCGCTGGACCACCGTGCCGCCGATGATCAGCACGTTGGTGAGATTGCGTCGTCGCGATGCAACCATATGCGGTGGGGGGAGGGCGGCCCCCCCTCCCCGATGTCACCTACAGGGTACGAGCCCAGAGTGTGCATCAGGAGTTCAGCGCCGCACGGCGGGCCGACAGACGACCGCCGACAGCGAGCGCCAGTCCGACGGCCGCACCGCGACCGAGGAGGCGTACCGGGATGCGGCGAACATGCCGAACCAGCCCTGCCAACCGCTCTGGAACGACGGATCCCGGGAGAGGAACCCGACCAGGCTGAACGAGCCCGATCCCTCGAGGGTGCTCTGGCGGAGGCTGGTGCCGCCGCTGGGATTTGTCGGGCCTACCTGGGCGTGTGCGGCGACCGTACCAAGAACGCCGAGGGCGCAGGCGACCATGACGACGAGCGCGAACCTACTGCCGGTGGACATGGGACGTGCCTCCTGTGGAGATGGCTGTACTTCGCCGTGGGCAACACACTGCCTGGGCGAAGAGCGTGCCATTCCCAGTCCGCACGCGAATGTCGGAGCAACTCGTTCCCTGTCAATTGGTTATCTTGATTCAGCCCTCCATGGTCACGAGTCCATAACGGCCCAAGATTCGCCGATTTCTGCGAATTGCGCGGCATGATGAACCGCAACCATCTTATCAATAATAACTTGTAACGCTATCGCAGATTTCGGCGAACTCGCAGGATCTGGCGAGGTCCAGGGAGCCCGTACTTCCTCATGCGATAGCGGAGCGACTGCTCGGTCATTCCCAGTGTGCGGGCGGCCACGGACTGGTTGCCGCGCGCCTTCTGAAGCGCTTCGCCGACGAGGCGACGCTCGAGGTCCCCGACCAGGTCAGTGAGGTGCTGCGTGCGCCCGAGCCGCAGCGTGGTTCCCCGCCCCTCGAGGTCGCCCGGGGGTGGGGAGGGCCGGAGGATCCCCCCGGGGCTCATCGCCAGGACACGCTCGACGTAGTTCTGGAGCTCGCGCACGTTCCCCGGCCAGTCGCTCTGCATGAGGGCGGCCAGGAACTCGGGCGAGAGCTCGGGAACATCCCGCTCCTGCTGCCTGGCGAAGTGGGCGACGAAGTGCCGGGCCAGGTTCGGAATGTCGGCCTTGCGCTCCCTGAGCGGCGGCACGTCGATGGGGATGACGTTCAGCCGGTAGCAGAGGTCCTCGCGGAAGCGGCCCTCTTCGACCAGCCGTCGCAGGTCGCTGTTGGTGGCGGCGATGATCCGAACGTCCACCGCGATGGGCTTGCTGCCGCCGACCGGCGTGATCTCGCGGCTGGCGATCGCGGACAGCAGCGCCACCTGCTGCTCGAGCGGCATCGCGCCGATCTCGTCGAGGAACAGCGTGCCCCCGTCGGCCAGGGCGAACTTCCCGTCGCGGCCGCGCACGTCGGTGGCGGTCTGGGGCAGGATGCCGAACATCTCGCTCTCGATCAGGGTCTCCGGGATGGCGCCGCAGTTGACCGCCACGAATGGCATCAGTCTCCGCTTGCCGCTGTGGTGCAGGATGCGGGCGATCAGCTCCTTGCCGGTCCCGTTCTCGCCCGAGATGAGCACGGTCGTGTTGGTGCGTGCCGCCCGCTCGATGAACGAGAGCACCTGCTGCATCGCCGAGCTGGACCCGATCAGGCTCTGGGTCTGGAACCTGGTCCCGGCGGCGCGGCGCAGCGAGAGGTTCTCGCCGACCAGCAGCTCGTTGGCGCGCCGCACCTCCTCGTGGCCGCGGCTGTTCTCGATCGCCACCGCCATCAGGTGGGCGAAGCCCTCGAGCAGCCCGCGGTCGGCGTCGCTGAAGGCGTCCGGCCGGCGCGAGTCGTCCATGTAGACGGCGCCGACCACCCGGCCACCGAGATACATGGGGACGCACACGATCGAGCGGAGCCTCAAGTCGAGGACGCTGTCGGAGGCCGCCCGCGGGTCGGACGGGGCGTCGGCGATCAGCACGCTCCCACCGCTCTTCGTGACCCTTTCCACCACGCGCCGGCTGTAGCTCACCGCATCGCGGAGGGTATTGGCATCCACGGCGCCGTGGTCCGCCATCGGGACCAGCCGCCCGTCCTCGGGATCGGCCAGCAGGAGCACGCCGCGCTCGGCGTCGAACTGCTCGACCGCCAGCTCCATCGCGCGCTGTGTCAACTCGGCGAGGTCCGGGAGCGAGTTGAGCAGCCGGCTGACCGACTCGATGAGGTTCCGGTCGCGGGCACCCACCGCGCCTCGTCCGCCAGTGCGGCGCAGCCATTCCACCGTCACCATGAGCCCACGCTGCTGGCTGCGGCGGTCCCCCAGCCGCTCGAACGTGGCCGCAGCGTCGTCCAGCCATCCGCCGACCGGGGTGCGCCCGTCGCTGCCGGCCGCGAGCGCGAGGCGGGCGAACTCGAGGGCCGCCCCCCGAGGGCCCGGGTGTGACGCTGCGGCGGGCCATCACCCAGCGCAGGCCGGCGGCTTCCGGGTGCAGCACGAGCCGCCGGATGAACGCGCGCGACAGTGGCTCGAGGCGGTCGCTGTCATCGAGCAGCACCAGGCGGGGCAGCGCCGCATCCCCCTCGCCCCGGGTCCAGGCCACCGTCGCGTCGGCCAGGATGCCGAGCTCGGCCTCCGCCGGCGCGCCCGCCGCGCCGGCGATCGCGGCGAGCTCGGCGAGCAGCGCCGATTTGCCCGCCCCGGCCTCCCCGGTGACCAGCATGACACGGGCGCGGCCGTCACCCGGCTGCGCCCACCGCTCGAGCCGGGCCAGCTCCCGCTCTCGGCCGACGAGCACCACCGAGCGCAGTCGCTCCGCCAGCGGCCGCCGGGCGGCCGGATGCATCCGCTCCAACTCGCGGCGCACCTCGCGCGCATCGCGCGGTCGCTGAGCCGGGTTCGGCGCGAGCAGCCGCAGGACAAGCTGGACCAGGGCCGCGGGTGCGCCGGCCTCCTCGAGCGGCTGCGAAGAGGGTGGCCCCGACTGCTGGCGGCGGAGCTGCGACGATGGCCCGTCGGCCTCGAAGGGCGGGCGACCGGCCACCAGCGTGTAAAGGGTGGCCCCCAGGCCGTAGAGGTCCGCGGCCGGAGAGGGCGCGGCGCCGCGCACCACCTCGGGGGCGGCGTAGCCTGGCGTCCCGCGATGGCTCGGGTCGTCGCGACCCAGAACGGCGGCGAGGCCGAAGTCGAGCAGCCGCACTCCGACCGGCCGATTCCCCGGAGCCTGTCCCGGCAGCACGAGCAGGTTGGTCGGTTTCAAGTCGCCGTGGATCACACCGGCCGCGTGCAGCGCCTCGAGACCGTGCGCCACCTGGGCGGCGACGAAGAACAGCGACGGCCAGTCGCCGCGCGTGAGCGCGCGGTCGGCGGGAAGGCCGGGGACGTACTCCATGGTGTAATAGGGCGTCCCGTCGGGCGCGAAGCCCAGCTCATGGACCGCCACCACCGCCGGGCAACGCAGTGCCAGGCCGCAGGCGCTTGAGCGCGCACTCGGTACCGGTCGAGAGGTCGCGGGCGAGGAAGACCTCGCCCATGCCGCCCGCTCCGAGACGCTTGAGTAGCACGTACCGGCCCGCCAGCCGCTCGCTCATGGTCTCGCTCCCGGTAGCTTCGCACCCGCCGCATCGGCCAGCTCGAGCCAGAGGCGATCGCGCACGATGCCTGGGGGCGAGGCGCCGCAACGGAGCACCGCGTCATGGAACGCCCGGGTCCGAAAACGCGGGCCCAGACGCTGCCGGGCCTCTTCCTGAAGCTCGCGCAGACGCTGCGCCCCCAAAGTGTAGCCCATGAGCGCGGGATCTGCGGCGGCCCATCGCGTCTCGCGCACGGCCTCGGCGGAATTGAGGAGGCAGCGATCCTCGAGCATCCGACGCGCCTCGTCCTCAGACATCGCGCCGGCGTGGAGCGCCAGTGCGGCCAGCGCGCGGCCCGCATGGCGCAGCGCGCGCACCGCGCCGGCCAGCCGGTATCGCGGATCATCGCCGCCATAGCCCTCGTCGAGCATCATCTGTTCGCAGTACTGCCCCCAATCCTCGCCCGGCCAGCTCTCCTGGAGCGCCCGCCGCAGGCGCGACGAAGCGCCGCGCAAGGCCACAGCGCGCAGGTCACGCCCCGGCAGCCCCTCATGCGCCACCGCAAGATCGGTCTCCCAACGGTTGAGCCGCCCGAGCGCGGCCCCGCCGACAGCGGCCCCTGCACTCGCGATGGGATCCATGCGCGCAGGGATGGAGACGACCTCCCGGGTGCGCAGGAACTGCTCCACGCGGCCGACACCACGCCTGACGTGGGCGACCGCGTCCCCGTCCAGGGGACGCTCGGAGGCGAGCGAGTCGAGTGCGGCGCGCACGCCGCCTGGTGCAACGAGCGTGGCGAGCGCTTCCAGCTCGGCTCGGCGGGTCTCGACGAGACGCGCCCCCTCGGCGAGCAGTGTCTCGATCGGCGCCACCTCCGCGACCAGCGCGCTGCGCAACAGCCGGCGGCACGCATCGGGCCCGATCGCCGGCTCGCCGCGCGAAACGGGCAGCAGATCCGTCTCGAGGTAACTCAGAAAGGCCGCGACCGCGCGCACCGCGATCGTGTCGGCCTGCGCGATGTCCGCCTGCATGCGGGCGCTGCGACAGCCGGCGGTGAGCCGGGGCACGTCCTCGCGATAGAAGCGCAGCACCCCCGCGAAGCGCTCGATCGCCAACTCGGTGAGCACCCGCGGCGGATTCTTCAAGTTGAGGCGCGCGGCCCGCAGAACCTCCGGCACCTCGGCCAGCCTTAGGGCGGCCCGATGCAGGCGTGCGCACGACGAGCCGTTGGAACGATCGAGCGCGGTTTCGACGGAGCCCGCCACCAGCGCCACATAGGCGCCCGGGTCGCGCTGGAACGGGCGGAGGACCTCGAGCTCCAGCAGATCACGATCGACCGCGGCGTCGAGCAGGTCGCGCTCGGACGCACGCTCCCCGGCCGCCTCATCGTGCGGGACGGCGGCGAGGCGCTCGCGGAAGCCACGAATCCAGGCCAACTCCTCGGCCAGCGTGAGCGCCGTTACCGTGGGCGCCAGCGGCCGGGCGACGAACTCGTCGCCGAGGAGTTGCAGTCGGGGATCGGCCCTGCCGGGGGCGCCGCGGTTCGCGCCGAGCAGTACCGGCGGCACGATCAGGAGCGCGAGCGCGGCGGCAGCGAAGGTGCGCCACCCGTACCGGGCCAAACCCCGACGTCTGCATCGGGTGCGTTGCGCCCCGTGGCGCGCGCGGCCGCGGCCCGAGCTCACGGGCGCGGGATGATGTCCCGCACGAGCGTCAGCGGATCCCCGACCCTGAGCGGCGCCACCGAGAGATACGCCTGCGCATGCTTGACGCCGATCTGCCAGCCCCAGTAGCGGGCGTAGGACTCGAACACGTCGCGCACGCTCGGCAGGTGCTCGGGCCGCGGACGCTCGGGGTTGAAGAACTGGCTCTTGTGGCAGTCGATCGCCGCGACCATGTCCTCGAAGTACCCCGAAATGTCGACGATGAAGGTCGGCGGTGTCCCCGGCGGCAGGAAATAGAAATAGAGCGCCTTCGCCTGGTGCGGCTCGCCCTCGATCGGCGCCTTGCGAAGATGGGCAAGGTTGTAGGCGTTCGCCACGATCTGCCCGGTCTTGTAATGGTCGTTGTGGCCGAGGCCGCGTCCGATGGGCAGGTTGTAATAGGGCGAGAGCACGATCTGCGGCCGATGCCGGCGGATCGCCGCCGCCACGAGGCAGCGGTTCTCGAACGTGTCCTCGACTCGGCAGTCGCCCAGGTCGAGGTTCTCGCGCACGTCGAGCTGCAGGATGCGCGCCGCCGCGGCGCTCTCCTCGGCGCGGATCTCCGGCGTGCCCCAGCCCATGTCGCCGGTGGTCATGTCGATCACGCCGGTCGAGTGGCCGAGCGCCTTCATCTTGCGCAGAAGTCCGCCGGCGCCGATCTCGGCGTCATCCGGATGCGGACCGAACACGAGGAAATCCAGGGACATAGGGGCGAATCTCCGGGTCGGGAAGGTCGCGAGGCAGGACCGGGAATGGGCGTCTCCCGCCGCTGCCATCGCACCGCGCATGATAGCGACGGCTTCCGGGGGTGACAATGCGCAAGGGTGGATCGCGCACGATGGCGGGGCGTCCCCGCTCCGTCCCGCACCGCGGTCTTGCGCCCCGTGCGCAGCAGCGACGGCCGTGCCGGGTTGCGGTATTCTCGCGGCACGCAGTTCGCTCTCGACCCCCCTTGCGGGTGCCCATGCTCTACTTCGCCTACGGATCCAATCTCGATCTCGACCAGATGCGCGAGCGTCTGCCCGACATCCGCGTGGTCGGCCTGGCATTGCTGCGCGACCATCGCCTCACGTTTCCGCTTTACTCGCAGCGCTGGGGTGGCGGGGCGGCGGGGGTCACGCACGCGCACGGCGGCACGGTATGGGGCGTCCTCTACGAGTTGAGCGAGGCGGATCTCGCGGCGCTCGATGCGTACGAAGGCTGGAAGGGGCCGGGCGACCACCACAACCACTACGAGCGGGATCTCGCCACCGTCGAGCTGACGCGGCCCGACGACGGCTCGGTGCCAAGGCGGGTGCGCGCCTACACCTATTTCGCGCGCACGCTCAACCCGACGCCGCCCTCGCGCCGCTACATGGACACGGTGCTGAAAGGGGCGAGGTACCACCGGCTGCCACCCGAATACATCGAGTGGCTCGAGTCGGTGGAGGTGGGCACCGGGACGGCGTAGCCGCGGATTCCGGCTAGCCCGCCACGTCCAGCGTCGCCACCGCCTGGTCCAATGAGTCGCGCAGCGAACGCCATGCCGTGCTGACCTCGCGGGTGTTGACGCGGCAGTAAGCCCCCGCCACGCGCGGATCGCTTGCCGCGAGCCGCGTCATGTCGCGAAAGCCCGCGCCGCGCGCGCGGGGTCGTCGACCTGCCTGCGCGGGCAGCCGCTAAGTCCCGGCCCCCCGCCCCGCGCGCCGATCGGGCCCACGCTGCACGAACGCCGCCTCGTCGTCGCGGTAAAGCCGGTCCGCGTATTCGCGCGCCATCCGGTCGGAGGTGAAGTGTTCCTCGGCCACTTCGATGCTGGAGCGCATCATCGAAAGCCAGCGGGCGCGGTCGGCCCAGGCCGGCAGCACTTCGCGCTCGAGCGTGTCGTGAACGGCGGCGCCGTCGCGCGCGTCGTCCCCGGCCTCCTCGCCGCCGATCGCCCATCCGTTGACGCCGTGCCGGCAGCCCTCGGCCCACCAGCCGTCGAGGATGCTCAGGTTGGGAAGCCCGTTGAGCGCCGCCTTCATGCCCGAGGTGCCGCTCGCCTCGAGCGGGCGCACCGGGTTGTTGAGCCAGACGTCGCAGCCGCGGGTGAGCAGGCGCGCGACCGACATGTCGTAGTTCTCGATGAACACGACGCGCCCCACGTGCTTGCGGTGGGCGCGCGCGAGCCGCGCGACCACCTCCTTGCCGCCCGGGTCGTCGGGGTGAGCTTTGCCGGAGAAGACGATGCACACGCGCCCGTTCTCGAGCAGACGCGCGAGGCGCGCCTCGTCACGAAGGATGAGGTCGTTGCGCTTGTAAATCGCCGCGCGGCGCGCGAGACCGATCCAAAGCGCCTCGGGATCGAGCCGCTCGCGGGTGAGCGCCTCGATTGCCCCGCCCAGTTCGGTCTTGAGCGCCGTGTGCGCGGCCCACAGGCGCTCAGGCTCGCGCCCCGAATCTCGCCCAGAATCTCGCCCAGAATCTCGGATGGCCTCGCGGATCCCGTTCGCCTGCCAGGTCGGCGCGTGGACGCCGTTGACGATGCCGATGATGGGGGCCGCTCCGGCGACGTGGCGCCACATCGCCCGCGCCGTCTCGCCGTGCAGCGCCGACACCCCGTTGGCGCGCCGCGCGAGCCGGAGCCCCGCCACGGTCATGTTGAACGGATCACCACCCAGCGAGCGCATCTCCTCGTCGGAGAGCTCGAGGCACGCGCCCATGCGGCGCATGTCCTTGAGCGGGTGCTCTTCGTTGCCGGCGGTGACCGGTGTGTGGGTGGTGAAGACGATGCGGCGGCGGGTATCGGTCCATGCGTCCGGGAACGACATCCCCACCTCCATCCGGCTCGCGATCAACTCGACGCCCGCGAACACCGCATGACCCTCGTTGAAGTGGTAGGTCGAGACCGGGATGCCCAGCCAGTGGAGCGCGCGCACGCCGCCGATGCCGAGCAGCATCTCCTGGGCGATCCGCACGTCGGTGCCCGTCTGGTAGAGCCGGTGCGTGATCCAGCGGTCCTCAGGTCGCGCCGGCTCGAGCAGGAAGAGCGTGGCATTGCCGAAGCGCCGCGTGACCTTGACCACGCACCGGACCTCGGCGCCGCGCACACGGACGGTCACGCGCACGCCGGTGTCCTCGAGGAAGTCGGAGTCGTAGCCGGGGAACTCGTCGAAAGGCCGTCCGTCGGGGCCAATGCGTTGGACGCAGTAGCCGCGCTCCCAACGAAGTCCCACGGCGACCAGCGGCAGGCCCAGGTCATGGGCCGACTTGATGAAGTCGCCCGCCAGCACCCCGAGGCCCCCGGAGTAGATGGGAAAGGTCTCCGAGAGGCCGTATTCCATACAGAAATAGGCGATGCTGGGGGAATCGGGCATCGGGCTCCGAAAGACGCTGCGGGTAATGGCGACGGTGGAGTATTCGCTGCGGTAAGACTCAGGCGCTCGCCGACAGATCGGCCTTGTCGGCGGCCGAGCCCTCCATCACCCAGCGCACGCCCTTCGAGCAGGGGCAGGTGCCGCCCACCCGCTTGAGTTTGGGCATCTTCATGATCGCGTCCTTCACCGTTAGAGTGCCGGCTACGACCCCGCGCAGCGCCTCGGCGTAGTGCTTCATGTCGCGGCTCGCCACGTACCCCTCATTGAGGTTCTTCGCCAGGTACCGCAGATACTCCTCGGCGTCGGTGAAGGCCTCCCCGTCGAGGCCGACCATGGCGAAGGCGGACTCGCCCTTGCGGCGGAAGAACCGCCGGTCCGGCATGCGCAGAAGGTCCTCGTGCCGCACCCCGTGATGGGCGTCGCGCGCGCGCTCGAGATCGTCGAGCGCCCCGTCGGCCTGCTCCGGCGAGTAGGCCGGGAAGCGGGCGCGGATGAACCGCAGGTTGATGTCGCGGACCATCCGGCGCACCTCCTCGAGGTACTGGTCCTGGGCCTCGCGGTTTTTCAAGTCCTTGAAGCCGAATTTGACATTGGTCTCGCCGCCGCGCTCGTCGCCGAACATCTCGAGCGCGCGCGGGAACCACTTGTTGAAGGCGCGCTGGATTGCGCTCATGGTGATGAACGGATCCCCTTGGGCCGCGCGCTGCGCCCAGCGCCGCATCGGGATCACGCCGGCGGCGAGGTGGAACGCCTCCTCGCGCAGCATCGGCGGCATGCTGTCGGCCATCGGCTTGTACGCGCACACCTTCTGCATCGTGAGCTGGTACTTGCCGACCCGGTCCACCAGCGCTGCGAACGTGATGTTGTCGATGAACGAGTCGTAATCGAGATTGAAGGCGTCGAGCACGTGGTTGCCGGTCTGCATCGAGAG
>CAYONG010000202.1:0-3449 GCA_964405235.1 uncultured bacterium | reverse complement strand
ACAGGGTGGCGTGCGTCATCGACCGGGTGGGGCGGCCGACCGAGGGGTTGCAGACGGCAACGGGGTCGGTTGGCCGGGCAGGTGATACTCGTGAACCATCGCCCCGCCGTCGGTGAATCCCGACGATCATCCCGACGTTCGACACCCGACGTTCGGCGCTGGAGCGCATGGATCGTTCCGGCTAACCTCCGGCCGAACCCGGCCCGGCGTTCCCATCGAGGGCCCTGTCCTCGGCGCACCGCCCGCGCGGAAACCGCCCGGGAGTCGGCCCGGGATCAGGCCAGCCGGCGGAGGACCCGATGCGACGCACTTGGATTCTGCCCTCCCGGCCCAAGCCGGGGCGGTTGTCGGACGAGCAGTGCCGGAAAATCGAAGCCGTGCTCGGGCGCTACTGCGAAGCGCGGGTGCCGCCGCACGTGCGGAGCGAGATCCAGTTGCTCCACCGGATCCGCGGCACGACAGTGACGCTGCTCGAGCGGCGCCCGGCCTGGCGCGCCCCGGGGGAATGGACGAAACTGCCTGTGGCGCAGTTCCGCTACGAGCCGCTGACCGAGCAGTGGACCCTGTACTGTCGCGATCGCAACCTGCGGTGGCATCGCTACGACAGCCGACCGAGGAAGACCCTCGCCTCCCTGTTGCGCGAGGTGGATGCGGACCGGACGGGCATCTTCTGGGGGTGACCCGCGCGGGCGATGGGTTGTGGCGCCCCGCCGTCAGCGGGCGCGGGCGCCGAAATCGCCCGGGCGGCCGACCGGGACGCGACGGGCTCCTTACCCGGCGAGTCCGATCACGACCGGGGCCTTCAGCTCCGGGACGTCCCGCCCCGGGCGGGCCGGGGTCTTCCCCGGGCCTCCCGCTGTCCACGGGGGCGTCATCTCGTACCTTGCGGCGACACTCCGCGACCCCGCATGCGACCAGGCGCGGAGCCCGCGCCCCGCGCCCATCTCGATGCTTCGATGTTCCCCACGCCTATCCCTTCGCCGCCCCCTCCACCCCATCCGCCAGCACCGTCGCGCGGTTGTTCGACACCTCGAAGAACCCGCCCTCGACCTCGCGGCGATGCGTCTCACCGCCCGACACCTGCACCGTGAGCGTCCCCTGCGCGAGCCCGGTCACCAGCGCCGCGTGATGCGCCAGCACTCCGAGGTAGCCCACGATCCCCGGCACCTCGACGTACTCCACCCCGCCATCAGCGCCGACGGGCCGAGTGGCGATCGGATCGGCCGTCAGGCCGCTCGCCTGACTCTGATGTCAGCCTCGAGTCCTGCCCCTTCCAGAAGCCGAAGCAGACGGTCGATCGTGACCTTCTGCAGGCTGCCCGACAGAATGCCGGTCACAGCGCTGCGAGGAAGCCCGGAGCGCGCCGCCAACTCAACGTGGGTGAGGCCGCGACGGCTGATCTCGCGAACGACTGCAGCGATCAGCTGCGCCTTCATTACGGCCTCCAGACCTCGCCGCTTCGGGATCCCGAGCTGCCTGGCCAACCGCCCGGGGGATGTCCTCTTCATGACAGAACCTCCTTTAGTCGCTTCATGGTCAGATCCAGGTTCTTGACCGGTGTACCTCGCGTCGTCTTCTTGAAGGCGTGGAGCACGTGGACAGTGCCACGCCGGACCAGCGCGTAGACGACCCGATACGTGCCCGAACGATCCTTGAGGCGCAACTCGTGAACACGACTACCAACACTCGGCATCGGGCGGGAGAGCGGCATGGAGAGCATAAGCCCGGCATCGAGCCTTGCCAGGGCATCAGCCAGATCGCCACGAACCTCTTCGGGGAGATCCTTGATCTCCCGCCGGCAAGCCTTCAGGATGGTGATCACGACGCATTGTCTCACTTGCGAGACGTACCGTCGAGCGCCGATTGCGGCGGCTTCCCAGCCGCTCGAACTCCCGACACAAGAAGCCCTCGGTCGCGACCTGGGTCTGGGCGATTCCGGCCTGCTGGAGCGCCTTCATCTCCCGGAGCCAGGGCACGATCTCGCGGCCCAGCATGCGAACGGGCGCAGAGCCCGCGCTCCTCGCCCGTCTCGATGGCCCGCGCCCACGGCGATCGCAGCGGTCTCGCGCGCCCCTACCCCTTCGCCCCCTCCACCCCGTCCGCCAGCACCGTCGCGCGGTTGTTGCTCACCTCGAAGAACCCCCCGTCCACCTCCCACCGCTGGGTCTCACCGCCCGCCACCCGCACCGTCAGCGTGCCCTGCGCCAGCCCGGTCACCAGCGCGGCGTGATGGGCGAGCACGCCGAGGTAGCCCGCGATCCCCGGCACCTCGACGTACTCCACCGCGCCCTCGAACACGCTCTGCTCGGGGGTCAGGATGCTGAGCTGGAACGTGGCCGACATCGCTAGACCACGGCCGCCATCTTCTCGGCCTCCGCGACGACCTCCTCGATGCCGCCGCGCATGTAGAACGCCTGCTCCGGAAGCTCGTCCAGCTGGCCCTCGACGATCATCTTGAACCCCCTGATCGTGTCCGCAAGCTTCACGTACTTGCCTGGCGTTCCGGTGAACGCCTCGGCGACGAAGAACGGCTGCGACAGGAACCGCTGGATCTTGCGCGCCCGCGACACCATCACCTTGTCGTCCTCCGACAGCTCGTCCATGCCGAGGATGGCGATGATGTCTTGCAGGTCCTTGTAGCGCTGCAGCACCCGCTGCACGGTGCGCGCCACCTCATAGTGCTCCTCGCCCACGATCGCAGGATCCAGGATGCGCGAGGTCGAGGCGAGCGGGTCCACCGCCGGGTAGATGCCGAGCTCGGCGATCGAGCGCTCGAGCACCGTGGTGGCGTCCAGGTGCGAGAACGCGGTGGCGGGCGCCGGGTCGGTCAGGTCATCGGCCGGCACGTAGATCGCCTGCACCGAGGTGATCGAGCCCTTCCTCGTGGTGGTGATGCGCTCCTGCAGCGCTCCCATCTCGGTCGAGAGCGTGGGCTGGTAGCCCACCGCGCTCGGCACCGTCTTGGCGATGACGCCCGAGAGGAAACAGCGCAGCGCCGCACTGCCTCGACGGGGTCTCGCTGCGAGGGGTAGCGCTTCCTTCCGGAGCGCTCCAACAGGAGATCCGCGGCGCCTTCATCCTCGCAGGAGAGCCGGCACGATCGACGTGCGGGAGAACATGGCCTCAAGGTCTACCGCGCCCGGACCCGACGTCCGCGCGGACGGAAGCGCCCGGCGGCCGTAGTTGCTGTTTGCATTCTCTGGTCCGGTCGCTAATAATGCTGGCAACTGTTTTCACGCCCGCAAACAAGGGAGCCGATGGCCAGCCAACGCCAACGTTTGCCGCACGGTCGCCGGATTCGCTGTCTGGGCGGCTACCGCGCCTACGTGCCCGCGCCCCTGCCACCCCCGATCGTGTGGAGTGCGGGGCTCGCGGCGGCGCTTTCCGCCGCGGATCGGGCGGTCGGCCGGCTAGCCGGCGAGGGGCGGCGGCTGCCGAATCCGCACCTC
>CAYONG010000201.1:0-44454 GCA_964405235.1 uncultured bacterium | reverse complement strand
TCCTCAGGTTTGCCGATGACGAGTCCAGGGGCCCCGCGCTCGACCACGAACGCCGAGATCCCGCGGTTCCCGGCCGCAGGATCGGTGCGCACGAAGATGAGGTAGATGCCGGCCTGATCGCCGTTCGTCACCCAGTTCTTGCTGCCATTCAGCACGTAGTGGCCGCCGGTGCGCACCGCGGTGGACTGCAGGTGCCCCGCGTCGGAACCGGCCGCGGGCTCCGAGATGCAGAACGCGCTGAGCTCCTTCGAGACGAGTCGTGGCAGGAATCGCCGTCGCTGCTCGTCGCTGCCGTACTTGAGCACCGGCACAGCGCCCACCGAATTATGCACCGAGACCATGATCGCGAGCGCCGCCGAGACCCGCGCGATCTCCTCGATCACGATCGCGACGGTGCGCGCGTCGTAGCCGACCCCGCCCCATTCTTCGGGGATCGCCATGCCGAGGAATCCGTGCTCGGCCAGCGTCGTGACCGCATCGTGCGGCACGATGGTCTCCCGGTCCCAGCGCTCGGCATGCGGCGCGAACTCGCTGCGGCACAGATCGCGCACGGTGTCGCGGATCAGGCGCTGCTCGTCGGAGAGGTCGAAGTTCATGCGATTTTGGATCCGCTCGCTTTCGCTCGCTCGTCTATGCCGGCACCGCGTCGGACTTCTCGCGGAAGAACAGCAGGCACACGAGGCCCAACGCGCCCATCACCATGCCACCGCCGGGATAGAACAGCGAGCCGGCAGCGGCGAGCAGCGCAAGCGGATACGCCCGCCCGTCACCCGCCCACAGGCCGAGGACGCCGCCCAGCCACGCCGCGCCGAGCGCCGCCTTGGCGCCGCTGACGGCGATGAGCGGAATGCCGAGCTTCTGGGCCAGGTCCATCCACGGCCCCTGGACGCCGACCAGGGTGAACCACCCCTGGGCCACCAAAGGGTAGACGCCCTGGTAGAGCAGGGTGACGCCGGGATAGAGCATGCAGGCGGTGAGGATGACCAGCGCCACCGGGCGCACGGGACGGAGCATGGTGTTCGTTCCTCCTTGGGTTCGCGGCGGCCCCGCTCAGCGCGAAGCCGCCAGCGGGTGTTCCTTGAGCACCTGGGCCGCCACCACCATCTTCTGCACCTCGGTGGTGCCCTCGTAGATCTCGGTGATGCGTGCGTCGCGCCAGTAGCGCTCGACGGTGAACTCGGTGAGATAGCCGTAACCGCCGTGGATCTGGATCGCAAGATGGGCGCAGCGCGTCGCCGCCTCGGAGGCGTGCCACTTGGCGAGCGAAGCCTCCTTGATGTGCGGACGGCCCTGATCGCGCAGCCACGAGGCCTGGTAGACCAGCAGTCGTGCCGTGGCGACCTCGATCGCCATGTTGGCGAGCATCTCGCGGATGGCGTCAAACTCGCCGATCACGCGGTCGAACTGCCTGCGCTCGCCGGCGTACTTGACCCCCGCCTCGAGCGCCGCCTGGGCGATGCCCAGCGCCTGGGCGGCGATGCCGATGCGCCCGCCGCCCAGCGTGGCGAGGGCAACGGTGTAGCCCTTGTTGTGCTCCCCGACCATGTTCTCCTTCGGCACCCGCGCGCCAGCGAACACGATCTCGCGCGTGTCCGAGGCGTGGATGCCGAGCTTCTTCTCCTTCTTGCTCTTGGATACACCCGGCGTGCCGGCCTCGACGATAAACGCCGAGATGCCTCGAGGCCCCAATGTGCGGTCGGTGGCGGCGTACACCATGAGCGTGTCGGACGGTCCCGCGTTGGTCACGAATAGCTTGGTGCCGTTGAGGACGTAATGGTCGCCGTCGGCGACCGCCGTCGTCTCCTGGTTGGCCGCGTTGCTGCCCGCGTTGGGCTCGGTCAGGCAATAGGCGCCGATCGCTTGCCCACGCGCCAGCGGCGCCAGGTACTTCTGCTTCTGCGCCTCGTTGGCGTAGGTCATGATCGGATAGCACACCAGCGAGTTGTGCGCCGAGGCGATCACCCCGTGGCTCGCGCACACGCGCGAGAGCTCCTCGATGGCGATGGCGTACGAGACATAGTCCATGCCCGCGCCGCCGTATTGATCGGGCACGAACATGCCCATCAGGCCCAACTCCCCCATTTTCTTCACGGTGGCGGTCGGGAACTCGTGGGTCTCGTCGATGGTGGCGGCGATCGGGCGGATTTCGGACTCGGCGAAGTCGCGCACCATCTCGCGCACCGCTTGCTGCTCCTCGGAAGGAGCGAACGACATGCCGGCGGCCATCGGGTCGGGATTCATCGCCTCGCTCAGCCCGCCGGGTACTCGTAGAAGCCGCGGCCGCTCTTGCGGCCCAGATAGCCGGCGCGCACCATCTTGCGCAGCAGCGGGCAGGGCCGATACTTCGAATCGCCGAGCCCGTCGTGCAACACCTCCATGATGCTGAGGCACACGTCCAGGCCGACCATGTCGGCGAGTGCCAGCGGGCCCATGGGGTGATTGGCGCCGAGCTTCATGACCGTGTCAATCGCTTCGCGGCTCGCCACGCCCTCCATCAAGGCGTAGACCGCCTCGTTAATCATCGGCATGAGGATCCGGTTGATGACGAAGCCCGGGTAATCGTTCACCTCGACCGGGGTCTTCCCCAGGCGCTTCGTGAGATCCTCGGTGAGCGCAAAGGTCGCGTCGCTGGTCGCGAGGCCGCGGATGACTTCGACCAGCGCCATCACCGGCACCGGGTTCATGAAGTGCATGCCGATGACCCGGTCGGCGCACCCGGTGACCGCCGCGATCTCGGTGATCGAGATGCTCGAGGTATTCGAGGCCAGTACCGCGCCCGCCGGCGCCACGCGGTCGAGGGTCTCGAACACCTGGCGCTTGAGGGCGAAGTCCTCGCTCACCGCCTCGACCACGAGCTGGCATCCGCTCGCCGCTTCGAGGTTCACGCCACCCCGGATACGATTGAGGATTGTTGGCGCCTGGTCGGCGGGCCAGCTTTGCTTCTTCGCCACCCGGTCCAGGTTCCTGCCGATGGTCGCCAGCGCGCGCTCGACGAACGCCGGGTTCACATCCACCAGCTCGACGTCGAAGCCGGCGGTCGCGAAGGTCTGGGCGATGCCGTTGCCCATGGTGCCGCCGCCCACCACGCCGATCGTCTTGACGGTGGCCGAGGCGCCCCCTCCGTCAGCCGCCGGATGTCCCGCGGGTGCGACCTGGGTGGTCATCCCACGCGCTCCACCGCGAGCGCCACCGCGTTGCCGCCGCCGAGGCACAGGGTCGCGAGGCCGGTTTTCTTGCCGTGATGCTCAAGCGCGTGGAGGAGCGTGACCAGCACCCGGGCGCCCGAGGCGCCGATCGGATGCCCCAGCGCCACCGCGCCGCCGTTCACGTTGACGCGGTCCCAGTCCCAGCCGAGCGCCAGGCCATTGGCGAGCGCCTGGGCGGCGAATGCCTCGTTGGCTTCGATCAGGTCGAAATCCCCGATCGAGACTCCCATCTTCTTCATCAGCTTCTGCACCGCGTCGATCGGGGCGAAGAACAGATCCTTGGGCTCGCCGCCACCGGTGGCGTAGGCGACCACGCGCGCCATCGGCTTCGCACCGCTCGCCTGCACGCGCTCGCCGCTCATCAGCACCAGCGCCGCGCCGCCGTCGTTCAGGCCCGGCGCGTTGCCGGCCGTGATGGCGCCGCCCTTGTCGCGCGTGACCGGCTGCAGCTTGGCCAGACCCTCGAGCGTTGTGTCGGGGCGGATCGCCTCGTCCTTCGCGATCACGACCGGATCGCCCTTGCGTTGCGGGATCGAGACCGGCACGACCTCCTTCGAGAATCGGCATTCGGTCCAGGCGGCGGCGGCCTTGCGGTGGCTCGCGGCGGAGAACACGTCGAGTTCATCACGCTTGAGCCCCGCCTTCTCGACCGTGTACTGCGCGAGCTCGATCATGTGGCAGTCATTGAACGAGCACCAGAGCCCGTCCATGACGGCGCCGTCCTTCATCACCGTGTCGCCCAGCTTCTGCCCGGTGCGGCCGGTGAAGAGGTAGTGGGGCGCGGTGCTCATGCTCTCCTGTCCGCCAGCGACCACGCAGTGGGCGTCGCCCGCCTTGATGGCCTGGGCGCCGAGCATGACCGCCTTGAGCCCCGAGCCGCACACCTTGTTGATGGTGACGGCGCCGACCCTGGGGTCGATCCCGGCCTTGATCTGCGCCTGACGCGCCGGGGCCTGCCCCTGGCCGCCCTGGACGACGTGGCCCATCAGGACCTCGTCGATCTGGTCGCCGGTGACACCGGCGCGCGCCATCGCCGCCTTGATGGCGATGGCGCCCAGGTCCGATGCCTTGAGCGGGCTCAATCCGCCGAGGAACTTGCCGATCGGGGTGCGTGCCGCCCCGACGATGAAGACGTCCGGATATGCCGTCATGGGAGTGCCTTCGAATGATGGTCGTGATGAAAAGGGTGGCTCGGTTCGAGCGGGGCGGATATTACACGAACGGGGTAACGGCGGGTAAGCTCGGGGCAGCGGGGCGGCCCGGAAGAAGTAGTACTTGGACACGTGGTCGGGTGCTAGGATTGCGGCTCTGGGGACAAGAAGGCTCCTCACGTGTCACTGAGCCGGCCCGGGAAGCAGTTGATTGGCGCTTCCCCGTGTGGATGGCCCCGGGACCGAAAGGCGGTCGATATGCGACTCCCCGATCCACCCGGACTCGCCATTGAGACAGTCCGGGAAGTGCGGGCGTGCGTGGTCGCCGCGATCCCGCTCGCGCTCCTGCTGGTCTCCTTTGCCCCGGCCCCGGCCGCAGAGGGCCCGCTCTTCACGGCACCGTTCCTCTCGTTCGAGTCGGGGAGCAATCCCCACTTCGTGGCGATCGGGGATCTGAACGGGGACGGAAGGCCAGACCTGGCGGTGACCAACGGCCCCAGCAGGGTCTCGGTGCTGCTGGGGAACGGGGATGGGACGTTCGGGGCGACGAGCGACTACGACACGGGGACCTTGCCCTTCTCGGTGGCGATCGGCGAACTGAACGGAGATGGATGGCCGGATCTGGCGGTGGCGAACTACAGCGTCAATACGGTCTCGGTCCTGCTGGGGAGCGGGGATGGGACGTTTGGGGCGAGGAACGACTACGGAACGGGGCCCGGGGGCAATCCCACGTCCGTGGCCATCGGGGATCTGAGCGGGGATGGCAAGCCGGACTTGGCGGTGTCGAACTACAGCGTCAATACGGTCTCGGTGCTGCTGGGAAACGGAAACGGGACGTTCGGGGCGCACAGCGGCTACGGGACGGGGAGCTTTCCCGTCTCGGTGGCGATCGGGGATCTGAGCGGGGACGGAAAGGCGGACCTGGCAGTCGCGAACGGGAACTCCAGCACGGTCTCGGTGCTGCTGGGGAACGGAAGCGGGACGTTCGGGACGAAGAGCGACTACGAAACGGGGAGGAACCCCACCTTCGTGGCGATCGCGGATCTGAACGGAGATGGCAAGCCGGACTTGGCGGTGTCGAACTACAGCGTCAATACGGTCTCGGTGCTGCTGGGAAACGGAAATGGGACGTTCGGGGCAAAGAGCGACTACGGGACGGAGCCGGGGGGCAATCCCACCTGCGTGGCGATCGGGGATTTGAACGGGGACGGACGGCCAGACCTGGCGTTGGCGAACCAACAACACACAGTTTCCGTGTTGCTGGGGGACGGGGACGGGTCTTTCGGGACGAATAGCGAATTCGGGACGGGGAGCTATAGCCATCCACGCTCCCTGGCGATTGGGGATCTGAGCGGGGACGGGAGGCCGGACCTGGCCGTGGCGGCCGAGAACTCCAGTGGGATCAGGGTGCTGCTGGGCAACGGAGATGGGACGTTTGGCGTAGAGGGCGATTACGGAACGGGGAACTCACCGCGCTCCGCTGCGCTGGGGGATCTGAATGGGGACGGAAGCCCGGACCTGGCGACGGCAAACAGCGGCGACAGCACGGTCTCGGTGCTCCTGGGGAGCGGGGATGGGACGTTCGGTCTGAAGAGCGACTTCGGGACGGGGACCCATCCCTATTCCGTGGCAATTGGGGATCTGGACGGGAACGGGATGCTGGACCTGGCGGTAGCGAATGTCAGCTCCAGCACGGTCTCGGTGCTGCTGGGGATCGGGGACGGGACGTTTGAGCCTGGAAGCCAATACGGGACGGGGAGCACTCCCTACTCCGTGGCAATCGGGGATCTGAACGGCGACGGGAGGCAGGACTTGGCGGTTGCGAACGCCGGCTCCAGCACGGTCTCGGTGCTGCTGGGGAACGGGGACGGGACGTTCGGGCCGAAGCGCGACTACTGGACGGCGGGCGGTCCACAGTCCGTGGCGATCGGTGATCTGAACGGCGACGGGAAGCGAGACCTTGCGGTGGCGAACGCCGGCCCCAACACCGTCTGGGTGCTGCTGGGAAACGGGGACGGGACCTTCAGGGGGGGGGCCGGATACTGGACGGGGCCGTGGGGCAGTCCGATCTCGGTGGCCATCGGGGATCTCAACGGCGACGAGAGGCCGGACGTGGCGGTGGCGACCATTGGCAATTCCAGGACGATCTCGGTGCTGCTGGGGAACGGGGACGGGACGTTCGGCACGTATCGCAACTATGTGACGGGGTATGATCCGTTCTCTGTGGCGATCGGAGAATTGGACGGGGACGGGAGACCGGATCTGGCAGTGGCGAACAGCTTCGAGAGCACTATCTCGGTACTGCTGGGGAACGGGGACGGGACGTTCAGAGCAAAGAGCGACTACGGGACAGGGGGCACTCCCTACTCCGTATCGATCGGGGATCTGAACGGGGATGGGATGCCAGACCTGGCGGCGGCAAACACCAACACCAGCACGGTCTCGGTGTTGCTGAACAGGGGATCGGCGCCAACTGCCACGCTCCTCTCCCTCTTCGAGGCCAAGTGGGTAGGCGCGGGCGTCGAGGTACGCTGGCAGTTCGGTCCGACCTCGGATGTCCTCGGCACCGCCGTCGAGCGCAGCGACGCCCCGAGTGGACCTTGGGTGCTTGTTGACGGCGACCGGTGGGAGGAAGCGGGGGTCGAGATCCTCGCGGATGACGGCGTCGCGGCGGGGCACCAGTACTTCTATCGGCTTGCGGCGATCCTCCCGGGTGGTGAAACGGTGATCTTTGGTCCGGTCTCGACCACCGGTGACGTAGCGGTATCGGAGTTCGCGCTGGTGGCGATCTCCCCGAGCCCGAGCCATGGCAACGCTCGCGTTGCGTTCACGATGGCGCGCGAGGCCCGTGTTCGCCTGAGCGTGATGGACGTGCTCGGACGACGCGTGGCGATTCTCGCGGACGAGACGTTGCCCGCGGGGCGTCACGAGGCGGTCTGGGAGGCGGCGGGCGGCGGTGCTCGGTCCCCCGCCGGGCTCTACTTCGTGCGCCTCGAGTGGCCCGGCGGTCGCGCGACGCGCCGGCTGGCGCTGACACAATAAGGGCCTGACAACCTGTCTGGCGGGACCTGCTAGCGTCTCGACCATGCACGGCGACGCGTGGGATCAGGGACGCCGCAGGTTCCTCAAGATCCTGCTGGCGGTACCCGCCGCTCTGGCGCTGGGCCCGCGCATCTTCTGGCGCGACGAGGCCGCCATCGCCGATGCGCTGCTGGCGGCGTCGACGCCCGACTCTGCTTCGGGACGGGCCGGCCGCCTCCTCGCCCCCACGCCCGAATGCGGGGACGATGACGAGCCCACGCCGCCCATGACCGAGGGCCCATTCTTCACGCCCCGCTCGCCGCGCCGCGACTCTCTGCTCGAGCCCGGGATGGCCGGGACGCGCATCGTCCTGACGGGGCGCGTCTTCACGCGCGCGTGCCGCCCGGTGCCGGGCGCCCTGCTCGATTTCTGGCATGCCGACGACGCCGGTGAGTACGACAACGAGGGGTACCGGCTGCGCGGCCACCTGTTCACCGACGCCGATGGCCGCTATCGCCTGGAGACCATCGTCCCGGGCCTTTACCCCGGCCGCACCCGGCACTACCACCTCAAGGTGCAGGCGCCCCGAGGTCGGATCCTCACCACCCAGCTCTACTTCCCGGGCGAGGCGCGCAATCGGAGGGATGGCATCTTCCGCTCCGAGCTGCTCCTGGCGGTGAACGACACCAAGGACGGGAAGCACGGGCGTTTCAACTTCGTCCTGGATACGGCGTAGCGAACTCTCAGGCGCCGACCCCGGCTTTCCCCCGCACGATCGCGATGCTGGCGGTGTGCCCGTGCAGGAAGTTCTTCTCCCCCACCGGTCCGATCTCGCCCGCGCAGAAGAATCCGGCCGCCGGCACTGGGCCTCCCAACGCCGAGCAGAGCGTGGCGATGTCGCGGTCTGACCGTCCGAAGAACGCCTTGCCCCGCCCATTGCACGAGAAGAGCAGGGCCCCGCTCGCCCGCGAGTCGAACTCCTGCGGGGCGAGCAGCAGTTCCAGGTCTTCGATCGCGGTGCCGGCATCGCGCACGTGCAGGCGCACGCGCTCGTTCACGACCACCAGGTCGGCCACCGCCAGCACGCCGCGCTCGCGATCGGCCCCGAGCAGGTTGCGGATCAGGTAGTCGCCGCGCCCCGAGGCATCGCCTCGCGCGGGGCGGCCGACGTAGAGGCCGCCCTTCAGGCATTCGCGCTCGGGCTCGGGCAGCTCGCGCAGGATCTGCTCCACGCGCTCGAGCGCAGGCTGGCCGTCCAGCTCGAAGATGATGTTGCGTTCGACCCGTGTGACCTTGAGCGTCGGGCCGATCGGGCGGCAGCCCTGCGAGACCACCACGTCCACGCGCAGCGCCCCCCTGAGGGCGATGCCCACGCCGCCCTCGGTCGCCATCCAATCGTTCAGAACCAGCGTGTTGGCGTTGGGCCGCGGGCCGGCGCTCGCCATGCCGCCCACCAGACGCACGCCCGGCGCGTTGCGGTTGAACGCGCGCAGCACGCGCTCGGCGTCGAGCGAGAACGGATCGCCAAAGAGGATCACCAACTCGGCGCGATCGGCCCCGGGGGTGTGACGCGCGAATTCGAGCGGATCCTCGATCGCCTCGCCCCACGCGGAGGGCACCAGGATGAACGGCTTGACCTCCACCCCGGGCATTCGTGCGGCGACCGCGGTGAGCGCGGGCCCATCCTCGAACTCGTGTCCGGCGCCGATCACCGATCCGCCGCTCACGCCGGCGATGCAGCCGGGCGAGAGCCGGCGCTTGAGGATGCTGACGATGACCTCGGCGCCCGGAACCAGCGGCGCGGTGAAGAACAAGAGCACCAGGTCGACCGGCCCCTCGCCCAGCGCGGCGGCCAGCGCTTCGGCCACCTCGTTGGCCGCGTCCTCGGGATCGGCGGCGCGCGAGGCGGCCTCGGCCCAGCGCATGGGTCTCGTGATGTCGGGCGGGGTGGTCATGGGCTCACCGGGGCATGGCGGGCGGCGCGGGTGCGGAGGCGTTCAGTGGCCGCGCAGGATCTCCCGGGCAATGATCATGCGCTGGATCTCGCTGGTCCCCTCGCCGATCTCCATCAGCTTGGCGTCGCGGTGCATGCGCTCGACCGGCACGTCGCGGCAGTAGCCGATGCCGCCGTGGATCTGGATCGCCTTGTCGGTCACCCAATTCGCCGCCTCGCTCGCGAACAGCTTGGCCATCGAGGCTTCCTTCTCGAACTCCTGACCCGCATCCTTGAGCATGGCGGCGTAATAGATCAGGTGCCGCGAGGCCTCGATCTTCATCCGCATGTCCGCGAGCATGAATTGGACGGCCTGGAAGTTGGCGATCGGCTGACCGAATTGCTTCCGCTCCTTCGCGTAGCGGATCGCGTGCTCGTAGGAGCCCTGCGCGAGGCCCAGCGCCAGCGCCCCGATCGAGATGCGCCCGCCGGTCAGCGTGCGCATGAAGGCCTTGAACCCGCCCGCGGGATCGCCCAACAAACTTGTCTCGGGGATGGCGCAGTCCTGGAACACCACCTCGACCGTGTCCGAGCCGCGCAGGCCCATCTTCTTCTCGCGCTTGCCAACGCGGAATCCGGCCGTCGCCGTGTCCATGATGAACGCCGAGATGCCGTTGGTCCCCTTGCTGGAATCGGTACGGGCGGTGAACGTGATGTACTTCGCCACGCTGCCGTTGGTGATGTAGATCTTCGAGCCGTTGATGCGCCATCCGCCGCCGGTCTTCTCGGCCCGCGTCTCGGTACCGGCCGCGTCCGATCCGGCGTTGGGCTCGGTAAGCCCGAAGGCGCCGATCGCCTCGCCCTTGGCCATCGGGATCAGATACTTCTGCTTCTGCTCCTCGGTGCCGATCATGTAGATCGGCCCGCAGCCGAGCGAGACGTGCGCAGCGAGCGTGATCGCGGTCGAGCCGCAGGCGCGCGCGATCTCCTCCACCGCAATGACGTAGGCGAGCGTGTCGAGGCCGGCGCCGCCGTACTTCTCGGGAAACGGCAGGCCCAGGAAGCCGAGCTCGCCCATCTGCTTGACGATGTCGGTGGGGAAATCCTCGTTCTCGTCGAGGTCGCGCGCGCGCGGCGCCACCACCTCGTCCGCGAACTTGCGGGCCATCTCGCGCACCTGGCGGTGCTCGTCCTTCAGGAACAATTCCATCGGTAGGCGGACTCCGTGGCGCGGGCTGATCTCGTGGCGATTGGCGGCGTGGCGGAAGCGATGGGTCGAACGGCGTGATGACGGGGCCCCACCGCAAACCGGACGGAGACTCTAAACCAGCGGCCGCCCGGTTGGGAAACGGACTGCCCCATGGCCGTCGGGCAGATTCCGCGGCTGGGACCCGCGCGTTTCGCGCCGTGCGAATGGGCCTCAGCGCCCGGGTGCGGCCCGAGCGCCACCGCTGGGCCCTTGAGCATGGGCGCCGTCATCACCACGACCCGGCGTCTCATCCCACCTCCAGCGCGGCGCTCTCGATCAGCCGCCGACCGACCGCGCGCGCTCGTGCCAGCAGATCCGGCTGCGTCGCGACGCTGCCCGGGTCATTGTCGTCGTGCCGCCAGAGCACGGTCTCCTCCCAGCGCGCCCCGACCCATTTGAGGTATCCGCGCACGCTGCGCTCGGCCAGTTCGTAGGTGTGCTTCGTGCCGCAGGCGGTCACGAACACGCCGCGGCGCGTGCGCGGCCACCTGGGACGGAAGTCGTAGCCGCCGCCCGGCAGCCGGACCAGCGGCGTGACACAGTTGCAGCGGTCCATGACCAGCTTGAGCTGGGCGCTCACCCCGTCGAAGAAGATGGGCGAGCCGACCACGATCGCGTGCGCGGACTCGAGCGCCGCGTAGATACGGTCCATATCGTCGTAAAAGATGCAGTAGCCGGTGGTGGGCTCGGGGCCGCAGGCCTGGCAGGGCTTCACGTTCAACTCGTTGCAGTAGATGTGCTCGCTGCGCCCTCCCCCCTCGTCGACGCCGGCACAGATCGCCTGCAGCAGCAGATCGACGCTGCTGCCGCGCACCGGACTGCCGTTCAGCGCGATGAGGGAGCGGGTCGGCGGCGCCCTGAGCGGGCGGTCAGCCACGTGAGCCTAGCCGCGCGCGCGCCGGGTCGCAGCCGCGCGTCGCGGCTTGCCCGCGGGACGGCGCTTCAGCTTCGCCGCAGCCTTGCGCTTCGGCTTCGCCGCGGCCTTGCGCTTCGGCTTCGCCGCAGGCCTGGCCTTGGCCTTCGCCGGGCGCGCCGCCGGGGCGGTCGCACGCGAAGGAGCCGCCTCGCCGCGATGCGTTGCCGCGAACCACTCGCGAATGTAGTGGGCGATGTCCTGCGTCGAAGCGCCGGGTCCGAACAGGCGGCCGACGCCCATCCCCGCGAGCGTGCCCATGTCCTCGGGCGGGATGATGCCGCCGCCCGTCAGCAGCCGGTCGCCGATCCCCCGCGCGCGCATGAGCTTCATCACCTCCGGGAACAGGTGCATGTGCGCGCCCGAAAGGATGGAGAGCGCCACCACATCCACGTCCTCCTGAGATGCCGCCTCGACGATCTGCGCCGGGGTCTGGTGCAGACCGGTGTAGACCACCTCCATGCCGGCGTCGCGCAGTGCTGCCGCCACCACCTTGGCGCCACGGTCGTGTCCATCGAGGCCCGGCTTTCCCACCAGGACGCGGATCTTTCGTTGCATGCGTTCTCCTATCGGCCGCCGGCGCGCCGGCTCATCGCCAGGGGATCTGACGGGCGCACCGCACGATTGGTCTCGGTTCTCGTTCAAATGGTCAGCGAAGGCGATCTTCCGGCCTCTCCTCGACGTCGGGCATCGCCGCGAGTTCGGACTCGATCTCCTCCTCACGCCGCCTGGCCTCGACGAAGTCCGCGTCGCCCATGGCGACCTCCGAGCCTTCTTCGTCCCGTGGCGCGCGGACGATACTACGCGACACCAGCGCCAGCGCCGCGCGGGCGGCATCCTCGGTCTCGAAACGCCAGGCGCGGAACTCATGGTCGCGGCCGAGTGCCTCGAGCCGCCAGGGATCGTGGTCGGGGGCGCCCCGCTTCACCCGCGCCGCGATCAGATCGCCGCGCGCAAGCTGCTCCGGGGCGCTCCGGGGCACCACCTCCGCCATCTCGGGGGGATTGATTGGCGGGATCAATCGCAACCGATCCCGGTCCGCGAGCGGCATGAACGACCAGCCGTCCGAGGTGACGGCGACGGCTTCGAGGGATTCGATCAGGTCATCGACGGCCTCTTCAGCTTCGTCTGGCGCCGCCTGCGGCGGAGGCGTGGCCATGCCCGACCCCGGAGATACCGTCGTCCGCCGCAGGAGCAGACCGAGCATTGCCACCGCCGCCACTGCGATGATCGCTGTCAGCATGCCCTGGTTCATGGCGCGTGTCGCCCGTCAGAACTCAGGACTCTCGACGTGGTCGCCGAACACCTCGCGCATGGCGTTACGGATCTCGCCCTCGGTGGCGTAGCCGCGCGCGCAGTCGAGGATCTTCTCCATCAGATTAGCCTGGCCCGCCGGTTTGCGCGCGGCGTCCGTCAGCGCCTTGAGCGCGGCGGTGCAGGCTCTATTGTCACGCGTGCGCTTGACCTCGGCGATCGAGCGCTTCTGTTCCTCCTCGACCTCTTCGCCAATGTGGAGGATTGGGATCTCCAGCTTCTCGTCGGGCTCGACGTACTCGTTGACCCCGACGATGACGCGCAACTTCTTCTCCATCTCCTGCTGGTACTGGTAGGCCGCGCGTCCGATCTCGCGCTGGAAGAAACCGCGCTCGATCCCGGCCACCACGCCACCCATGCCCTCGATCTGGCGGAAGTAATCCTCGGCCTGGCGCTCGAGCGTGTTGGTGAGCGACTCCACGGAGTAGGAGCCCGCCAGCGGGTCGATGGTCTCGGTCACGCCCAGCTCGTGGGCGATGACCTGCTGCGTGCGAAGCGCGATTTTCACCGCCTTCTCGCTGGGCAGCGCGATGGTCTCGTCCATCGAGTTGGTGTGCAGCGACTGCGTACCGCCCAGCACGGCCGCCAGCCCCTCGAACGCGGTGCGCACGATGTTGTTCTCGGGCTGCTTGTCCCACAACGAGCAGCCGGCGGTCTGGGTGTGGAAGCGCATCAGCCACGATTCCTTCTTCTTGGCGCCGTAGCGCTCGCGCATGTGGCGCGCCCAGATGCGGCGGGCGGCGCGAAGCTTGGCGATCTCCTCGAAGAAGTCGAGGTGACTGTTCCAGAAGTATGAGAGCCGCGGCGCGAAGTCGTCGATGTCGAGCCCGCGCTCGAGGCACGCCTCGACATAGGTGAACCCGTCGGCGAGCGTGAACGCCAGTTCCTGCGCGGCGGTCGAGCCCGCTTCTCGGATGTGGTAGCCCGAGATCGAGACGGTATTCCATTGCGGCACGTGCTTGGTCGCGAACTCGATCAGGTCGACGATGATGCGCAAGCTCGGCCGCGGCGGAAAGCACCAGCACTTCTGGGCGATGTACTCCTTCAGGATGTCGTTCTGGAGCGTGCCGCGCAGCCGGGCGAGCGGGACGCCCTTTTTCTCGGCGTTCGCCAGGAAGAGGCCGAACATGATTGCGGCCGGGCCATTGATGGTCATCGAGGTGGAGATGCCGCCCGGGTCGATCCCGTCGAGCAGGATCTCCATGTCACGCAGCGAGTCCACTGCCACCCCGCATTTGCCAACCTCGCCGTGGGCCTTGGGATGGTCCGAGTCATAGCCCATGATGGTGGGGTTATCGAAGGCGATCGACAGCCCGGTCTGCCCCTGCCCAAGGAGCGAGTGGTAGCGCCGGTTGGACTCGCGCGGCCCGGCGAAGCCCGAGAACTGGCGCATGGTGAACATCCGCCCGCGATACATCGTGCTGTGGATGCCGCGCGTGTAGGGGTATTCGCCCGGATAGCCGAGGTCACGCGCCTGGTCCATGCCCACCAGGTCATCCGACGTGTAGAGCGGCTTGATCGGAATGCCCGAGATGGTGAAGGGATGGAGATCGGGCCGCTCCTTCGCCCCGGCGTAGCGCTTCTCCCACGCCGCGCGCTGTTGCGTGTTGGTCGGCCCCTTGGTTGCGGCGCCCACTCGCCCGGCGCCGTTGCCGGAAGGCTTCGTCGCCTTCACCGCCCTGCCTCGCCGTGCGCGCGCGGCCGGGTCGGCTCCGCCGGCACGCGCATGCGGCGCCCGCGAGCGCGAGGGAACCCGTCGCCCGCCGCTGCTGGTTCGTGTCGCCATACCCAACCTCCTGGCCTGGCCGCGGCTTCAGCGGCCGCCGCGTATCCCCGAAACGTTCGCGCGAGCGCGCCGGCTGTGCCCGGGGCGAGATCCGGCGCCGTTGCCCGATAGCGCCGATGGCGCCGCCGGCGCCAGGCTCGCGAGTCGCTCCGCCGCCTGGTGTGGCGTGAGCCGGTGCGCCATCAATCCATCCACGCTCGCCTCCCACTGCTTGCCGGGCACGCGGGCACGGAACTCCCCCCACAATCGTTCGCGCATCAGGTCGTGCAGCCGTTGCTCCATCCGGCGACGCCGCCTGCGCTCCAGCTCGCCGCCGCGCTTCAAGTGCTCGAGGTGCTCCTCGAACTGCTCCACCACCTCCAGCACCCCTTCGCCCAGGGAGGCGGTGGTCATCAGGACCGGTGGGTTCCAGTCGCTCGCCGGGGCCCGCAGCTCGAGCGCGGCCTTGACCGCGAACGCAGCGCGGTCCGCGCCCTCGCGATCGGCCTTGTTGATCACGAACAGGTCGCCGATCTCCATCAGGCCCGCCTTCATCGCCTGGACGCCGTCGCCCGACTCGGGCACCAGCACCACGGCGGTGCTGTCGGCCGCCTGCGCCACCTCGAGCTCGCTCTGCCCGACACCGACCGTTTCGATCAGGATGCGCGAGAACCCCGCCGCATCGAGCACGTCGCACGCCTGCGCCGTGTGGACCGCGAGCCCGCCCATGCTGCCGCGCGTGGCCATCGAGCGGATGAAGACGCCGTCGTCACCCGACAGCTCGCCCATCCGCACCCGGTCGCCGAGCAGCGCCCCGCCGGTGAAGGGGCTGGTCGGGTCCACCGCCACGATCGCCACCGTGTCGCCGCGGCGGCGGTACTCCAGGGCGAGCCGGGCGACCAGCGTGCTCTTGCCCGCCCCGGGCGGGCCGGTCACGCCGATCCGGAACGCACGCCCGCTGGCCGCGAAACATGCATCGAGGATCGCGACCGCCTCGGGCGCCTCGTTCTCGACCAGCGAGATGGCGCGCGCGAGCGGCACCCGCTCACCCTTGAGGGCGCGACGGACCAGCTCGCTGGCGGATTCGATCCGGGTCATGCGGGGCATCGCCTCGGGGCAGAGGTGGGCGGGAACGCCGCCTGGAGTCGGGACCTGCCGCTCGGGAGGCCGCGAACGGCGGCTAAGCACAAGGACGATAATGCCCCGCGCGCAGAGGGGTCAAGGAAGCGCATGGGCCGGGAACGCCAGGGGAATGCCCACGCAAGCGCCCGGCTCGCGCTGACTCGCTTCGTGCGGGCGTTCGCCCGGGACTGGCGAGGTCGAAACGACTATGCCGGTGTTGTACCCGCGGGCGGGACCTTGTCGGGATCGGCGCGCCAGACGAAGTACGAGTAGACAACCACTCCGACCATCCCGGTGGCGAACGTCAAGACCGCGATCCAGAGCGCCCACGGGGCCCGCACCACGCCGGCGGCCATGAACACCAGCCCGCCGCCGATGAACAGTGCACCCAGGAGCAGCGGCATCACCGTGTTCATGCTCACCTCGAAGCCGCGGATCCACAGGTGGATCACCGCGTAGATGGCCGCCATGAAGACGACCAGCGCAAGCCGCAGCGTTGTGAAGGCGCCCAGGAATGCCGGGTAGTTGGCGCGCCCCGGGTCGATGCACGGCACGATCAGCATGAGGACGTAGAGGCCGAGCGTGAGCAGAGGGATGCCGAACAGGCCTTCGAAACGGCCACCGTAGCGGTCCACCTGCTGCTGGAGATTCCAGTGAACCGGGATGCGGTCCGGCGCCCCCTGCCACGTGACGGCCGCGAGCGCGAACATGCCGGCGACCACGAGCCACATGGCCATTTCGCTCTTCCACGAGAGTTTCACAACGATGCCTCCTTCCCATCGCCCCCGGTACGCAGCAGCTCCATGATGCCGGCGAGCGCCTCCTCAATCGAAGAGGTGTTAAGGCTATAGACGATGCTCGTGCGCCGGCGCTCCTGCACGACGAGTCCCGCGTGCTTGAGCACGTTGAAGTGGCCCGAGAGTGTGGATTTGGCGAGCGGGAAGCGCTCGGCCAACTCGCCCGCGCTCATGTCTCGGGTGTGCAGCAGCCGGAGGATCTCTCGGCGGGTCGGATCGCTCAGGGCCTGGAACACCCGATTCATGGACGCTCCGTGTTTCGGTTATTCGCCAACTACCGAAATAACGATGTGCCCGCGGTTGGCGGCTGTCAAGGCTCCTGAAACCTCGAGGCGAAGACCGGCGCTCGCGGTGCCCTTCGGCGCCCGCGGCACCGTGGGGCGCGCTACCTACCGGGGCGGCTCGGTCGTCCGCAGCCGATAGAGCACGACCCCGTCCGCGCTCCGGCCCACCGGCTCGGCCGCGTCCAGCCAAGCCTCAAGCCCGAAGGCGCGAAAGCGGTCCACCACCCGATCGCGCACGTAGAGCCACTCGATGCGCTCATCGAGCATGTAGCGTCCGATGCGTCGCGCGCGCAGCGCCCGATAGGCGGCGTTGTTCACCAGGCCATCGAGATTCACCACGCGCAGGCGCGGATGCTCCCAGCCGAGCTGTCCGGTGTCGAAGGCGCCGAGCGTGGCGTCCGCGGGCACCTGCGCGAGCGGGTCCGTGGCCGGTGCGGCCCGGGCCGTGGCGGCAGGGCGTGGGCGAGGGCGCAGAGGGTCCAGCGTGCGCGCGGTGAGGGCCACCGCCGCGATCAGCAGCACGGTCATCGCCCCGCGCGGCACGCGCGGCGAAGCGAAGAACTCCGCCGCCGCCCGGCCGAGACGGTTGAGGGGCGCCAGCCACAGGGCGACGAGCAGCGCGGCGGCGTAGACGCTGGTGTGCCAGTACCAGGTCTGGCAATGGCGGAAGAGCAGGGCGTAGAAGGTCCACAGGAGGAGGAGGAACGTGAGGAGCTCGCGCGTGAGCCGCAGGCGCACCGCATCGCTCACGGTCGCGCCCGACTCGTCTCCACTCGCCGACGGCCGGACGGCCGCCCTCTGCGCCTCGTGCGCCCCGACCTTGAGTCGAGCAACAAATGCGGCGGCGACCAGCATCACGCCGAGCGGATGGCCCCCCAGCAGCTCGATGGGCGAGCGCGTGATCCAGCCGATGAACTGGACCACCACCTCCAGCGCGTAGACCAGCGCCGTCACCGGCGTGGCGAGGGACCCAAGGCCGGAGACGGCCTCGCGGATCAGCCGCCAGTCCCCCACCGACTGCCAGAAGGAGAGCGAGCGCCCGCTGGTCTGGAGGAATTCCCCGGTCGCGCTGAGGCTCCAGGCGCCGAAGGCGAGCACCGGCAGCGCCGCAATCGCGGTCGGCGCCCAGTCCACCGCTCGCCATGCAGCGGCCGGATCGCGTGTGTCGCGCAGCCTGACCAACGCCGCGCTCCCCGCCATGGCGGCGGCAAGCATCACGGTGTCGGTCCGCGCCGCAACCGCGAGCCCGAGCGCGCCCAGCGAGAGCCAATGATCGGCGAACCGCCCGCGCTCGAGCCAGCGCAGATGCGCCCACAGGCTCAGGCCGACGAAGCACGCGGCGAGCGCCGTCTCGACGCCGGCGAAGACGACCCGGAGCACGAACGGGTTGGCGGCGTAGAGCCCGGCGAGCAACCCGGCCAGCCCCGGCCCCGCGAGACGGCGCAGCGTGCGCCAGAGGACGACGCTCGCCCCGGCGTGAAAGAGCGCGAGGATCGAGAGCGCGGCGCCGGGGAGGGCCGACGACGGCACCAGGGGCTGGATCACCATCAGCGTCAGGAACCAGAGCGGATGGAATCCGTTGGTCGGCCGCAGCCCGTCCACCGACACCACGCCGTGCGCCGCCGTCTCTCGCGCGAGCGCGAGGTAGTAGAACATGTCGTCCGAGGTGTTCGGCCAGTCGGCGTAAGGACGGGTCGCGTTCCAGAGCACGACGCCGACACCCATCGCCAGCGAGGCGATGAAGAAGAGCAGCGGGTAACGAGCGAGTGTGGACGGGGCCGGGGAGAGCGTGCCGGCGGGCGCGGGCGGTCCCTCGGGGCCGACCGCCCTTCCCTCGCGCTCAGCCACGCCGGTGTTCGCCCCGCGCCAGTCCTTCGAGCACGCGGCGAGCGATGGTCGCGGCGGCCTGCGGTCGGGCGATGCGCCCGGCGGCCTCACGGACCCGCTCGAGCTCGGCCGGGTGCGAAAGCCAGTCGCTCACCGTCGCCGCGACCTCGTCCACGCTGCCGGCGTGGCGCGCCGCTCCCGCACGGACCAGGTACTCGGTGTTCCTATCCTCCTGCCCGGGCGTGGGCTTGAAGATGACGAGCGGCACCCGCTTGACCAACGCCTCTGAGCAGGTGAGGCCCCCCGCCTTGCCGACCATGGCATCGCACGCCTCGAACCAGACGTCCACGTCGTTGGTGAACCCGATCGGGCGCACCCGCCCGCTCACGGCAGCCGGAAGGGCGCCCACTCGCGAGCGCAGGCGGGTGTTCATGCCGCATAGCACCACGACCTGCGGCGACTGAGGGATCGCCGCCAGCCCCTCGGCCAGCTCGGTCATCGGGCCGACACCGTGCCCGCCGCCCATGACCAGCACCATCGGCCGGCCGGGATGCACTCCCAACCGGTCGCGCGCCTCGGCCTTGCCTATCGTATGGGCGAAGCGCGGGTGGATCGGGATGCCGGTCACCTCGATGCGCTCGCGTGCGACACCGTGGCCGGCCAGCTCGTCGGCCACCACGGCGCTCGCCACGAAGTAGCGGTCCACGTGCGGGAATGCCCAGAACGGATGGGCGGTGAAGTCGGTGATGACGCAGTAGAGCGGCGCCCGCATGCGCCCGCGCCCGCGCGGGGGGGACAGCGCCTCGACCGGCAGGAAGTGGGTGCACACCACCGCGTCCGCTTCTTCCGCCTCCAGCACGCGCACCAGGCGGCGCAGGTTCAGCCGGTCCATCGCTAGCCGCGCCGGACCGGTGGTGCGGTTCACGCGCGCGCTCGCCCACGAGCGGTAGAGGACGCCCCACAGCCCCGGTGCCCGCGCCGCCATGGTGTTGTAGGTCTTGGCATAGGTGTCGCGGTAAAGGCGCGAAGCGAACACCAGCGTGTCCACCTCGCGCACCGTAGCGCCGGGCGCCTGCTCCGCCATGGCCGCTGCGAGCGCGCGCGCCGCCGCCATGTGGCCGCTCCCGGAGCTGGCGTGCAGCACGGCGATGCGCGGCCCGGTCGCGATCGCCGGCCCGGCAGGGGGCCCGGCAGGGGGCCCGGCGGCGGGCGCATCGCCGGTCAGCGTCTGCACCGCCACCATGCCCTTGCCGGCGGCGGGAAACATGAGCTCGGCCTCGGCACGCTCGCGCCCGCGACGGCGCCACCAGCGGCGTTGCGCGCGCAGGCGTGCCCGCCAGGTCAGCCTGAGGCGGTCCGGGATCCCGATCCGCCCGATACGGGGGACTTTCAATCCGCGCTCCTGTCGGTCACTCCGTCACGGCGCTGCGATAGTGGCGCACCGTGGCGCCATCGGGCGAAAGGTCCACGGCGATGACATCAATCCGCACGCACCGCGCGCCCTCTTGTTGCAGCGCACGGGCTGCGCGCACCAGCCGCGCCTGCTTCACGTGGTCGATCGCCGCCGCGGCCCCCCCGTAGTCGGCCCGTCCGCGGAGCTTCACCTCGACCACCACCTGCGCGGGGCCGTCACTCACCAGCGCATCCACTTCGACACCCCCGATTCGGAGATTTCGCCCGGTCACGCGGTAGCCCGCCAGCTCGAGATATGCGATCGCCAGCGCCTCGCCCGCCTTGCCGCGCGTACTCGCCCATCCCATCGTCGTCTCCCTAAGGGGGCGGTCCACGCGGGGGCGTCGCGTCCGGCATCCTACACCGGGCGGCGAGGCGTTCGGCAGAGGGCGATGACGCGCGGGGGCCGCGGCCATGAACACCCGCTCAACCCAGCGGCAACTCCAACAGGCGCACCGGCCGGAACGAGTAGCGGTGAAGCGCGCACGGGCCCAGACGCTCGATCGCCTCGAGGTGCTCCGGTGTGCCGTACCCCTTGTGGCGCGCGAAGCCGTATCCGGGCCATACCCGGTCGAGGCGATCCATGATGCGGTCGCGGACCACCTTGGCCAGCACCGAGGCCGCGGCGATCGAGAGCATGCGGGCGTCGCCGCCCACCACCGACTGCTGGGGCTGAGGGAGCCCCGGCACACCGTCGTTGCCGTCCACCAGCACCAGCGAGGGGGTCACGCGCAGGCGCGCGACGGCGCGCCGCATCGCTTCGAGGCTGGCGCGCCGGATGTTGAGCCGGTCGATCGCGCGCGGGCCGAGCACCGCCCATGCGAACGCCCGGGCCTCGATGAGGACCCGGGCGTAGAGCGCCTCGCGTGTCTGAGCGCTGAGCTGCTTGCTGTCGTTCAGGCCATCCCACCGTCCGCCGGCATGGAGCACTACCGCGGCGGCGACCACCGGTCCGGCCAAGGGGCCGCGTCCGGCCTCGTCCACCCCCGCCACCGTCGCGCCGTCTCCCGCCAGGCGGGCCTCGGCGAGAGCGAGCCGGCGCCAGGCGGGCAAGGTCACTTCGTGGTGGGCGCTCCCTGCACGCGCCGTTCGGTCAGGCGCGCGCTCTTGCCGGTCCGCTTGCGCAGATAGAAGAGCTTCGCCCGGCGCACCTTGGAGTGCTTGGTCACCTTGATCTCGGCGATCGAGGGTCCGTGGAGCGGGAAGGTCCGCTCGACGCCGACCCCTTCGCTGATCTTGCGCACGGTGAAGCTCTTGCGCAAACCGGCGCCGCGCACGTTGATGACGTCGCCGACAAATCGCTGCTGGCGTTCCTTGTCGCCCTCGATGACGCGGACCGATACCTCGACGGTGTCGCCGGGGCGCAGGTCGGGGCGGCCCTCTTTGATCTGAGCGGCTTCAAGCTTCTCGATCAAGCCCATGGCGGGGCTCCTTTCAGAATGTGGCTGCCCGGCCGGGCCGGGTCCTCAGTGTTCGAGCGGTCGGGCAGTATAGGCGAGGGCCGGCCCTTTCGCCAAACAGCGGCAGGGCCGCGGCGCGGCGCCGCCCCCGCAAGGCCGGTTGCGCCGGGAGGTGGCCGGGCGATAGCTTCGCCCGCGATGTTCGCTCGCCAGCGCCAACTGCTCGCCACCGCCATCTTCCTCCTCGATGGACTGGTCATCGCCGGGGCGTGGCTTGCCGCCTACTGGCTGCGGTTCTACGGGCTCGGCATGGACGCGCCGCTCGGCATCCCGCCGCCGGCATTCCACCTTTGGGTGGGCGCTGTGATCACGCCGGTCGGCTTGCTGGTTCTGCGCACCTTCCGGCTCTACCGCTCGGCGCGCACCGCGCGGCTCTCGCACGAGCTGTTCGTGCTAGCCGAGGGCGTCGCGGTCATCACTGCACTCGCCGGCCTGGGCTCCTTCTTCGCCCGCGGGGAGCTGCCGCGATCGGTCCTGCTCATCTTCGCCGTGGTCCTCACCGGCGGGCTGTGGGCCACCCGGGTGTTGCTCCGGCTCTACCTGCGCGCACTTCGCCGGCGGGGTCGCAACCTGCGCCATGTCATGGTGGTCGGCACCGGCGAGCAGGCGGCGCGCCTGATCGGCAAGCTGGAGCAGCATCCCGATTACGGCATCGCGATCCGCGGCCTGGTGGGGGCCGATCCGGCCCAGGTCGGCACAACGGTCGCGGGCCACCCGGTGCTCGGCACGGTGCAGGAGCTCTCGGCACTGGTCGAGAGCACCGGCACGGACTTCGTCTATATCGCGCTGGCGCGCTCCGAGTGGCAGGCCGAGGAAGCGGCGTTGGCCCAGCTCGACAACTCAACCGTCGCGGTGCGGCTGGTACCGGATCTCGGGCGCGCGTTCACGCTCAACGCCGCGGTCGAGGAACTCGAAGGCATGCCGGTGGTACTGGTCACCGAGACGCCCGAGCTGGGCTGGAACGCGGTCATCAAGCGCACCTTCGACCTGGTGTTCGCGACCGTCGGCCTGGTCGTGCTCTCGCCGCTCCTGCTGGCGCTCGCCGTTTGGGTGCGGCTCGACTCGCCCGGGCCGGTCTTCTACGGGCAGGAGCGTGTCGGGGTCAATGGCCGCCGCTTCCGCATGTACAAGTTCCGCACCATGCGCGCCGAAGCCGAGGCGGCCGGCGAGCCGGGGTGGACCACCGCCGACGATCCCCGGCGCACGCGGGCAGGCGAGCCGCTGCGGCGCCTCTCGCTCGATGAGCTGCCACAGCTCTGGAACGTGCTGCTCGGCCACATGAGTCTGGTGGGCCCGCGTCCCGAGCGGCCGGTCTACGTGGACCGGTTCCGCGCCTCGATCCCCCGCTACATGCTGCGCCACCACGTCAAGGCGGGCATGACCGGATGGGCGCAGGTGAACGGGCTGCGCGGCGACACCCCGCTCGAGAGCCGCATCGAATACGACCTCTACTACATCGAGCACTGGTCGCTGGCGTTCGACCTGCGCATCATCGCGCTCACGTTCGTGCGCGTGTTCCGGGACGCGAGCGCGTACTAGACAGCTTCGCCTGATTCGACGCTGTTCGGCGGAGGTTCGGGGGGCACCCTCCGTCGCGGGGACCCCGCTTCGCGGCCCCGCTCGTCGGGTGCCCCCCGAACCTCCGCCTCGATCCTTTGCCGAATCAGGCGAAGCTGTCTAGCGAGCGGCGCCGGTCCGCACGCGGAACCAGCCCTTGACGAGCGCCGCGACCAGCGCAAACGGCACCAACAGCGCCACCGGCAGGCGCAACGGGCTGAAGCGCCACTTCGCCCAGATGGGCAGGAATGCCGCGCTGGCGACGACCAGGAAGGCGAGCGCGAGGGCGCCGCGGCTGAACGCCGATGCGATAAGGGCGCCATAGGCCGCCATGACGCACACCCACGCCGCGCGCACGATCGGGCGGCGGACCCGGAACGGTCCCAGCCGGTGCACCTCGATCCGCTCGCGGAAGAGCCGGGGATGTCGCGCCGCCAGCAACGCGTCCATCTCGTAGCGACGTGCCCAGCGCAGCGGGTCGAGGAAGCCCGGATGCTCTTGCGGGTGTTCTACCCGCGCATCGGGCGCCTGCGCGATGCGCGCCCCCGCCTCCTCGAGTGTGAAGCCGAAGTCCGAGTCCTCGCGGAAGTAGACGCCGTTCACCGGGTCGAAGAACCCCTCGTGATAGCCCCCCACCTGTTCGAACAATGCGCGGCGTACGAACAGGTTGGTCGGCAGCCAGGATGGCCCGCCCGAATCCAGCATCCGCACCGCCCGCCCGCCGGGTTTTCCGGTGCTGCCCTCCAGCACGTCGAGCGAAGGGTCGGCGGCGAGGCGGGCGAGGGCCCGCTCGAGCCAGTCGGGCGCCGGCGTCACGTCGTCTTCTGTGAAGGCGATGAACTCCCCGAGGGCCTCGGCCGCGCCGCAGTTGCGTGCGACGCCGGGGCCCGAGCGCACGGGCCGGCGCACGGTCCGGATGCCGGCCTCGGCGACACGGGCGACGATATCGGAGGAAAGCTCGGCCCGGTCGACGGCGAGGATGATCTCGAAGCGCTCGCGCGGCAGGGTCTGGCGGTCGAGCGCGTCCAGTAGATTTGCGAGCTTGGCCGGGTCGCCGCGGGTGGGGACGACCACCGAGAGCTGCGGGGTGCCGGGAATCACGGGGAGGCGACCGGATGCCGGGCGTCCCGGCGCCACGCGGGCGTGGACTGTCCCACGCTCAGACGCGCGTTGGCTCGGCCCGCGCGCGCGTCCGCTGTTCCCGGTACCAGGCGATGGTGCGCGCGAGCCCTTCGTCGAACGGGGTCTCCGCCTTCCATCCGAGCAGACGCTCGGCCCGCGTCGTGTCGAGCCAGCGGCGCGGCTGGCCGTCGGGCTTGGACGGGTCCCACGCCAGACGTCCCTTGAAGCCGGAGCGCTCGGCGATGTTGATGGCGAGATCGTGGATCGAGATCTCGCGGCTGGCCCCGAGGTTGACCGGCTCGCTGGTCTCGAGCCGCTCCATCGCCGCGACGATCCCGCGCGCCGCGTCCTCGACGTAGAGGAACTCGCGCGTGGCTTTTCCGGTCCCCCAGACCTCGACCTCGGCCGCACCGCTCTCCGCGGCCTCCACGCACTTGCGGATCAGGGCCGGGATGACGTGCGAGGATTCGGGATCGAAGTTGTCGCCCGGACCGTAGAGGTTGACCAGCATGACGTTGACCGCGTCGAACCCGTATTCCTGCCGGTAGGCCTGCGACTGGACCAGCAGCATCTTCTTGGCGAGCCCGTAGGGGGCGTTGGTCTCCTCGGGATATCCGTTCCACAGCTCCTCTTCGCGGAACGGAACCGGGGTGAACTTGGGATACGAGCAGATGGTGCCCACGCTCACGAAGCGCCGGACGCCCGCGCGGCGCGCGTGCTCCATCAAGAGCGTGCCCATCATCAGGTTCTGGTAGAAGAAGCTGCCGGGGTGCTTGCGATTGGCGCCGATGCCGCCCACCACCGCCGCGAGGTGGACGATGACCTCGGGCCGCCGCTCCTCGAGCATGCGGAGCGTCTCGGGCTCGTGGGTGAGGTCGTAGTCGCGGGCGCCGATCGCGACCGCGCCCGCGTAGCCGTGCGCAAAGAGCGCGGCCATCAAGTGCCGGCCAAGGAATCCGGTGCCGCCGGTGACGACGATGCGTGTGCTGGGTTCCAGCGTGGGCCTCCAAGGAGTACGCGAAGGCGCGAGTCTCCGCGCTGGCGCGGGTCGGAGTCAAGGGCGGCGCCGCGACCGAACGCCGCGTCAGCATGGCGCCGCAACACGCAGAGTCAGCCCGTACACCCGCACCCCGCTGCTGCTAGTCTCGCGCTCCATGTCACCGACTGCCGCTGCGCCCCCTGTCGCGATCTCCTCCCACCCGGTCGCCCGTTGGGAGCTGGCCGTGCTGCTGATCGGTGCGTTGGCGGTGTACACCGCCAACGCGTTCGGCATCGGCCTGCGCGCGGTGGACGACTGCTACTACGCCCGCAAAGGCATCGAGATGGCGCGCAGCGGAGCGTTCTTCACCGCCACGTGGAACGGCAGTCCCGACTTCCAGTATCCGTCGCTCCAGTTCTGGCTGCTCGGGCGCAGCTTCGCGCTGTTCGGCGAGAACGACCTCGCCGCGCGCATCCCGTCGATCGCGCAGGCAATCGGGACGCTGCTGATCGTCCAGCGCATCGGCGCTCTGCTTCTGGGCCCGGCGACCGCGACCGGGGCGGTCGCCCTGCTCGCGATCTCGCCCTACTTCGCCGACAACGCGCGCGGCTGCATGACCGATACCGCGCTCGGCTTCTGGGTGTCGCTCACCTTCCTGTTGCTGATCGAGGGCTTGCGCCGGCCGCGGCTCCACCTGTTCGTCGCGGTCCCGCTCGGAGCTGCGATTCTGACCAAGAGTATCCTGGGCCTGACGCCGCTGCCGGTGCTGGGGGCGTGCGCACTGTTCTCGGACGCCTGGCGGCGCGCCCTGCGCGGCCCGTGGCTCTGGAGCGGGATCGCGCTGGGGCTGGGGCTGGGCGCGTCATGGTCGATCCATCAGGCGCTGCGTTTCGGACCGGTGGCGCTCCAGGCACACTACGTGGACGGCATCGCGTCGCTGACGTCACGGCCCCTCAGCCTCGCCGGGCGCATCACGCGCTACCCGGTCTTGCTGCTCGAACGCTTCCAACCGGTCATCCTGCCCGCGCTGGCGGGGCTCGTCCTCGCGTGGCGCCGGCTGCGGGCCGGACGGGATCCGGGCGTGCTGCTCCTGCTGCTCTGGATCGTGGTCCCGCTTGCGCTCTTCAACCTTTCCGGCACGCAGGAGCGGCGCTATCTCTTCCCCCTCTACCCGCCGCTCGCCCTGCTGGCCGCGTGGGCGATCGAGTCCTGGAGCCCGCGCGCGGCGCGGTGGGTGAGGCGCGCTTTCGCGCCGGTCCTGCTCGTGATCGCCGCCGCGTGGCTGTGGATCGCGCCACCCCGGTTCCTGAACCAGGCCGATCCCGCGATCGCGGCGCATCGCGAGTTTCTGCAGGCGCGCATCCCGGGCGACGAGCCACTCACCTACCTGGGCCCCGAGCGCGAGTACTGGCCGCTCGCCAATCCGCTCCTCTACTACGTCGAGCGCCTGCTCGAGCAACCCGCGCCCACACCGGAAGAAGCCCTCATACGCTCGGCGACCCGCCGCTCACGCCTGCTGCTCTGCGACCGGGAGCAGCTCCCGGCCGTCGGGGCGCTCGCCCCCGGCGCGCAGACGGTGGTCGCGGGCGCGAAGTGGGTTGTGCTCGACCTCTCGCCGCGCGGGCCCGCCCCACGGCCCTGACACCGCGGCGCGCGCGGCGGGGGCCGTGGGTTATGCTCGCGCCGTCCGCCCGTGCCACACGACCCGAACCCCCCATCCGGAGATGGAACCATGCTCACCACCATCGCCATCCCGCGCCCCGGTCCCGATGAGTACTTCCCCTACTACGGCGCCTACATCTCGCAGGTGCCGGGCGAGGACGCGATGCCCACACTCGCGAGCCACATCGAGAGCTGGCACCCCGCCCTGCGCAGGCTCAACGACGCCCAGGGGCTTCACCGCTACGCGCCCGACAAGTGGAGCGTCAAAGAGGTGCTCGGCCACCTGTGCGACGGGGAGCGCGTGTTCTGCTATCGCGCGCTGCGATTCGCACGGGCCGACGTGACGCCGCTTTCCGGGTTCGACGAGAACGCCTGGGTACCGAACTCGGGAGCCAACCTGCGGCCGGTCGCCGACCTCGCCGACGAGCTGCGGGCGGTGCGCGCGGCGACCGTCGCGCTCTTCCGCTCGTTTGACGCCGGGATGCTCGCGCGGCGGGGCGAGGCCAACGGCAGGACCATCAGCGTGAGGGCGCTTGCCTGGATCGCGGCCGGCCACGCGGTCCACCACCAGACCATCCTGCACGATCGGTACGGCCTCGGCGGGTGATGTTCGCGCGACCCGCGGTCGCGGTCATCACGGCGGTGCGCAACGCCGAGGCGACGCTCGAGCGCACGCTGGCGAGCGTCGCCCGGCAGAGCTGGCGTCCGCTCGAGCACATCGTCATTGACGGTGCGTCGACCGACGGCACCCGCGCGATTCTCGAGCAGTGTGGTGAGGGGCTACGCTGGATCAGCGAGCCCGACCGTGGCCTCTATGACGCCATGAACAAGGGCCTGGCGATGGTGAGCGACCCCGAGGCCTACGTCGTGTTCTTGAATGCCGACGACACGTTCTATGCCGACGATGCGATCGAGCGGGCGCTCGACGCCGCGCAAGGCGAAGACCTCGTCTACGGGCGGCTCGAGCGCCACGACGAGGCACTCGACTACCGCGACGTCATCGGCCTTGAGGTCTCGGCGCGAGACCTGGTGCTCGGCATGCGCTGCCACCATCAGGCGATGCTCACGCGCGCCCGCGTGTTCGAGCGCGTGGGCCGATTCGATATGCGCTACCGCATCGCCGCCGACTACGACTGGGCGGTGCGCGTGTTCCTGGACGATTCGCTCACGCGCCGTTTCGTCCCGGTGATCGTCTCCACCATGGGGCGCGGTGGCTTGAGCGACCGCCGCTACCTCGCGTCGGTGCGCGAGCGCTGGCACATCGTGGCGCGCCACTACCCTTTCGCCGAGCTGCTGCGCTACACCCTCTGGACCGGGTTCGGCGACTACCTGCGCTACTACGCGCAGCGGGCGCTCGCGCGCCTCGGACTCCTTAACCGTGCCCGGGACTTGAAAAGACGCTGGAGTGCGCGATGAGCGCCGCGTCCCCACGGCGGCATCCCTGACCTCGACCGGCTGGACGCGCCTTCTGCCGGCCGGGCTGAGGGCCCGGATCGACGCCAGCCCCGAGCTGCGGCGGGTGCTGCCCAACACCGGCTGGCTCGCCGGGGACCGGATGCTCCGCATGGCGCTCAGCGTTCTCGTCGGGGCATGGATCGCCCGCTACCTGGGGCCGGCGGACTACGGCACGTTGAGCTTCGCCTTCGCCTGGGTCGCGCTGTTCACGCCGCTCGCCGCGCTGGCGCACGACCGCATGGTGGTGCGCGAGCTGGTCGAGCGCCCCGATTCCGCGAGTGTGGTGCTGGGCAGCGCTGCGGCTCTGCGACTGATCGGCGGCGTGTTCGGCTGCGCCGCGGCCATCGCTGGCGTCGCGTTGCTGCGGCCCGGTGACACGGTCGCGCTCACGCTGGTCACGATCTTCGGCGGGGTGATGCTCTTCCAGCCACTCGCGGTGGTCGAGCTCTGGTACCAGGCGCGGGTGCGCACGCGCGACGCGGTTCTGGCGCTCACCGCCGGGGCACTGGTCGCCGCGGCACTCAAGGTGGCGCTCATCGTCGCGCGCGCACCGCTCACCTCGTTCGCCTGGGCGGGCCTGGCCGAGGTGGCGCTCGCGGGCCTTGCGGTTGCGCTGGTCTACCAGCTGCGCGAAGGTGGCCTCCTCGCCTGGCGCGCACGCATCGCCGAGTGTCGGGCGCTGCTGCGGGACAGCTGGCCGCTGGTCCTCTCGGGCGGCATGATCCTGATCTACATGCGCATCGACCAGGTCATGCTGCGCCAGATGGCGAGCCCGGCCGAATTGGGCGCCTACGCCGCAGCGGTCAAACTGGTCGAGGGCTGGTACTTCCTCCCCGTTGCGGTGGTCGCCTCGCTGTTCCCGTCCATCGTCGCGGCCCGCCAGCAGGACCCCGCGATCTTCTCGCGCCGCCTGCAGAAGCTCTACGGGCTGATGGCGGCCGCCGCCTACGCGGTCGCCATCCCCACCTGTATCCTCGCGCCGTGGCTGGTGCAGCTCCTCTACGGGCCCGGCTACGAGGCGGCCGCTCCGATGCTCGCGGTGCTGGTGTGGTCGCTGCTCTTCACCAACCTGGGAGTCGCCCGTGGCGCGTTTCTCACCAGCATGAACTGGACCAGGCCCTACCTGCTCACCGTCACGCTCGGTGGCATCGTCAATGTCGCGCTCAACCTGATCCTCATCCCGCGCTGGGGCGGGATGGGGGCGGTGGTCGCCTCTTTGGTGGCGTACTGGGTCGCGACCCACGGCTCGTGCTTCGTCTATCGCCCGCTCCGTCCCACCGCCCACATGCTCACCCGCGCGATGCTGCGCCCCTGGGCCTGAGATGGCGGCCTGGCTTAGTTGGGTCGGGCGCCGCGCGCTCGAAACGGTCGGGCTCTACGCCGCCTATACGCTCATGAAGCGCGGACCGATCAAGGAGGACGGCTGGATTCGGAGCCTCGCCGAGGGCGTCCCGGTAGATGCCGAAGGTCGCCCGCTCCCCTGGATGAACTATCCCGCGATCGACTTCCTCGCACGACATGTGCGCCCGAACATGAGTGTCTTCGAGTACGGCTGCGGCCACAGCACGCTGTGGTGGGCGGCGCGCGTGCGCGAGGTCATCGCCTGCGACCACGACCGGGAGTGGGTCGAGCGCATCCGCCCGCGGGCGCCAGGCAACGTCACCCTGCGGCACGTCGCGCTCGAGGAGGGCGGCGAGTACTCGCGCGTGGTCGCGGAGCACCCCGGCCGATTCGATATCGTGGTGATCGACGGCCGGGACCGTGTGAACTGCGCCCGGCACGCTGTCACCGGCCTCAAGCCCGAAGGCGTGATCGTGTGGGATAACACCGACCGCGAGGAGTATCGACCCGGCATCGAGTCGCTCGCCCGCGCGGGATTCCGGCGCGTGGAGTTCCTGGGGATGGTGCCCACGCTCAACGAGAAGCTGGAGACCAGCGTCCTCTACCGGGACGGGAACTGTTTCGGCCTGTGAGAATCGCCTACCTCGGCACCGTCTACCCCGCCTACGCGTCGCTCGTGGCCGAGGGCGCCGCGACGGGGCGCTCGTTCGAGTCGTGGCGGGTCGAGCTCGAGCGCGACGCGTTCGGCTGGGTCGGGGCCTGGGGCCCAGCACTTGCGCCGCTGGGCTGGACGATGTGGGAGGCGTGGCTCAACCTCGAGCCGATCCAGCGCGCGTGGGCGCGCGAGGAGGGATCGCTGCCCGCGGACGCGCCGCTCGAGCAGGTGGCGCTCGCCCAGATCGAGCGCTTCCGCCCCGACGTGCTCTGGTACGACCATCACGATGTGACGTTGCTCGAGCGCATCCGGGCCTGCTGCCCCTCGCTGCGAGCGCTGGTCGGCTGGACCGGGAGCGTGCCGCCCGATCCGTCGCTCGCTCGAGCCTTCGATCTGGTGCTCTCCTGCGCTCCCGAGACGGTCGAGGTGCTGGCGCGGGGCGGGGTCAGGGCGGCGCACCTCGACCATGCGTTCAACGAGCGTGTGCTCGAGAGCCTCCCGCCCCGTCAGCCGACGTTGAACGTGAGCTTCGTGGGTCAGATCGCCGCCGATCACCCGCTCCATGCGCACCGCGAGCGTCTCCTCGAAGCGCTCCTCATCGATCTTGACGTCGCGATCTTCAGCCCGACCGTCGAGGTCCGCCGCCCCTCGCCGGCGGCGGTCTTCCCCCGCCGCCTCCTATACGCGGGCGCGCAGTCCTTGCGGCGCGCGGGCCTGCCCGAGGCGACGCTGCGGCGCCTGCCGCTCCTGGGCCGCGCCGCCGGCTGGCCCACCGCCCCGCGCGGGCCGCTGCCCGCCCGGCTGCGGCGGGCCCTCAGAGCGGCGCGGTTCGGCCTTGCGATGTACCGAACGCTGCGCGACTCGCGCATCACGCTCAACGTGCACGCCGGGTCGGACACGCGGTACACGTCGAACATGCGGTTGTTCGAGGCCACGGGGGTCGGCGCCTGTCTCGTGACCGATGCCGCCGAGAACCTGCCGGCGCTGTTCGAGCCCGGGCGCGAGGTGGGAACGTTCCGGAACGCCGACGAGTGCCGTGAGCGCATCCGGTCACTGCTTGCGAACGACGCGGAACGCGAGGCGATCGCGCGGGCCGGTCAAGCGCGCTGCCTCGCGGCGCACACGTTCCGGCACCGTGCCCCGCGGCTCGACCAGCTGCTGCGTGGGGCGTTGCGCTAGCGCTTGCCCCCCTCTCACCGGGTGCCGCGCCGCCTACGAGCGGCGCTATCGCGCCCGGACGCGGCGGACGAACCGCAGCGCCCGCTTCGCCGACGCCGGGAGCAGGCGGTCGGCGCGGGTCCCCATCTGTTGCAGCGACCCCTCGGCCAGCCGGTCGAAGATCGCGTCGCCGAACCGCTCGCGCCCACGGATCGCGACCTCGAGTGCAAAGCCATGCTGCCCGTGGAGCGAGGCGAACACCCACGCCAGCAGGACATCCCGCGTGTCGAAGTGCTCGAACGGCTCGAGCGTGTTGAGATACGACACCTCGGCCCACGCGGGGGCCGGCATGAGGCCCAGCGGTGGGAAGCCGTTCGAGCGCGGCCCGACCCGCGTCTGCCACAGTTCTCGCGAGAGCCGCTGCGCGCCATGGACCTCCAGCTGGTGCATCCAGAACGGCAGGCCGTCCATGCGCGCGAGGAGAGCGTGGAGCTTGTCCTCGCCGACATAGGCATCGATGATCCCCGGTTCGAAGCTCGCCAGCAGGACGCGCCGGACCATCGCCTCACCCAGGCTCAGGAACAATCTGAGATCCGTGCCCTGGGAGTCGGTCTTGAACCAGTCCACGCAGGCGAGTCCGTGCTCCGCAAGCACGTCCGGGAGCCGGCGGGCGGGCAGCCGCACGTTCCGCTCGACGTCGAACAGGTCGGCGAAGATCCAGCTCGCGAGCGCTTCCCGAGCCGGCTCCAGCGTGCTCGAGCAGTAGGGCGAGCGGGTGAGATGGAAGTCCACCTCCGGCTCAGCCCGATCCGTGACAATGTGCTTGTGGAGGTGGAGCGTTCGGTACGGATGACCCCGGGCGATGCGGGCGCCGAAGTCGCGCTCGTCGGCGTCGAACGCGATGCAGACCGCGTAGGGGGCGAGGCGCCGCCAGCGTGCGGGCAGCTCCCCCGACGCACCGATGTCCAGCAGCACCGGCGGTCGCGCGCGCAGCTCGGGCCGCTCGAGAACCACCTCGATCAGGCTCACCGGGCGCGCTCCACGATGTAGCCGCGGTAACGCGCCCGCGTCCCCGCGACGCGCAGGTTCTGACCGATATACGAGTCGAACGCGGCGACCACCCGGCTGCTCCGTTCCAACGCGGCCACCAGACGCGCCTCGCTAAAGAACCAGCAGGGATAGCGTGCCGGGTAGATGCTGGGCGGCACCTCCTGCACGGTGAGGCGATCGTCGGGCCCATCGTGGACGGGCGTGAGATCCACGATCGCGAACGGGAAGCGGTCGAGGCCGGCCAGCAGCTCGTAGGGCTGCTCGAGATACTGGAGCACCGACGAGAGCACCAGCACGTTGGGCGTGTTCTCGGCCAGGCACGCTTCGAGGCTCTCGTAGAAACGCAGGCGCTCGTCCTGGAAGGAGCGCCGGCCGCGCTCGACGAAATGGGACTGCTCGACGACGCTCCAGCGCAGCGCGCGGAGCGGCGCCAGGAAGTGGCGGTTCTGGGCGTAGGTCGAGCCCAGGGCCCCGCCGAAATCCACCACGTCGAGCCGCCCGGCATCGCGAGCCGCCACCCACAGGAGGCCGCTCAAGAGCGGCCAGGAATATTCGATGCTGTCGAAGAGCACACCGTCACGCTCGTGAACGGCCTCGCCCCGTTTGACCTTGAGGGCGGCTGCTTCGACCCGCTCGAGGATAACTTTTGTGTCATAGCCGGTCGACGCGGCGAGCGCGTCGGACCAGGACGCATAGTCGCCGGACCAGCCCGGACCGCGATGTCGGGCGGCCAGCTCGTAGACGATCGGCGGCAGGAGCGCCCGTGCAAGCGCCTTGAAAGTCACCGTCGCACTCTACCAGACCGGCGCTCGGGCACATCCGCCGGCGATGGCGAAACGCCGCACAAGTCGCTACGGCGCGACCAGCAGCTGCCGCCGGAGCGCCTGCTGGACGAGCCCGCGCAGGCCGTGGCCCCGCGCGCTGCCCCACCCGCGCGGCAGGTTCGGCACGCTCCGGCGCAGATCGTGCTCGATCCCCCGCAGGTCGGCAAGATACGGCAGGTAGACCGCGTCCTTGAGGATCGGCGTCATCTCGGCGCCGTAGCGCGCGAGCCCCGGGTCGAAGAGCCAGCGCGTGATCCGCTTGAACGCGTGGAAGTGATAAAACACGAGCGAGGCGTTCCCGGCCCGCAGTCCACCCGCGCCATGGGTGATGGGATGGGCGTCTACGTTCCACGGCGCGACCCCCGCGCCTTCGTGCGCGAGGACGTGCACGTTCTCGAAACGCGTCGGCCAGTCGTCGAGGTACTTCTGGTCGGCGAACTTCCCGTCCTCGAGCCGGTCGTAGCACCACTCGAGGCACCGATTGCGCCACCACGCCAGGCACTCGCGCCCCGCCCGATCGTCCATGAACGTGAGCCAGCTCACATTGTAGATGCCGTACTTCTCGAGGTGCTTGTACGTGGGCGGGAACCGGTGCGGGATGATGGTGATCGAGCCGGTGGCGGACTCTTCGAGCACCGGTGCAGGGTTCGAGAAGAAGTAGAGATCGGCGTCGAGGTAGGTGACGGGGGCGGCGTCGGGGACACGCGTGAGGAGGTGCCAGATCAAGGCGGGCGTGCAGGTGAAGTAGTACTCCACCCGCGAGCGGTCCGCCTTCGCCTTGCGCAGGAGCGGCTCGGCTTCCTCCAGCTCGGCCATGGAAAGAACCCTGAGGCCGGGCAACGGGAGGCCGCCAAGAACGCGCTCGGTCGCCTTGTCGAAGCACAGCACCCACAGCACCGAGCCCGGCGCATGGCGCGTCAGCGAGTGGTAGAGCGCGAGCCCCTTGAAGAGATAGTTGGAGTCGAAGGCGGTGCAGAACTGCCGCATGGGGTCAGCCGGTGACCGCGCGGGCGCGCTCGCGCACCACCGCGGTCACACGGTGAGCGCGCTCCGATCCCAGCTCGGGATACATCGGCAGGCTCAGCACCGTGGCGGCCGCTTCCTCGGTGCGTGCGAGCGGGCCCGGAATGCGCAGCCGCCCGCGGTAGGCGGGCTGGAGATGGACGGGCACCGGGTAGTGGATGAGGGTGCCGACGCCGTGCGCGCGCAACTCGGCGCGCAGGGCGTCCCGCCCCGGATGGCGGATGACGTACTGGTGATAGACGTGCCCGCAGCCCTCTCGCGTCGTCGGCAGGGTGACGTCGGCTTCACTCAAGTCGGCGTCGAAGATCCGCGCCAGGGCCACGCGCCGGGCGTTGTCCTCGTCGAGGTGGCGGAGCTTGACCCTCAGGATCGCGGCCTGCAGCTCGTCCAGCCGGCTGTTGGTGCCGGGCACCTCGCTCACGTAACGCTCGCGCCATCCGTATTCGCGCAGGCGCCGCGCCACCGCTGCGATCTCGGGGTCGGCCGTCGCGATCGCGCCGCCGTCGCCGATGGCGCCCAGATTCTTGGTGGGATAGAAGCTGAAGGCGGCGACATCGCCGAATGTCCCGGCACGCCTGCCGTCCATCGTCGCGCCGTGGGCCTGCGCGCAATCCTCGATCAGCTTGAGCCCGTGGCGGGTGGCGAGATCGCGCAGCGCCTTCATCGGAGCCGGGTGGCCGTAGAGATGGACCGGCAGCAGCGCACGCGTTCGGGGCGAGAGCGCCCCTTCGACCCGCTCGGAGTCGAGCGTGAAGGTCGTGGGGTCGATGTCCACCAGCACCGGCGCCGCGCCCGCCATCTCGATCGCCGCCACCGTGGCGACGGCGGTGTGGCCGACGGTGATGACCTCGTCGCCGGGCCCGACGCCGCACGCCCGCAGCGCCAGCACCAGGGCGTCGGTGCCGCTATTCACCCCGACCACGTGCGCGACCCCGAGCCAGGCGGCGAACTCGCGCTCGAACGCGTCCACCTCGGGGCCGAGGATGTAGTGGCCGTCATCCAGCACCCGGCCGATCGCCGCCTCGATCTCGGCCCGCCGGGCCATGACCCCCGCGCGCGGATCGGCCGGGGGGATGGGACCTTGCTCGGTCATCCGGCGTCGCTCACAGATAGCGCGCGAGGTGGGCGCGGTAGTAGTCGAGCGTGCGCGCGAGCGCCTCGCGCAGCGGTACTTTGGGCGCCCAGCCGAGCGTATCGCGGATCAGGCTCCAGTCGGCGTAGTAGTCGCCGATGTCGATACGCTTGCGCTCCGCCGGAAACTCGCGCATGGCGAACGTGCCGGCGCCGTTGACCTCGACCAGCAGTTCGGCCAGCTCCCGCAACGTGACCACTTCGCGACCGCCGAGATTGAAGAACGATCCGTTCGCGCGCTCGTTGTCGGCCGCCAGCAGTAGAGCCTCCACCACGTCGTCGACGTAGGTGAAGTCACGCCGCTGATCGCCGCCCCACACCTCGAACGGGCGTCCCTCGAGCAGCAGGCGCACCCAGACGCCGAGGAAGGTCTGGCGCGCGTCCTTGACGCGCATGCGCGGCCCGATCGTGTTGGTCAGGCGCAGCGAGCAGGCGTGGATCCCGTAGGCGTCGTGATAGACCAGATGGTAGGATTCTCCGGCGATCTTGTTGACGCCGTTCACGTCCACCGGACGCAGCAGGTGTTTCTCGTCCACCGGCAGATACTGCGGCCGGCCGTAGATCTGACGGGTGCTGGCGAACACCACGCGGATGGACGGGTTGTGCCTGCGGCAGGCTTCGAGGATCGAGAGTTGCGCACGGGTGTTGATCTCGAGGTCGGTGAACGGATCCTCCATCGAATCGAGATGGCTTGCCTGCCCGGCGAGATTGAACAGCACGTCCTGGCCCTGGATGAGATGGCGCATGCTGTGGGGGTCGCGGACGTCCGAGACGTTCACGCGCACGCGATCTTCGATGCCGGCGATGTTGAACGGATTGCCGCCGTACTCGGGGATCAGGCTGTCCACCAACGTCACCACCGCGCCGGCGCCGACCAGACGGTGCGCGAGGGTCGAGCCGATGAACCCGATGCCCCCCGTAACCAGCACCTTTCGGCCGATCCAGTCTCCGCTCATCGCGGCCCCCCGCTCGCCCCGTGCCGGAACAGGAACCCGCGATATCCGCACGCTTCCGGCGCGCGCCGGACCGGCGGCACTATGGCAGAGTCGCCCGGGTCGGGGGAAGTGCCGGGAGGCCGGGTGCCGGGCCACCGGGCGGCGCAGGCATGGAGGGGGCGCATGAGCACATTGCTCGAGGGCGTGCTGCAGGAGGTGGACCGTACCATCGTCGGCATGCTTGAGCGCATGCGCCGTGAAGGCCCGCCGCCCCGCTCGCTGCTGGACGTGGGCTGCTGGGATGGGGCGGCCACCCAGCGCTACGCCCGCGCCCTCGGCTGCGCCGCCTTCGGCGTCGAGTTCTTCGAGGCAAGGGCGCGCGAGGCCGAGGCGCGCGGCATCACGGTCGCCCGGCTGGACCTCGAGAGCGGGGCCTTCCCCTGGCCGGACGGGAGCATGGACGTGGTGGTCTCGAACCAGGTATTCGAGCACCTGAAGAACGTCTGGCGTCCGATGTCGGAGGTCTACCGCGTGCTGCGGCCCGGCGGCTGGCTGGTACTCTCGGTGCCCAACCTCGGGAGCCTCCACAACCGGGTGCTGCTGGCGCTGGGCCGCCAGCCCACCTCGATCCGCACGCTCGGGCCGCACGTGCGCGGCTACACATTTGGCGAGATCCAGCGCTTCGTCGCCCTCGACGCGGGTTTCAGGATCGTGCGCGCCACCGCGGCCGGGTTCTATCCCGTCGCGGTGCCGCTCGCGAACCCCTTCGCCCGGCTGTGGCCGGGGGCTGGCCACACGACGGTGCTGCTCGCGCGCAGGGACGGAACGGCGGCCGAGCCCCCGTGGGTCTCGTGGTACCGGCGCGAGCGCGAGGCGGGACTTCAGAGCACGTTCGACTGAACGGTCAGCGCGCAACGGGCGCAGGAGCTGCTTGCGCCCTCCCGGCCCGCCAGGCCGCGTAGCCACGATCGAATGCCCCCTGGAAACGTCGGTCGAACAACGGCGCGTCAAACGCCTCGGCCCGCGCCCGGAGTTCCCTTGCATCGAAGCGAGTGCGGTCGAGCACGCGCAGCGCCTCGACGAGACCCTCCACGCTCTGATCGCCGAACAGGACACCCCCGGGGACCGCCTCCACCGCGCCGGCCGCGACACGCGCGAGGGCCTCCGGCGTCGCCCCGCGCCCGACCGTCTCGAGCGCCCCCCCGCGCCCGAAGGCGACCACCGGACAGCCGCTTGCCATCGCCTCGATCGGCACCAGCCCGAAATCCTCCTCGCCCGGGAAGAGCAACGCGCGGGCGCCGGCATAGAGCCGAGCCAACTCGTCATCGCAGACCCATCCGAGGAAGCGCGTGCCCGGCCCCGCGAGCCGCCGGAGCCGCGGCGCCTCCGGCCCGCTCCCCGCCACGACCAGCGGGCGGCCCAGGCGCCGCGCCGCCTCGATGGCCAGCTCGGCGCGCTTGTTGGGCGCGAACGCGCCGACCACCAGATCGTACTCGCGCGGGCCCGGGTCGGAGGCGAATCGCGAGAGCTCGACCGGCCCGTAAATCACCTCCGCCTCGCGTCCGTAGTGCCGGGCGATGCGGGACGCGACGTTGGCGGAGTTGGTGACCAGGGCGTGGGGCCGTCCGCTGGTCGCCGCGTCCCACCTGCGCAGCCGGGCACAGGTGCTGCGCACGTACCACGAGAGTGGCCAGGGGAACCGACCGGGCGGGAAGTACTGGTCCTCGAGGTCCCAGACGTAGCGCATGGGGGTGTGGATGTAGCTCAGGTGGAATGTGCCGGGCGGCGTACGCACCGCGCGCGCCACCGCGTGGCTCGAAGAGATGACCGCGTCGAACCCCGTCAGACGGAACCGCTCGATGGCGGCCGGGAACCAGGGCAGGTACCAGCGGTAGTGGCTGGCGATCGCGGGCATCGACTGGAGAAACGAGGTGTGGATGGGGTGGGATTCCAGGGCCGGCGAGACCGAGCCCCGGTTCCACACCAGCGTGTAGATCGGGGCGTCGGGAAACATCGCGGCGATGCGCTCGAGCATCTTCTCCCCGCCACGCATGCCGGTGAGCCAGTCGTGGACGAGCGCGACCCTCATGGCGTGGCCGGCGCGGTGACGGCCGCGGTCTCGGGGCCTCCGTCGTCCCACTCCCTCGCCGCGAAGGCAAGCCCCGCCAGCGTGAACAGCAGGAACAGGAGCTGCTCGTCTGCGAAGGCATGGTCGAAGAGCGCGGCGAGCAGGAATCCCGAGGCGCCCGCCGTAACGCCCAGCCTGACCCCGGCGCCGAGCCCGCTCGCGCGCCGCAGACCGGGCGGTCCGGCGGCGCAGGTGACGACCAGCGCCACGCACAGGGTGAGGAACGCGAGAAACCCCACCACCCCGGTGCCGAGGGCGACGTGGAGGTAGCTGTTGTGCACGTGCGCCGGACGCTCGGTGGCCTGCGGCGAGCGATAACCCTCGAGCAGGGTGGTGAGGTTCTGAAGCCCCACCCCGGAGATAGGGTGGTCGCGGAACGCGCGGCCCCCCGCTTCCCACATCAGCATGCGCTCGCGGTTCGCCTCGTGCGCCGGATCGAAGGCGCTGCGCAGGCGCTCCCCGAAATCACCGGGCAGCGCGACGTAGGCGAGCGCGGCGACCAGCGCCAGCACCATCAGCAAGCGCGGGCGCCTAAGGCCGAGCAGCACCGCGAGCGCGGCGGCGAGGCCGAGCCAGGCGCTGCGCGTGAAGCTGGCGGCGAGGCCGGCCATGCCTGCGAGCGCCGCCGCCACGGCCCCCAGCCGCCAGGCGCGCCCGCGCGCGGTGATGGCGATGCCCCAGGCGAGGCTCACGAGCAGGAGGAGCTGCAGGCCGAAGGTCATCCATGAGCCGGTGAGCCCGATTGCCCGCACCGGGTAGCGTCCGCCCGCGGCGATGAAGCCGGCGCACCCGATCAGCGAGGCAACGCTCCCCGCCACCAGCAGGGCGGCGACCGCCGCCGCACCCCGCCGCCGCTCGAGCGCGTGCCAGGCCGCGAAGGCGGCCACGAACGGGATGAGACCCTTGCCGAGGCTGGCGGCGCTCGCCGCGCGGTCGAGAGCGAGCAACGTGCTGAGCCCCATCGCGGCGAGCCACGCCACCGCCGGCAGGTCGAGCGGCGTGCGCACCCGGCGCGGACCGGGGCGGGTGAGCCAGACCGCGAGCGTGAGCGCCACGCACAGGCCGCCCGCGACGTTCATGGGCGCCATCGCCAACGGCATCGCGGCTGCGAACAGGACGAAGCTCCAGCCCGCCGCCCGGGCGAGCAGATCGGTCCTGCGCTGCGGCTCACGCATGGTCTGAGGCTCGGGGTTGGATGCCGTCCGCGGGGCCGAAGCGCCGCTCACCGCCCCGGTCATCCCCGGTCATCCCCGGTCATCCCCGCTCATCGAGGTTCGCGCGCGGCCCGTTCCCGCTCCAGCCCGCGCAGGAAGCGCCGGTCCTCGGCCGAGAGCTCGACCCCTTCGAACAGCTCGGGTCTCCGCTCGAAGGTGCGGCGCAGGGCCTCTTCGCGACGCCAGCGAGCGATCGCCGCGTGGTTGCCGCTCAGCAGCACCTCGGGAACGCTCCATCCGTGGTAGCCGGCCGGGCGGGTGTAGTAGGGCGCGTCCAGGATCCCGGAGCGGAACGAGTCGCTCTCGACCGAGTCGCTGTCACCCACCACGCCCGGCAGCAGACGCGCCACCGCGTCCACCACGCACAGCGCCGCCGGCTCGCCCCCCGAGAGCACGAAATCGCCGAGCGAGAGTTCTTCGTCGATCAACTGCTCGCTCACGCGCTCATCCACCCCCTTGTATCGCCCGCACAGCAGCACCAGGTGCTCGAGCCCGGCGTATTCGATCGCGAGATGCTGCGTGAGAGGGCGTCCCTGGGGCGACAGGAGAACCACCCGGCAGCCGGCCGGCCGTTCCTGGCGCGTCCCGATCGGCAGCGATTCGAGCGCGCGGGCGATCGGGTCGATCTTCATGATCATCCCCACGCCGCCGCCGAAGGGATAGTCGTCGGTGCTGCGATGGGAGTCGTCGGTGAAATCGCGCAGTTGGACGACATCCACCGCGAGCCGGCCCTTCTCGCGGGCGGCGCGGATCATCCCTTCGGCGAGCGCCGGCGGGAAGAAGTCGGGGAAGATGGTGAGGATCGAGATGCGCACGACGGCCAGACTAGAGGATCGGGGCGGGTGCTGGCGAGCGCGCGGGCGAGGTGACGAATGGGCGGGCCGAGGGGGCCAAATCCGCGGCCACGGGTCAGCGCACCAGATGCACTTCGACGCCGGCGGTCCAATCCTCGCGTGAGCTGCCCACCACGTGTTCCCGATCGTCGGTCTTTCGCCAGGCGCCGCGCACCGCCAAATCGATCCCGGCAGCCGGCCACCAGCGCAACCCTAACTCGACCTCACGCGAGCGCTCCACGATCCCCTCGAAGGTGGACGCGTCGGGGCGCGGCGAGCCGGGAAAGTAGGGTTCGTCGAGCGAGTTCTCCCCGCGCTCGGTCTGGGTGACGCGCGCCATCCCCTGCCAGTCTGGCGATGGATCCCAGACCACCCGTACGCGTGTGCGCCGCGAGTCGGGACCGGTTGGAAAACCGAGCGTGCGGCCCTGCGCCTCGTGCACGCGGCCGAAGAAGGACGTGTAGACATAGCGCCAGACGCGAGTCACCTCACCGCCCCACGACAATCGGTGCCCGCGCACCATTCCCGTTCCCTCCCAGCCCAGTTGCCAGGCGATCTTGTCGGGATTCGCGGCGGTCTCCGAGTGCAGATCGTCCACCGCCAGCTCGCCGTAGACCCGGGTGCCAGGCGCAATACGCCAGGTAACGTCGATTCCGGTGAGGATGTTGTTCCTGAGCGCCACGGACGAGTCCGGTTCATCCTGGGCCAGCAGCCGTTGGGCCACCGCATACGGAATGACCCCCGCCGCATACACCCATTGCCACCCGGATGAGCGATAGCGCGCTGCCTCGGTGCCCCCGATGCGCAGACCATCGAGCGGCTGCCACTCGAAACGGTGCGCCGCCAGCTGCTCGCCTGCCGCCTGGTGGAGCGTGGCGTTGATCACGGTGCCACTGAGGTGGAACGCCTCGAGGCTGCCGCGCAGCTCGAGGGCGGTGATGGGCGCCGAGGTGCGCGAGAGGATCAACGACCCTTCCTGCCCCGGTCCCCAGTGCCAGCGGCCACGACCATAGCTCACGCCCCAGCGGCCAGACGGGGCCGTGCAAGAGAGATAGGTCTCCTCGCTCAGCACGATGATGTCCGTGTTGGCGACCACTGGATCGGCGAACCGCTGCCCGTCCGCGAAGCGGCCGAGGACCTGGTGGCTGTAAGCCAGCCAGCGATCGAAACCGATCGCGAGCCGGCCATGGAGCCCGGATCCCGAAACCACCGCGGAGCCCGCATCCTCCTTGCGGCTCAACAGCGTCCCCTCAATGCCAAAAGAAGCCTCGATGACCTGCCCGCCCTGGGCTTCGCGCTGGAACAGCCGCGGCGTCGTCGGATGGTCTGGCGAGGGTGTGAACGAGGACGATGGATCCCGGCCCAGCGCCCGCTCGAGGCGGGCGAGCGAGAGCGCCACTTCGGGCCTCGCGCCGACCACGGGGGCTCCATTTCCCTGGAGCTCGAACAGTTGGAGGGGACGGCTGCCCAGGTGCGGCAGCCGGAAGCGGTCCTGAATCTCCGCGCCCGGGAACAGATCGAGCAGCCGGAGCTCGTCCTCCAGCGGATCACCGACCGTGAGGTACTGGCTCGGAGCGGCGGACACCGCGGCCGCGGCGAGCATCGCGACCACAATCGTGAGGTAGGTCCGCCCCATCCGCCAGGAGTTACACGCCGTCCTTTTCACGACGCGGGAATCTAGCACAAGCGCTCGCCCGCTCAGTCCGGCGTCGGCCCCGGGACGTCCTCCATCCCCGGCAACAGCCGCACCGTGATCCGCCGCTCGGTGAGGCTCACGGCCTTGACGAACTCCGGGATCGAGGGGATGAGCACCTCGCCCGCCCCGCGCACGACCAGCACCGCATGCGCCGGAGACGGCCAGATCTCCGCGACCGTACCGATGCTGCGGCCCTCCTCGGTGACCACCTCGAGCCCGATGAGCTGGAAGTTGTACGCGGCCCCGGGGCCGGGATCGGGTAACCGCTCCTCCTCGACCAACAGGTTGCCGTTGGTGAGCGCGGACGCCCCGGCTCGGTTGTTGGCCCCGACGAAGCGCACCAGCATCCGGTCGTTCGCCGGGCGGACGGTCACGAGGCTGACCGGGCGGGTCGTCCCGTCACGCCCCCGCCAGGTGAACGTTTTGATGGTCTGCAGCTCGAGCGGACTGAGCGCGCATCGGTCGAGCCCCTGCTCGCCATTGAGGCCATGGGGGCGGCCGAGCCGACCGATCTCGATCAGACCCATCTGCCCGACCCCCGCCGGCCGTGAGTCAGTCGGCGATCTCGAGGCTCGCCTGGCGATCGCGCCTGGAGGCGGCAGCGCTCAGCGCCAGCCGGAGCGATCGAGCCGTGCGCCCCTGCTTGCCGATCACGTGGCCGAGGTCGTCGGGGTCCACGCTCAGCTCAAACTGCGCGTCCACGCCGGGCTCGACGATCTCGACCGCGACCTCGTTGGGACGGTCCACGATCCCGCGCGCCATGTGCGAGACCAGGTCGCGCAGCTGGGTGTCGATCTCGTCCGGCTCGAGCGACGCGCGACGCGCGCGCGGCCGGGGCACCCCTAGGACCTCGAAGGGCGGGGCGGACGCGCTTCGATCGGCACGGATGATAGTCGGATCCCCGTCGCCAGCAACAGGCCCGACCATAGGCCCGCCAGCAGCAGCGCCGGCATCGCCTGATTCAGACTTTGGACCACGAGAGCGCTTGCGCAGAGGACGGCCCCACTGACCCACAGGAGGAGTACGGCTTTCTTCGGACATTTCAGGACACTCGCAAGTCGATGGTTGGTGTGGTCACGGCCACCCAAGTAGATCTTGCGCCCATCGCGCAGGCGCGTGACCACGACGAAGATCATGTCGAACGCTGGATAGGCGAGCGCGAGCACCGGCCCGAGCTGCCCCCAACCGCGCGGCCCCGCCGCAAAGGCCAGGACCGCCGAAGCGCCGAGACTATACCCCAGAAACAGGCTGCCCGCGTCGCCCAGGAAGATCCTCGCCGCGGGGAAGTTGTAGGGCAGGAATCCGAGACAAGCCCCGGCGAGCGCGAGCTGGGCGGCTGCCACGCCGGTGGCCCCGCGCTCGAGCGACCCCCAAGCGAAGGCGATGAGCACGATGGCGGAGAGTCCCGCCACCATGCCGTTCATGTTGTCGAGGAAGTTGACCGCGTTCATCAGGGAGACCAGCGCCACGAGCGTCACAACGGCGTTCGCCGCCGGTCCGAGATGGAGGTCGGGGACGGCGCCGCAGGCGAGCAGGACCGCCGCCGCTCCGGTCTGCCCGATCAGCTTGGGCAGCACGGGCATGCCGAAACGGTCGTCCCACAGGCCGAAGAGCAGGGCGATGAGTGCCCCACCGAGGAGATAGGGCAGGTCGCCGTTCGCGTCAGCGGAACGACCGATCCCGCTCACGAGCCAGGTGGCCAGCGCGGCGACGAAGATGCCCAGTCCGCCCAGAAGCGCGGTCGCGGAGATGTGGAGCTTGCGCGCCTCGGGATGATCAAGGTATCCCACCGCCCAGGCGACGCGTATGGCGACCGGCGTCAACGCCAGCCCGAGCACGAGGGCCAGGGGGAAGGCGAGCGCCGGCATGGCGACGAGAGGATTCAGATCGCGGTCGGGAAGATCAGACGCCGGCGATACCCGCCGGGACCGGGCGCCCCATCTGCTCGCAGGTATCGCGGATGACGCTCTCGAGCAGCGCGTCGAGGCCGATCTCGGGGCGGTATCCGACGAAGCGCCGAATCTTGGTGAGGTCCGGGACGCGGCGTCGCATGTCTTCGAACGAGCGCCCGTAGACCTGCTCGTAGGGCACACACTCGATCGGAGATGAACTGTCGCAATTGACCTTGATCCGCTCGGCCAGCTGGCTGACCGTGACCTCTTCGTCGGTGCCAATGTTGAAGATCTCGCCCAGCGCG
>CAYONG010000200.1:0-17257 GCA_964405235.1 uncultured bacterium | reverse complement strand
GTGCGCATCGCCTCCAGCCAGTCGAAGTTCTCGAACATCGTGCGGGCTCCTTGGTGGGTGAGTGGCCTAGCGCTTGCGCGCCCCGGCTTCGAGCTGGGAGACGCGGTCGGTCGCCGCCACCACCAACTCGGGGTCCTTGGCGTTCTTCATGATGTCTCGGTACGCCGCGAGCGCTTTGGCCTGGTCCTTGCGCGCCTCATAGAGCGCGGCGCAACGCGCCAGGGCCGAGAGCCGGAACGGATGGTCACGGTCGGTAGCAGCGACCGCGCCCTGGTAGGCGGCGAGCGCCCCGTTGGTGTCGCCGAGCTGCTCGCGCACGCGACCCAACCGGTAGCTCACCTCGATCGCCAGCGCCTTCGCCGGCCGTGACTGGAGTGCAAGGTCAAACTCCTGCGCCGCCACCGCCGACTGTCCCGCCAGGTCGGCGAGGTCGCCGAGCTGGAACGCCACCTCGGCCGCCCGCGCGTCACCCGGGAAGTCGCGGCGATACTGTTCCAGCCCCTCGCGCGCCTCGGCGGTCTGACCGAGCAGCCGCTGGCACAGGGCGAGGTTGTAGCGCGAGGCGGCCCGCACCTCGCCGCTCGACGAATCGTCGAGCACGCGGGTGAACGCGACCGCGGCCTGCATGTAGTCCTTGGCTTCGAAGCGCATGAGGCCAAGGCGGAAGTGCACCGTCGCGGCCAGCTCGCTGGTCGGGAAGTAGGCCAGGAACTGCTCGTACGCCTGCCGTGACTCCTCGGCCGAACCCGCCTGAGCGTAGGCGTCGCCGATCAGGAACTGGGCCTGATCCGCGGCCGAATAGCCGGGGAACCGGCTCACCACCCGCCGGAAATGGTCGGCCGCCTCGGCGAACCGCTTCTCCTGGTAGAAGCGCTTGCCGATCTGGTACTCGGCGTCGGCGGCGAAGGCGCTGGTCGGATATTGCTCCACCAGCTGCGCCAGCACCTCGGCCCCGTTCGGCCCCTGGCTCAACCGATAGAGTGCGCGCTCGGTGCCGCGCACCGCCTCGCGCGCCGCCGGCGTGCCGGGGAAGCGCTCGATCACACCCGAGAACGCCTCGAGCGCGGCGGCGTCGCGCCCGGCGTTGTACTCGCACTGGGCGAGCCGGAGCGTCGCCAGCGACGCGGCGGAGCTGCCGGCGAAGTGCTCGAGCAGGCCGCGGTAGCAGCGGCGCGCGTCCTCATAGCGCTCGGCCTGGAAGTAGACGTCGCCCACCCGCGCCCAGGCGCGCTCGGCGATTGGCGCCGTCGCGCTGTCGCGCACGATCGCCTCCCAGCGGTCGGCCGCGTCGCCGGCACGGTCCAACCGCAGGTAGCACAGGCCCGCCTGGTAGAGTGCGAGCAGCCGGCGCGGATGGCCGGGGAAGCGGCGCAGGAAGTCCTCGTAGGCTCCAGCCGACTCCCGGTAGCGCTTCTGGTTGAAGCGCTCGTGGGCGATGTCCAGGAACGCCGCCGCCAGGATCTCGGTCCTGCCGGTTGCGCCGTAGCGCGCGAGCAGGCGCTCCTCGGTGGCGATGGCGAGGCTGTCCCTCCCCTGGCGCGCATAGGTCCACGCGAGCAGCTTGGTGGCGGATGCCCCTACCGCGTGGTCGGGGAACTCGCGCATCACCTGCTCCAGGGTCGCCTGCGATTCGGGGTAGCGGGCCTGCGCCGCCGACGCGTCGGCGTCGATCAGCAGCGCGTAGGCGCGCCAGGGCGAACGGCTCGGGGGCATCTGCTTCAGGAGCAGGTGCGGCGCGCCCGAGAGCTGCCCGAGGTCGCCCGCCCGGTGATAGCAGTACTGGAGCAGGCAGAGCGCCGCTTCGACCAGCTCCTGGTGCTCCGGCGAGGCGAACACGACGGCCCCACCGCCGTCGCGCGCACCGGCGTACTTGTCGAGTACGAGCTGGAAGTAGGGTGCGGCGGCAAGGGGCTTGCGCTGGTCCATAAGGCCCACGCCAGCGAGGTATGCGGCCGCCGGCGCTTCGGCCTCGAGCGGGTAGCCGGCGACCACGGCCTGGTAGCTGCCGGTCGCCTCGGCGCGACGGCCGAGCTGGTCGAGACAACGCGCCACCCGGTACTGGGCGCTCGCCGCGACCTTGTGCTGGAAGTAATTCGAAAGCACGCGGTTGAATTCGATGATCGCCTGGGCCGGATCGTTCTTCGCGATCACGACCTCGCCGATCAGGAACTGTGCGCGGGCCGCGACGTCGGTCCCGGCGTGGGCCACGACCGCGGCGCGCAGCAGGGTGAGTGCCGAGTCCACGCCGCCGGCGAGGAACACCGCGCCCCCATGGCGCAGATCGGCCTCGGCGCGGATGCCGGTGTCGCGGGCGCGCGCGCTCACGCGTGCGAACTCCTCGGCCGCGCTGCGGTAGTCGCGCGCGACCAGGAAGGTGTTGGCCTTGGCGAGCAGCGCCGGGTCACGCAGCGGAGTATCGGGATAACGCTCCGCCACCTCCTGGAACGCGGCCGCCGCCTTGAGCAGCGAACCCTGTTTCTCGAGGCACAGCGCCTTGAGGTAGAGCGCGGGGGCGCCCGAGGGGCGCGGGCCCAGGATCGCGAGCGCGTCGGCGGACTTGCCGGCCTGCCAGCTTGCTGTCGCCTGCGCAAGCGTGAACCGCGCGTCCCTCGAGATCCAGGGGTACGAGATCGCGAGGCCGGTCAAGAGCTTCTGCCCCGCCGCGACCTCGCCCCGACGCAGCGCGTTCCATGCCAGCTTGAGGCGCGCGACCGGCACCAGCGGACTCGCGGGATGGCGCTTCTCCCACTTCACCCATTCGCGCGCGGCGCCGACATCGTCGCCCGAAGCCTCGAGCGCTTCGATCGCCGCGTAGTCCGCGTCGTCGGCGAACGGACCGCCGCCCAGTCCTCCGGCGGCTTCCCGGTACTGTGCGCCGGCATGGACGTAGTCGCCCAGCTCGAAGGCGATGCTCCCGGCAAGGAATCGCGCCGCGGCGCGCCGGTCGCCGTCCACCCCACCGCGCAGCACTTGCTCCAGCGACTGCTGCGCCTGCGCCAGCGCGGCCGACTGCCGGGCGCCGGCCAGCACCCGGACCTGCTCGAAGTCGTCACCGACCTCCTTCAAGGTTGCCGTCGCCTCGAGCGTGCGGGTCGCCTTCGGCGCGCCCGCTGCCGCCTGGGGCGTGACGGCCAGCAGCAGCGAACCGATCGAGGGCAGCAGGAGCGATACGGCGCTCAGGCGTCGACGAGCGCTCATTGCGGCTCCTGCGGGGTTTCCTGCGCCTGGACGACCGGCACCTGACCCTGCGGGCCGGTGGTCGAGATCTCGACCGCGCGGACCGGGCCGACGATGCGGCGCCCTTCGCGATCGTTGACCACCAGGTGGTAGCGATAGCTGCCATCGGCGAGAGGCAACCCGGTCTCGTCCTTGCCGTCCCACTGGATATGGGCCGGGGTCTGGCCGTTGCCGCCGAAGCGCCGCACGACCTCCTGCGCCTTGTTGACGATCTCGAGCGACCAGGACTGGGCATCCGCCTTGGTGCGGGCGTTGAGCAGGATCTTGGTCACCGCGCGCTCGCCAGTCGGCGAGAACACCGCGGGGTCGGCCTTGGAGCTGGCGAAGAACCCGCCGAAGCGGTAGCTCACGCCCACGCGGTGGGTCATGCCGAGCGGATGGTCGGCGACGCCGTAGTCGAGCTGGTACTGGGGGGCGAAGCGGACGCTGAAGCCGCCGGTGCCCGCCGCGTCATCCATCCCGACGCGCAGCGCGAGTCCCGACTGGATCCAGTACTCGCCGCCGGCGTGGAACTTCGCGCCCAGGACTTGGGAGTGGTCCACCTGGGCGACGATCAGCCCCTTGCCGTGCAACACCTGCGCCGCCACGCCGGCGCGCAGCTGGGTCGGCCAGGTCTCCTCGACCGCGCGCAGCGTCACCTTGGGGCCGCCCAGGTTGGCGACCGAGCCGCCGACGCGGATGCCGGGCCGGATGGCGTACCAGCCACCCAGGTCCATGCCGAAGCCACCGCCGGTGAAGTCCTCGACCCGCTGCTGGACCAACTTGATGTTGGCCCCGAGCGCGAACCGGGTCGAGAAGGCCTTCGAGGCGGTGAGCAGGTAGGCCGTCTCGCCCTGCTTGAAGGTGCCGAGCGGATCGTTCATATCGTTGGTCCGCTGGTATTCGCCGGAGCCGAGCGACAGCACGCTCACCCCGAAGCTCGGCAGCCGGTTGCCGGGCACCGCGAGCGCGATGCCGTTGATCGAGGTCTCCTCGAACAGCCGCGCGTTCTCGAAGCGCAGCTCGTTCTGGTCCATTGCCGAGAGGCCGGCCGGGTTCCAGAGGATGCCGAGCGGATCGTCGGCGACCGCGACGAACGCCCCGCCCAATCCTAGCGAGCGGGCGGTGGTGTAACGGTTGAACCACTCGCCGGGCCCGCCGGCGTTCTGCACCTGGGCCCGGGCGGGTTCCGCCACGAGCAGGACCGCCAGCAGTGCGACCCCGCGGGTCCATGCCTTCTGTGTGGGGTTCATCATGCCCTCCTAGCGGACGACCGCGAGCTTGCGGCGGATGACGTGCAGGGTCTCGCCGGTCCCCTGGGCTTCGATCAGCGCGATGTAACCGCCGCTGGCGACCACGCGGCCCTCGCCGTTGCGGCCGTCCCAGGTGACCTGGTTAAGTCCGGCCATGCCGCCCGGATCCCCGCGCCCGTAGCTGCGCTGGAGCACCAGATCGCCGCTCAAGGTGAAGATCCGCAGCGTGACGCCGGCATGATCGCTCAGCTTGTAGGCGATGGTGGTCGGCTCGTTGGGCGGGTGGAACGGGTTCGGGTAGTTGGTGACGTGCCCGCCCGCGGCGCCGGGATCCACGAACGCAGTCTCGAGGTCGAGATCGGTCACCAGGCCGTTCGCGGAGGCGCGGACGCGGCCCAGCTCGGGCTGACGCGGGCTCAAGAAGTCGGCGCGCGCGACGCCATCGGCCGCGGTGAGCGAGTCGATCGACGTGAGCGCACCACCGCCCGTGAGGACGGAAAACACCATCGGCTGGTCGGGCACGCCGTTGTCGAACGCGTCCACCAGGCGGGCACTCAGGGTGGCATGCTTGTTCCCGCCCACCCAGGGCGGGGCGCTGGTCAGCACGATCTGCGAGGGCAGGCCAGGCCCGATGGTGATGGCGTTCGAGGTCGCCGGCGCGTTGCCCGCGTCGTCGCGGGCGATGACGACGATCGGCTCGGCGAAGGTGTAGGTCTCCGAGACCGAGCGCTGCCCCTGGAGGAGCTGGAACTGCGTGGTGAGCATCGTGCCACGGCCGGCGCTGCGCGTGGAGGCGTTCTGGATCTCCAGGGTGACGAACGAGTTGATTTCCTGGATGACACTGCCGGCGTCGTTGGTCACCTTGACGGTGAGCGTGAACGGCTCGCCGGCACGCGCACTGGCGGGAACGATCGCGGCTTCGAGATGGAATCCGCTCGAAATCGCCCGCACCTGTGTGCTGCTGCCCGGGATGGTCGGCCGCGACACGTCGGTCACCGTGATCTGGTTGTAGCCGCCGCGCGCGAGCCGCACCGACATCCCGGCCTGGCCGTCGACCAGCGCCTGGTCGGCCGGCAGGGTTGCGAGCGGATCATCCGAGGTGATGCGCACCACGTCAGTCACCGCGCCCACCGGATTCCACCAGGTGTCGGTCGCGAGCACGGTGACGTTAAACGCGTAGTTGATGGACTGGTCGGTCGCCGCGCCGCCACGACCGCTCGGAGTACCCGGGGCCGGGAACTCGCCCGGGGCGATCACGAGAACGCGCGCGAACGGTCCGCCGTTCACCGTCACCGCGCTCGAGGTGTCGGGCCGGATCGAGGGCTGGGTGATGTCACTCGCCCAGATGCGCTGGCTACCGGTGCGGTAGAGCGTGGCCGGTAGCAGCGCCTGGCCGCCGGTCAGCCGGGTGCGGGCCGGGATACCCGCTGCGGCATCGCTCGAGCCCAGCGCGATGCTGTCGCCGATCCCGCTCACCAGGTTCCAGAAGGCATCCACCGCACGCACCGTGAGCGTGAAGGCAGAACCGGCCTGCTGCGGCGTCGGGTCGCCCTCCTTGCCGTCGGCGGTGCCACCGCGCGCGGACTGGCCCGGGAGCAGCACCTGGAGCCCGCTGAACGGACCCGGGTTGACCGTGAAGCTGTTGCTCGCCCCGATGTGGGGCGGCGCCGAGAAATCGGCAGCCGAGAACGAGACCGCGCCGCCGGCGCCCTTGAACACCATCGGGCCGGTCCAGATCCCGGCGGTGAAGGTAATGAACTCCGGCACGATGCTGCCCGCGCCGGTGTTGGCCACCAGCACCGCATCCCCGGCGTAGCCCGGGATGGTGTTGCCATTGGTGTCGGTGGCGCGGATGGTCACGTTGACCGGTACGCCGGCGACCTGCGATGAAGCGATGGTCGAGATGACGAACCGGTCCACGCCGCTCGGGATCACCTGGATGCCGGGGCTGGTCATGCCCTGGATCGAACCGTTGGTCATGTCGGCGATGGTGAGCGTTTGGGTGCCGACCGTCCCGAGGCTGGGGCTAAACTGGCGGAAACCGTTGCTCATGGCGCCGGTCAACGGCGTGTTGGCGGCCGGGTCGCTGGAGGTGAGCCGCACGTTGTCGCCGCTTGGCACCGGGTTCCACCAGGCATCGGTCGCCCACACGCTGGCAACGAAGGCGCGCGCCGCGCTCTGGGTGGCCGGCGAGCCGACCTTGCCCGACACGCTGCCCGGCAGCGGCGACTCGCCCGGTACCACGAGCTGAATGCGTGAGAACGGTCCGGGGTGCACGGTGAATGGGTCGCTGGTCCCGTTCTTACCCGGCGCCGCGTCGAGATAGGCGTAGAGGTTGACGTTGCCGCGGTTGATGCTGGTCTCGTCGGCGCGGTACATCGTCACGCTGCCGCTCCAGCTTCCGCCGCTCAGGGTCACGTACTCGGGCGAGGTGCGCCCATCGCCGTAGCTGGTGATCTGCTTCAAGTGCACCTGGCCGTTGTAGCCGCTCACGACGTTGCCGCCCGGGTCGCGGGCGGTAACCGCGATGCTCATCGACACGCCGGCGTACTGGTTCTTCTGGTTGATGGTCGAGAAGGTGAAACCCTGGAGCACCAGCGACTGGACCGCCGCCGAGGCGCCGTCCGGGATGGTGTTGTCGGTCTGGTCGTGGGCGAAGACGGTGAACGTGCCACCCGCGTTGAAGGTGAGCTGGAACGTCCTGGTTCCGCCCACGAACTGGGCCGGCGCGGGCAGCGTGGCACTGGCGTCGGAGGCCAGGATCTCGACGGCGCTGGTCATCGTGGTGACCAGGTTCCAGCTCGAGTCGCAGGCCCGGACCGTCACCGTGAACGGCACGTTCGCCGTCTGGCTATTCGGAGTCCCGGTCTTGCCGGTCGGGGTGCCGGGGGCCGCGCTCTCCCCGGGCAGCAGGATCTGGAGCCGGCTGTAGGGACCCGCCAGCGCGTTGGCCGATCCGAATGCTGCGATCCCGATGACCAGGGACGCAACCAACCACGAAACCCGCATTGCCCTGCGCACCATGCCACCTCGGAGTTGGGAGCTTCGGAGCCGCACGCCCCGATGGTCGGGACGCTTTCTGTCGTATCGGGCGGCGGCATGGAAACGCGGCACGGGGATGCCGCTGCGCGACCGTCGCGGGGACATCCGCTCCGGTCACAGCGCACGGGCCAGTGGCAGCCTCCGTGCCGAGGCAGCGCGCAGAACGCACGCTGGGCGTCGACCGGACCGCCAAGCCGTTGCGGCACAGCGGGCTTCGCGATTATCGGTTGCGGCGACCGCGACCACGAGTGCGCAGGAGCGCCCCGCGCGCCGTGTCAGTGGGTCGGTTTCACCAAGAGAGGCGATGCGTTCCGCCGCGCGGGCGCCCGCAATGTGCCATTCGCGCGTGGTGCACTCAATCGTGCCGCGTCGCGCGACAGCGGGCTCGGCGTCGGGGGTCGGTGGGCTCGATCAGGCCCCGCGCGCCCCGCTCCGCCACACCCGCCCGACCATCGCCCAGCCGTCTTCGAGCAGCGTGGTCATGAGGATCGGCCGCAGCCGGTCGCGCGAGGCCTCCTCGCTCGCCCGGGTGCGCCCGACGCCGCGCTCGCGCAGCTGGCGGATGTGGTAGACCAGCACGATGCCGTTGTTGACCACGATCCCGATCAGGATCAAGAACCCGACCTGAGCCATCAGGTTGAACGGCGAGTGCGTGAGCAGACAGATCCAGGCGATGCCGACGAAGGCGAACGGGAGCGCCAGCATGATCGCGAAGGGGTGGAGCAGGGATTCGAACAATGCGGCCATCACCAGATAGGTGAGCAGTCAATTCCGATCCGGGACAAAGTGCCCGCCGCGCCAACCACGGCGGAGCCTCCTCGCGATCAGTAAGCGACGAAAGCTCACTTCACCACGGCGGCCTTGGTTGTCCGAACATCGCTCCCCTGTGTTAGCCGCAACCAGTAGACGCCGGGAACAAGCGGCCGCTCGGGTGTCATGTCCATGAAGTGCATGCCCGCGCCCAGCGTGCCCACCTCGCGCGACACGATCCGCCGACCCGTCAGGTCCAGCAGCTCGAGGGTCGCGACATCCGCAATAGGGAGGGCGAACCAGACGTTCAGGCGCTTGCTGCTCGGGTTCGGCCGCGAGCCGTGCAGAGCCAGCGTCCCTACGGTCGCCACGTCGACCCAGACCTCGCCGGCGAAGCCTTCCACGCGGTTCTCGAGAAGTCCGAGCCGGTAGCCGTAGCGACTGCCCGCCTCCACGTCGCGATCGGTGAAGTGGACGCGATGCGCCCCATCGACTACGCGCATCCCGATCTCGCGCCACGTGCCCGGAGTGTCGGATCGCTCGATGGTGGCTGTCGCGCCTGGATCGGCATCGACCTCCCAGGCCAGCTCGACGCGGTCCGAGAAGGCCTCGGCGCTGACCAGCGAGATCAGGACCGGGGTCGGGAGGGATTGGGCGTTGTACAGGACGACAACCCCCGCGCTGGGGTCGGCGATCGCCACGTCGGGCATGAAGTCGCCGTTGAGGTCGCCGATCGCGAGAGCGTGTCGATTGTAATGGGACGCGTACGGTACCGGGTACAGCTCCTCGGGCTGGAGCGCCCCGCTCCCATTCTGAAGATAGACACCAAGGGCCAACCACCCGCCGTGCAGGGTCACGACGTCGTCGCGACCGTCGAGGTTCACGTCTCCGAGCTCCACCGGCTGTGGGATGTCGTAGGAAGGCAGGCTGAAGACGGGCCCCAGATGCCCTGCTCCGTCCTGGAGGAACACTCCGATGTTCGCACTGGGGCCGTTGCCCCCATAGCTCACGACCACATCGCTGCGCCCGTCGTGGTTGACGTCACCGATGCCGACTCCGGAGGTCAGCTGATTCCCGCCCAGACTGTAGTAGGCCGGCGGGTTGAAGCTCCCGGTCTGGCTCTGAATGAGGACACCGAAATTGGGGACGAACGACTGACCACTCATCACGACGATGTCGAACAGACCATCACCGCTCACGTCGCCCACGGCGAGGTCGTCATAGCCACCGTGAATCACCGTGTAGACGTGTGGCGTGGTCAGTCCTCCCCCGGGCGTCTGAAGAAAGACGTCGACGTCGTGTGATTGCGTGCCCCAGTCGATGGAAACCGCATCGGACTGACCATCGTTGTTGAAATCACCGGTCCGGACCTTGTACGTGTTTGAGAAGCTGGAGTGGGCGGTCGCATAGGCGACCGGGCCGGAGAGCAGCCCACTGTCAATCTGAAGCATGACGCCTACCGCGTTGTCCAGGCTGACGACGACGTCCAGGCGGCCGTCATGATTCATGTCCGCAATATCCACCGAACCCGAGAACGTGCCTAAATAGGTGATGGGTGCGGGATACCTGACAGGCGGGTTCAGCATCCCCGATGGGCTCTGGGAAAACACATAGACTGCATCAAGAGACGCCTGCACGGCCACGACATCGTTGAGACCATCGCCCGTGACGTCGCCGATCGCGAGCGCGTTGGTGCCGTCGGAGACAGGGTAGGTGACGTAGGGATGGAACAGCGGACCGGCGGCAGCGCTCAGGAGCCTCTCGCTGCGCAGGTGGGCGTCAGGTGGAGCGAGCTGGACCGGCGCGATGGAGCCGTCCTGGGCCGCGTCGACAATCGCTCGCCGGAACGCATCGAGCCTGTCACCCAGAGACTCCGCGCCGGGCACGGGAGATCCCGCGGATCGTGCGGGGCGTCGAGTGTCGTGTGACTCAGCGGCGGTGGCGGCAGGGCAACCGACGAGGAGCACAATCGCGAGTACTGCCACGGTCCAGACGAGGACTCCAATGCTCGTGGCTTGGTGCAGAAACGTCCCCCCAAGTCGACGGGGATGATCCCGCAGGACGACAGACACTCGGTGATGCGGTAACTCGGTTCGGCTTCTCATCCTGCCCTCCTCGCAGCGAGACGGACTCGACAGGGCTCGAGTGACGTGAGGCCGGTGTCCGCCATGATGGACAAGAACACGCATGCCCGCGACGGCGAGCCTACGCCGGTAGGCCACCGCGCTCCAGCCTGATCTCCCGCGCTTGCGCCCGGCGCGGACGCCGCCGCGCCGCCCGGCGCGCGCGAGGGGCGGCCTGTATCCCCGGCTCGGCCCCACATCGGCGGTGGCTTGGGTGCCCCCTCCGAGCCGCCGGCACGCACTCGCCCCACCTGTCCTTCGCCAGAAGTTCATCCGGGTTGAACTCCAACGGCTTACCGACTCGCTGACGATGCCGGGGCAGGGGGTCGCGGCTCGGCGTTGACCACCCCTGAGGCAGCATGCATCGTTCCCTGATGCTCCGATGCCTCGCTGTTCTTGCCTCTTGGGTCCGCTCCCTATTCGCTTCGCGCTCCGACCTCCTGCTCGAGAACCTTGCCCTTCGCCAACAACTCGCCGCTCTCGCGGCCCGGTGGCCTCGGCCCCGCCTTCAAGCCGCAGATCGCCTTTTCTGGATCGTTCTCCACCGCGTCTGGCCACGATGGAGAAATGCTCTGGTTCTCGTCCCGCCTGACACCGTCGCCCGCTGGCGTCGCCAGGGATTTCGACGGTTCTGGAGGTGGAAATCCCGCGTCTGTCGCGCGGGACGCCCGTCGACACGGGTCGAGATCCGCGCATTGGTACGCCGCATGGCCGCCGAGAATCCGACCTGGGGAGCCCCTCGCATTCACGGCGAGTTGCTCATGCTCGGCTACGACGTGTCTGAGCGCACCGTCTCCCGACTCATGCCCAGGCGATCGGGCGGTCCGGACTCAGGCCAGCGGTGGTGCAGCTTCCTCCGGAATCACCGCGAAGTCCTCGCGGCCATGGACTGCTTCACCGTCCCGAGCGCGGCCCCGGAGCCAACCCCGGCACGGGCAGGCGCCTCGATTTCACGGTGCCGTCCGCGTCGCGCGTGACGCTTCGGCTCTACGACCTGCAGGGCCGGGTGGTGCGCACGCTGGTGGACCAGGACGCGGAGGCCGGTCCCTTCGCCGCCCAGTGGGACGGACGCTCGGATGACGGTGCGCGGATGAGACGCGGCGTCTACTTCGTGCGGCTCGTGGCCGGCGCGCAGACGAGCGAGAAGAAGCTGGTGCTCGAGTAGCGGAAACCACGCGCCCATGCGCACGGGAGCGCGCAGGGGCAACGGGTCCGGGAGAACATCCCCGGACCCGTTGGTGTTGTACGCCGGATCGGCGGACCCCGACTCCGGCCGCCCAGGGCGGCGCAACGTCTACGGGGTGCCCACCTGGGACTTCGGTCCGAGGTGCTTGCTAAGCGAACACTTGAGGAGCTTTTTGCGCCCCTCTTCATCGTTCAACCTCACCAGCTTGGACCTGGCCACGATGAGGCCCATCTTCACCTGCTGCTCCAGGTAATAGATCTTCCCGGCCTCGAGAACCAGGGGTAGCTCGCTCTTGTTCTCGGATTGCGATGCGAATACGTGGGCCCCGGAGTCCAGCACGGCATAGATGAAGCGCTTGCCACCCGTATAGCCGATCTCGTGGCCGTCACACGACACCCGCATGCCGACCGCCATGCCAATGCGCGCAGGCCGGACCACGTAGACCAGCGCCTTTCCCTCCGTCGGGGTCATGTTCTTCGCCTGCTCGTCCACATCCTTGGGCATCGTTCCGACGGCCGAGCAACCGACGACCGTTGAAGTGATCCCAACGATCGCGAGCCAGAAACGAATCCTGCGTGCGGTCATCGTTCCCCCTTCATCATGCTGCGCCGGTCGAGTCCGACCGGAGTGCGAATGCGGCGAGTGCTGCCGAACCGAGGATGCAGGCCACCCCCAGGACCGACCCCTGCGTGACGACGAGCGCGGCACCCCAATTGAGGAGCCCCGCGCAGACCAGCCCCAGGCCCACGTGAAGCGCGAACCTCGGGCCCGGGCGCGGGATCGCGGCGACGACGATCCACACCGCGAGGACGATGCCGGCCAGGAGGGCGACCACCTGGAGCAGGCTGGGCGTCATGGCACGGGATGAACATCTGCGGGCTGCCGTGGTCTGAGATCCGACGGCCGCACCATGCGGCCCGAGGCGGCCCGACATCCCCGGCTGTCCAGGATATTGCGGGAGCAGCACTTCATCTCATCGTCTCTCGAACCTGGGATTCTCGTAGACGGTCGCGTACTTCTTGTGACTCGCTCCCAGGAGCACGCCGACCAGCGTGCTCACGCCGGTCAATCCGACCACGATCCCCGTCTTGGCGCCGGAGCTGACCGTTCCACCCGCCTGTGATTCGCCCTGCGCGACGCCGAGAAGGCTTCCGGCCAGCCCCGAGAGCCCCATGATGAGCCCCCATTTGGCCGCCTCATTGCCGGATTGCCTTTCCACCCGGAGCACCTTGTCCGGCAGCAGGGTCTTTGCCTCCGGGAGACCTTTCGACCAGTACTCGCAGCTCTCCCCGCTAAGGATGAGCTTTGAGAACAGGACCTCCTGACCTTCGGTCGTGAACAACCGCCCGCTGGTCAGGTTCAATGGCAGGGAGCTCGAACCCGGGGGCGCTTCGGCGGCGATCGACTGCGTACAGATCAGAAGCGAGCCGACCAGTGTCGCGAGACACCATCGACCCGGCCTCGTCGAAGAGGTGGGCATCTGCGGCCTCCATTCGAGAGTGCTGACGCGTCGCGCCCGCCATGGCGCCCCGACCATCCGTGGAGAACAGATGTTCGGCGCCGACCATAATGCTCCCGCCCAAACTCGATGGCAATCGCCTTTCGACCGCCGTCGCGCAGGGTGTCCACGGCGATGTGGCCGTCGTAATGCGCGACCACCTTGGCGGCGAGCCTCTCCACCTGCCTGGCTTTGCAGGGCCAGCGCGCCGGTGACCGAGTCGCGGCTCCGCTACGACGCCGACCCCGCCAAGGCCGATTTGGTATCCGATCGCAGCGCGGCCCCTACGCCGGGGGCCACCGGTTCCCGGAATCGTCTCTGCCGTCAGGACGCTGCGAAGTTTCCGTCGACATGCAGGCGGCCGGGGTTCATGCTTTCCCGACGCTGTCGATCGGCCCCGTCCGTCGCATGACACGGCGGCACTGGACGCGGACGCTCCGCTCCCGCAGGAGCGAGTGCCGCGGTCAGCCGGCATGGCGTTGGTTCCCGGCCTGCGGACCGTTGGGTCCGCTGGCCACGTTTGGCAGCAGGATAGCCACCGCGCCATACTGGCGCACCGGAACCCGCGGGAGGAGCGAGGGTTCACGATCGTGCTCCCTCCTGCCCTCCGGCAGGCGGAGGAGGAGTCCGATGGATTTCGGCAGACTCATTCGTGGCGCATCACTCGCGTCGGCCCTGTGCTGCGCGATGCTGTGGCCCGCCGGCACGCTGCGGGCGGCGTCGTTCGCGGAGTTCGTCGATCCGAATCCCGCCGCCGGCAATCAGTTCGGGGCCACCGTGGTGCCGTTGAGCACCGGCAACGTGGTCATCACGTCGCCCTTTGACGATGCCGGTGGCACGGACGCGGGCGCCGTCTATCTGTTCAACGGCGCGACGGGCGCCCTGATCACCACCTTGCGCGGCTCCACGGCCAGCGATCAAGTCGGCAGCAATGGCGTGACGGCGCTCACGAACGGCAACTACGTGGTCGCGAGCTACAGCTGGGACAACGGCGCCATCGTCGACGCGGGTGCCGCGACCTGGGGCAGCGGCACGGCCGGGGTGAGCGGGGCGGTCTCGGCCGCCAACAGCCTGGTCGGCTCCACGGCCAGCGATCAAGTCGGCAGCGATGGCGTGACGGCGCTCTCGAACGGCAACTACGTGGTCGCGAGCGCAAGCTGGGACAACGGAGGCGACTTCAACGCGGGCGCGGTGACCTGGGGCAGCGGCACGACCGGGGTGAGCGGGGTGGTCTCCGCCGCCAACAGCCTGCGCGGCACCACGCCCAACGATAGCGTCGGCAGCGATGGCGTGACGGCGCTCACGAACGGCAACTACGTGGTCGCGAGCGCGAGCTGGAACAACGGCAGCATCACCGACGCGGGTGCCGTGACCTGGCGCAGCGGCACCACCGGGGGGGGCGTGGTAGTCACCGCCGCCAACAGCCTGCGCGGCCCCACGGACAACGATAACGTCGGCAGCGGCGGCGTGACTGCGCTCACAAACGGCAACTACGTGGTCTTGAGCCAGGGCTGGGACAACGGCGCCATCGTCGACGCGGGTGCGGCGACCTGGGGCAGCGGCACGACCGGGGTGAGCGGGGCGGTCTCGGCCGCCAACAGCCTGGTCGGCTCCACGGCCAGCGACGTCGTCGGCAGCGTTGGCGTGACGGCGCTCTCGAACGGCAACTACGTGGTCGCGAGCCGGTCCTGGGACAACGGCGCCATCGTCAACGCAGGTGCCGTGACCTGGGGCAGCGGCACGACCGGGGTGTCCGGCGTGGTCTCCGCCGCCAACAGCCTGGTCGGCTCCTGGTTCAGCGATGACGTCGGTGTCAGCGTCTTCGCGCTCACGAACGGCAACTTCGTGGTCCGCAGCCCGGGCTGGGACAACGGCGCCATCGTCGACGCGGGTGCCGCGACCTGGGGCAGCGGCACCACCGGGGTGCTCGGGGCGGTCTCCGCCGCCAACAGCCTGGTCGGCTCGACGGCCAGCGATTTCGTCGGCAGCAGTGGGGTGAGGGCGCTCTCGAACGGCAACTACGTGGTCGGGAGCGCGAGCTGGGACAACGGCGCTGTCGTCGACGCGGGCGCGGCGACCTGGGCCAGCGGCACGACCGGGGTGACCGGGGTGGTCTCCGTCGCCAACAGCCTGGTCGGCTCCACCGCCAACGATAACGTCGGCAACGGTGGCGTTACGGTGCTCTTGAGCGGCAACTACGTGGTCCGCAGCTTTAACTGGGACAACGGCGCGGTCGCCAACGCGGGCGCGGCGACCTGGTGAAGCGGCGCGACCGGGATGACCGGGGTGGTCTCCGCCGCCAACAGCCTGGTCGGCTCCACCGCAAACGATCAGGTCGGCATCGGCTTGAGGGCGCTCTCGAACGGCAACTACGTGGTCCGCAGCATTTTCTGGGACAACGGTGCTGTCGTCGACGCGGGCGCGGCGACCTGGGCCAGCGGCACGACCGGGGTGTCCGGCGGGGTCTCCGCCGCCAACAGCCTGGTCGGCTCCACGGCCGGCGATAGAGTCGGCAATTTTGGCGCGGCGGCGCTCTCGAACGGCAACTACGTGGTCGGGAGCGCGTTCTGGGACAACGGCGCCATCGTCGACGCGGGCGCCGCGATCTGGGGCAGCGGCACGTCCGGTGTGTCCGGGGTGGTCTCGGCCGCCAACAGCCTGGTCGGCTCCACGGCCAGCGATAACGTCGGCATCGGTGGCATGACGGCGCTCTCGAACGGCAACTACGTGGTCCGCAGCCATAACTGGGACAACGGCGCCATCGTCAACGCGGGTGCCGCGACCTGGGGCAGCGGCACGACCGGGGTGACCGGGGCGGTCTCGGCCGCCAACAGCCTGGTCGGCTCCACGGCCAGCGACTTCGTCGGCGGCAATGGCGTGACCGCGCTCTCGAACGGCAACTACGTGGTCCGCAGCACGTTCTGGGACAACGGCGCTTTCTTCAACGCGGGTGCCGCGACCTGGGGCAGCGGCACGACCGGGGTGACCGGGGTGGTCTCCGCCGCCAACAGCCTGGTCGGCTCCACGACCGGCGATGTCGTCGGCAGCGGCGGCGTGACTGCGCTCTCGAACGGCAACTACGTGGTCCGCAGCCAGACCTGGCACAACGGCGCCATCGTCGCCGCGGGCGCCGCGACCTGGGGGAGCGGCACGACCGGGGTGACCGGGGTGGTCTCGGCCGCCAGCAGCCTGGTCGGTACGACGGAGAGTACGAATCTGCAACCAGTCGTCGTGGATGACGTGAACGGCACGTTCTTCGGCCGGTTCCTTGCGGAAGGCGGAGGGCGGGTGCGGGTTGGCGACCAGGTGGACACCTGGGCGCCGGCGACGCCGACGCTGTTCACCGCGTCCTACTCGGGTGGCCAGACCAACCTGGCGTGGGCTGCAAACAGCGAGAACGACCTCGCCTCCTACCGCCTGTATCGCGGCACGTCGGCCGGCTTCACGCCTGCCATCGGCAACCAGATCGCCACGCCGATCTCCACCAGCTACACGGACGTGGGCGCGGCGGGCGGCTACTACAAACTGAGCGCGGTGGACTTGAACGGCAACGAGAGCGGCTTCGCGCTGGTCACGCCGAATGGGACGACCGGAGTGGGCAGTGAAAGCCCGGTCGCGTTTGCTCTCGAGAGCGTGCGGCCGAACCCGGCGAGCGGAAATGGGCTCCACGTGGCGTTTGCGCTGCCGAGCGGAGCCGCCGCCCGGCTCGAGCTGCTGGACGTGAGCGGACGGCGGGTCGTATCGCGCGAGGTCGGCTCGCTGGGCGCGGGCCGGCACACGGTGAATCTCGCCGAGGCCCGAAGCGTGGCGCCCGGGCTCTACTGGGTGCGGCTGACCCAGGGGGCGGACCGCCGGACGACTCGCGTGGCGGTGATCGAGTAGTTCGTTGCACGGCCACGGATCGCACGGCGCCCCGGGGGAGTCGATCCCTCGGGGCGCCGTGCGATCCGAGGCGTGGAACGTGGGTCCCAGCGCCGGGGGTTTCAGGGCATGAGAATGGTGCGACCCCCCAGAATCGAACTGGGGACACCCGCATTTTCAGTGCGGCTGTGCCTCCCGAAAACCCCATCTTCCACTGCCCTTGAATGTTGTGCCGGCATCCGCAAGGCTTCCGGGCTTCTCGTTCCCGCACCCTCAGAGGACCTGCACCCAGGGAGACGGATCTGCCGATGCCTTCGATTCCCCTCGC
>CAYONG010000199.1:0-7076 GCA_964405235.1 uncultured bacterium | reverse complement strand
ACCACGCCGCCGATGTCGCGGTAAACGATTTGCCGCTCGGGTGTGAGCAGCCAAAAACGCGCAGAGTGTTCGCCCGGACCCGAGCACGAGACGCCGCCCATGACGTTCATCGCGGCCTCGACGGCGCGGGAAAGCACGCCGAGCATCGCCAGCACTGGTCGGCCTCGGACCAGTGGAACAAACACCCGCCGCATTTCCCGCAGGCGGCCGTCGGGTTATTCGTCGGCGCGGTCAAACGCCGTTCGCGCGGCCTTCCGTAATCGAGAGCGCTCGACGTCCTGTAACCCGCTTCGTCGTCCATCGTCATCCTCCGTTGTGATGCGTGAGAATCAGGTCCTCGTGAGTCACCGAGCCGGTCGTCGGCGCGGCGTCGTCGTCGTCGTCGGGCCGACAGGGCGTGAAAGTGCCGGGGCGCGGGTTCGGCATCAGGGGCGGGCGAGCGGTCGCGCGAGGCCGAATCGGGGCGCGGCGCGTTGTGGCGGTCTTGTGGCTTTCTTTGAGCGGACAGGGGATGACGGAGGGGACTCACGGGGACAGGTCGCCCGCGCAAGTCGTTGTCAGTCCGCGTGCGTCTCTCTTGGTCCGCTTCTTGATGGCGTCCCCAACGGGATTCGAACCCGTGTCGCCGCCGTGAAAGGGCAGTGTCCTAGGCCTCTAGACGATGGGGACGCAACTGAGGCGAAGCGGCCGCTCAACCTAGTGGCCCTGCGGCGGCGGGGCAAGCGAAAAGGCGCACTGTCTGGCGCGCCTAGGGACCGCTCAATCGCTTCGAAGGGCTACGGCCGCGTCGGCGCCGCCTGCGCGAGTGTGACCACGCGGGCCTCGGTCACCACGCCGGATTGGACCAGTTCGCTGGCGGCGCGCTCGGCGGACGTGCGGTCGCTGAAGCTGCCCATCACGACCCGGAACATGGTCACAGTGTCCTCGGCCACGGTTTCCACGCGCGCGGGGAGCTTGCTGCTCTCGCCGAGCCTGGTGCGCTCGGCGTTGGCGCGTCCCTCGTCCAAGTAGGTGCCGACCATGATACCGAACGACGGGGGACCTATGGGCGCCGGCCGCGCGTTCGGACCCGACGGATCGCCGGTCGCGCCGCCGGCAGCCTGCCCGGGGGACGGGTCAATGATCGCTCCATCGGGAGGACCGCCCGGGATCGGTTCGGTGGGTACTGCCGTCGCTGACTCGCCCGTCGCCGAGAACGGCAGGGCGATCTGGTCGCGCGGTGTGGCCGATAGCCGCTCCCCCCCAACGCGAACGGTCCTCGTGTGGGTCAGCCCTCTGGGTTCGCCCGTTCCCTCGAGCGGCGGGAATGAGTTCATCGAGTTCAGGGTGGTGTCGGGTGAGCCCGCGGACGCCGGTCCGCCCGCCGACGCCACCACTTTACGCTGATGTGCCCAGGGCCCGAAGCGGACGACGAGCAACACGGTGATCGCGATCGCCGCGATCACGAGGCTGGCGATGGGCCAGGCCATCGAGTTCCGGCGAGCGGGTTCCGGCTCCTCGTTCTCCATGTTCTTGCTGCGCGAGCGCGGGGAAAGCGGGTCGCCGGGGCCGGCCGGCCGATCGAACAGAGGGATGGGGTCCGCGTACTGCGGCGCGCTCCGCTCCGGGGCTGGGGCCGCGAGCATGGCGCCGGACGGCTGCGCCGGGGCGGAGCGCCCGAAGCCGGTCATCGGCTCCAGGACGTTCGCGGGGGGCGCCGGGGGCGCAGCCGAAGATGCCCGCGATGCCGCGGGAGGAGGGGCAGCGGTCCGAGCATCCATGGTCTGACGGCGCGTGACGATCTCGTCGATCCACGACGGCAGGGTCAGGTCGGCCTCGCCGCGACTGGTCCCGGGCGTCGATCTCTCCTCGATGTCGTCGTCGGCAAAGTGGGGCTCTTCCCTGACCGCGAACTCATCCACGAGGGCATCGTCGGCGTCCGGGAGCGCCTCGCCGAATGCGGACTCCGTCACCTCAACGTCCATCTCGCTCTCGGTCATCTCCACGCGGGTTACGTACTCCACGGGGGCCGCCGGCGCCTTGCGGGGCGGTTTGCCCTCTGGGGCGACATGCGTGGGCGCGATCGGCAGGATCGTCGCGGATTGGGCATGCGGGGCGGACGGCCCGGGGCGTGCGGACTTCCGCTTCTGTTTCGGCTGCTCCGCCGGCGGGTCCGTCCCCTTGAGGGTGTCGGCCTCGTGCATCAGGACGCTCTGGAACTCGATCTCGCGCTCGACCGCGCGGACGTGCGCGATCGTTACCGACCGCGAATCCTCGACGAAGGCGTTGAGCAGCGACTGGCCGGCGACGATGTTGATCTCGCGCGGGATGCCGTTAGTGATGCGGAAGAGTTCGACGCAGGTGTCGGCGGGAAACAGCTCTTCGGCGTTACCGCCCGCGACTGCGACCCGATGGTGGATGTAACGGGCGGTCTCGGTGGCGCTCAGCGGCAGGATGCGATAGTGGATGCCGATCCGCTGGCGCAGCTGCCGCAACTCCTTCTGGGCGAGCTTGGCCTCGAGCTCGGGCTGGCCGACGAGGAAGATCTGGAGCAGGTACTCGCCGCTCACTTCGAGATTCGAGAGCAGGCGGATCTCTTCCAGCAGCTCGCGGTCGAGGTTCTGCGCCTCATCGACCAGCAGGATGGCGAGCTCGCCGCGCTCGCGCACGGCGCTCAGCTGTTTCTGGAGCCCGACCAGGGCTTGCGGCTTGCTCATCGGCGAGGTCATGGTCACGCCGAAGCGCAGGCAGATCTCCTCGAGCAGCTCGGTGCGGGTGAGCGCCGAGTTGGTGATCAGCGCCACCACGGCACGCGAGCCCCACTCGGCGAGCGCATCGTAGACCGCCGTCGTCTTGCCGGTGCCGACCTCGCCGGTGATCAGGACAAAGGGCTCCCGGTTCTGAATGCCGTAGCGCAGGTGGGCGAGCGCCTCCTGGTGCTCCCGGCTCGGGAACAGGTACCTGGGATGGTGGCCGGCGAGGAATGGGTTCTCGCGCAGGCCAAGTGGCTTCTCGAACATCGGTTTCCGATCCGTTTGTGGGCTTCCGGAGGTGTCCAAATGGGCGTGGAAGTTATCGGCAGGGGGGTGCCGCGCCCTTACACACCGCTTCCGGCGGCCGCGGAGGCTACCCGCGCTCTGCGGGCAGTAGCTCGCCGATCGAGAACAACGGGGTGAAGGGATATCCCCGCTGCTGGAAGATCTGGCTCGCACCCTGCTCGCGGTCGACCACCGCGAGCACCCGCACGACTTCGGCCCGGTAGGATTCTGCGGCCTCGGCGGCGATAAGCGCGCTCTCACCGCTGGTGATGACGTCATCGAGGATGGCCACGCGCTTGTGGCCGGCGAGGTTGCCTTCGACCTGTCCCCGCAACCCGTGATCCTTGGTGGTCCGGCGGACCAGGAATCCCTCGAGGGGCCGTCCGGCGCGCGCGGAGTGGAGCATGACCCCGGCCACCAGGGGGTCGGCGCCCAGGGTCAGGCCCCCGACCGCCGTCACGTTGTCGGCCTGGAGCAGCTCGAAGAAGAACTCCGCGATGACCCGCAGGCCCTCCGGGTGCAGGCTGGTCTTGCGCACATCAATGTAGTAGTTGGACGTGGCTCCGGAGCTGAGGACGAACTCGCCGAACCGCATCGAGCGGTTGAGCAACATCTGGCGCAGTTGATCGCGTTGGGCTTGTTCCATGGGTGTCCTTCGAGGGAGCGACGAGTATGGCGCCGGGCGGCGGCCCAGGCGACGTTCGGCCGGGGATTTTCGCGCCCCGGAGAGACCAAGTCAAGCGACCGGCGCTGTGCCGGCGCTCGCGACCGCCGCTCGCGCCACGCTTGACCGGCCCGGCGTCAGGCCCCTAGACTTCCTGCTCTGCGACCGGAGCGTGCTACTAACGCCCGGTCGCTTCCTTGCTAACCGCCCATGCGCGCCCCCTTCTTCCTGTTGCTCCTGGCCCTGGGATACGAGCGGGCCGATGCGGCCCTCACGCTCGATTTGCCCGTGCGCGTCCCAGGTCTGGCGAACGCGGTCGGCGGGGCGGCGTATCGGGGCGATCTCATCGAGTTGCGCCTGGCGCCCGCGGCCACTCGAGCGGCGGCGGCGCGGATCGCAGGTCGCACCCGCGTGGACGCCCTCGGCGTTGCCGGAGTGGACAGGCTCGCGGGCAGGCTCGGCGGCGTCTGGTACGAGCCCCTGTTCCCGGGCGAGACGCCGCCGCCCGCGGGTTCCGACGAGCCCGATTTCACTGCCTTCTACATCGCCCATCTGCCGCCGGGTGTCCCGCTCGCCGAGGCGCTCGAGCGATTCGGCGAGCTCGCCGAGGTGGTGAGCGCCGACCCGATCGCCATCCTGCCGGTGGACGCGATTCCGAACGACTCGCTGTGGACCGCCTCGCACTGGTTCTTTCAGCCCGCCACGCGGCGCGACATCCATGCGCCCGAGGCGTGGGATGTGACGATCGGCGACACGGCGATCGTTGTCGCGGTGCTCGATACCGGCGTGCTGCCGTATCACCCGGATCTAGGTGGCACGGTTGCGGGGCTGCCGGGGCAGATCTGGACCAACTGGATCGAGGCGGCTGGCGTGCCGGGGGTGGACGACGACGGCAACGGATACATCGACGACACTCACGGCTGGGATTTCGTGACCGGTGCGCCGGATGGCCTGCCGGGCGAGGACGCCGACGTCGAGGACAACGACCCGAACGATTTCGCCGGGCACGGCACGGCGGTCGCGGGCCTGGTGGGGGCGCTGACCGACAACGGCATCGGCGTCGCCGGCGCCACGTGGCGCGTGCGCATCCTGCCGCTCAAGATGGGGTGGGCGTCGACCTTCAGCGCCAGCGGCGAGGTGCAGATGGATTTCGCGGCGCGGGCTATCCGCTATGCGACCCGCATGGGCGCCACCGTCATCAATTGCTCGTGGGCCAGCGCCAACACCGACGGGATCGACGCGGCGGTGGGGTCGGCCGTGCGCGCGGGCAGCACGGTGGTGAGCGCGGCCGGGAACAGCAATCCGTTCCACTACCTCGCCGACCGCGATGATGTGCTGTCGGTCGCCGCAACCGATCCCGCCGACGTCATCGCGTCGTTCTCCAACCGGGGCGCGTATGTGGATCTCGCCGCTCCCGGGGTGGGCATCCGCAGCATCTGGAGCGCGCAGTTCCAGCCCACCTACGCGGGGGCGCTCAACGGCACGTCGTTCTCGGCGCCGCTGGTCGCGGGGGTCGCAGCACTCATCCAGTCGCGCCACCTTTCGCCTTACGCTGCGCGCCTGCTGACCCCACGCGGCATCCAGCTGCGCCTGATGGAGAGCGCCGACGACATCGCGGCCCAGAATCCGACATTCGCGGGGCAATATGGCGCGGGACGGCTCAACGCGTTTCGCGCTCTTACCCAGACCTCGGGGTCCACCGCCACCCGGGCGCGCGCGCGCAGCGTGGGCTCAGCCGTGTTGCTCTCAACCAACGCGCGTCAGCAGGTTGCGTTCCTCGCCAACAACCGCACGCTGGTCCAGATCGACGCGGTGACTCAGGACACCGTGTCGATCCGGAACACGGTCGGCGTCCCGAATGGAAACCTCGCGGCCGCCGATCTGGGCGGTGCGATCGGGACCGGGCTGTTCTACGCGACGCTGGACCGGGGCGTCTTCGGCGTCGCCGCGGGCAACGCACCGCTGCCGGGGTCGTGGCCGCGGCGGGGCAGCGCCCCGGCCGGCATGAACGGGCCCGCACTCGGGGATCTGAACGGGGACGGCACAATCGAGGTGGTGAGCGGAGGGGATGACGGGCAGTTCTGGGCGTGGCATGCCGACGGCAGCATCGTCGCCGGGTATCCTATCGCGACCGGCTCCAGTCCGCTCCTCGCGGGTCCGGCCCTCTCCGACCTGGATGGTGTACCGGGGGTGGAGGTGGTCATCGCCGGCAGCGACGGGACCGTGCACGCGTTCGGCGCTGGCGGGGTGCCGCTCCCCGGCTGGCCGGTGGCGGTCGGAACCAGCCCGCGCGCCCCGGTGATCGGCCAGATCGGATCGTACAGCTCACCCTCGGTGGTCGTCGCGGCCGGCCTCCAGATCCATGCGTTCTCGCCGGAGGGCCTCGAGCGTAACGGCTTCCCGGTCAATCTCTCGGGGACGGCTTCGCAGGATCCGGCACTGGCCGACCTGGACGGCGACGGGAGCGACGAGATCATTGTCGCGACGGTCTCTCCCTCGCGCATCGAGGTGCGCGACTCCTCGGGGGTCAGCCTCTCGGCGCTCAACTGGCCGCGTCCGCTGCCGGCCTCTCCCCAGGGACCCCCGGTGCTGGGCGAGCTCTCGACCGCTTCACCCGGGCCCGAGCTGCTGATCCAGCGCGGCGGGGGGCTGCTCGCGCTCGAAGCCGACGCCGACTCGCTCGCCACGTTCCCCAAGCCAGGTGGGGCGGGGGCAGTGCCGAGCCTGGGACAGGCGGACAGGGACGGCGCGGCCGAGGTGGTCGCCGGCACCGGGAGCGACTCGCTCTTCTACATCTATGACGCAGGCGCGGGCTCGAGCGCGGCGGGCGAGTTCCCCTGGCCGACCGCGCGCGGGAACTTCGCCCGCACCGGCAGCCGGCTCTATGCCCCGCCCACGGTGAGCGTCACGCCGGGCCGGGTTGCCGACCTGCGCGTGGTGGGGCGGACCGACTCGTCGGTCTCGCTCACGTGGACCGCCACCGGCGATGATGGATCGTTCGGACGACCGGATCGCTACCTGGTGCGGGCGGCACCTTCGCCGCTCGACGAGGCGGGCTTCGCGAACGCTCCGCGGCAGTGGGTGAAGGCGGCGACCGTGGATGCGGGCGCTAGCGAGTCCCTGGTGTTCCCGGCTCTGGCGGCCACGACCCGATACTGGTTCGGGCTGAAGGCGGTGGACGATCAGGGCAACGCGTCGCCGCTCTCCAACGTCGTGGAGGTGCTGACCGAGGTCGGCGGTCCGCTCGGCGGTCGCGTGGGCCTCGCCCTGGCGGTGTTGCAGCGGCCCGCGCGCGTCTCCGTGGAGTTCTACTGGCAGGCCTCGGCGGACGGGGCCGGGCGGCGCCAGAGCATCCACGTCTTCGACGTCGTCGGGCGGCGGCGGCGTGTCATCGA
>CAYONG010000198.1:0-2245 GCA_964405235.1 uncultured bacterium | reverse complement strand
ACCCGCTTCGGGCACACGGAAGTCCTCTACGTCACCGAGTTCATCGGCATCATCCTGATGTTCATTGGGTATCGATTCGCCACTCAACGTCCAGGAAAGGTCCCGTATGTCGCCGACGCCGTTCCGACCACGTCTTAACTGGCTTCTCGCCGCCACGGTGGCCGCTCCGGTTCTCGCCGCGGCCCAGCAAAGCTCGCCCGACTCCGTCCGTGTCCGGGACACCATGGTCCTCACTCCCATCGTGGTGACCGCGACCCGCTCTCCCAAAGAAGTCTTTCTGACCCCGGCGCCGGTGAATGTGTTCGACCGGTCCGACATCCGCGCCAGAGCGCCCAATACGCTGACGGATCTGTTTCGCGGGCAGACCGGTCTCGACGTGACCGGCGTCGGCCTGAGTCAGGTGCGGCCGGTGATCCGGGGACTGATCGGCCAGCGCATCCTGCTTCTGGCCGACGGCCAGCGGCTCAATAACTCCCGCCGCCAGCAGAACTTCGGGGAAATCCCCGGGCTGCTCGACGTGTCCGCCATCGAGCGCGTCGAAGTGGTGCGCGGGCCCGCCTCGGTCCTGTATGGCTCCGATGCGATCGGCGGCGTGATCAATGTGATCACCCGCACCCCGGAGCTCGCGGGCCTGCACGGTGACGCCGGAGCGCGCTACAGCTCCGCCGACGCGCAGCGACGGCTTGCCGCCACCGCCGCTGGCCGCTTCGGCCGGTGGGGACTGTCGCTGGGCGGCGCCGTGCGCCGTGCCGATGACTACAAGGGGCCGGGCGGCGACTACGGCAAGATCAGGCTCGCAGGCGACACCCCGGTACGCGACACGCGAGGGCAGGATTGGAGCGCGGACGCGTATCTCGGCTACCGTCTGGGCGCAGGACGCGAGCTGTTCGCCCGCTATGAGCGCTACAGCGCCGACACCGCCGGGTTCGGCTACGTGGACCCGGCGGCATATGCTCCCGGCGGCCCGACCATCCGGATTCTCTATCCCTGGCAGGTGTTCAGCAAGCTGAGCGCGGGCGTTCGCGCGGCCGGTTTGACCCTGCCCTTCGCCGACCGGGCGGAAGCCACGGTGTACCGTCAGGAAAACGACCGCAGTCTCGCCTTCGGTATCAGTATTCCCACGGGCCCCGGATCGATGATCGACATCGCCCAGACAAATCGCACCGACCTCGTGACCTATGGTTTCCGCGGTGAGCTGAGCAAGCCGATTGGGGAGCGCGTCAACTTCACGTATGGGATCGACTACTTTCACGACCGCTCGACCAACTCCGACTCGAACCGGACCACGTTCGTGAACATGGGGCCGATACCGCCCTCGACCAGCGCCGTGCCTCAGGTCCCCAACGCCACCTATCGCAGCACCGGCGTATTCGCGCAAAGCGATTGGCGCGCCCTGCCGCGGCTGTCGCTGCTGTTCGGGGCCCGCTACCAGCGCAACAACGCCGCCACCCGTTCCACTCCCAACTACACGGGACCGATCGCGCGCTCAACCGATCAGACGCTGGTCGGCGCGGCGAGTGCGGTGATACGAGTCGCCGACGCCGTGAGCGTGGTCGGAACGGTGGGTCGGGCGTTCCGGTCGCCGAACCTCGTCGAGCGTTTCTTCAATGGTCCGACCCCCGAGGGGTTCGGGTATCAGTCGCCCAATCCCAATCTCAAGCCCGAGACGAGCCTGAACGTGGACTTGGGCGTCCGTGTCCGGACGGCGCGCGCCAACGCCGAGCTGTTCGTATTCCAAAACAGCATCCGCGAGGGCATCCGCATCGCTCCGACCGGCGATTCGGTGCAGGGATTGGCGGAATACCGGGATGTGAACGTGGAGCAGCTCCGGTTTCGTGGCATCGAGCTGAGCGGTCGGCTGGGGCTCGAGGCCGGCTTCTCGCTCGGAGCGAACGCCACCTGGGTGGATTCCAAGAATGTGCTCGACGCCAGGACCCCCGTGGGCAACTCCTACTCGAGCAGCTACCGCGGGACGATCCGTTACGACCACCCGCGCGACCGGCTGTACGCCGAATACGAGCTGCGCGGCAACGGAGACCGCACGGACGTGCTGCCGGCGACCAATCCCGTCGGCGCCACGTTGCCGGGGTTCCTGGTCCACTCCGTACGGGCGGGCGTCGTCATCACCCGGAACGGGCTGCGGACCCAGCGGCTCGGCATCGGGATCACGAATCTGTCGAACGCCCTGTACGCCGAATTCACGAACGTCAGCTTCTTCCGACCGGAGCCCGGTCGGAGTGTGTTC
>CAYONG010000197.1:0-3453 GCA_964405235.1 uncultured bacterium | reverse complement strand
ACCACGCCGCCGATGTCGCGGTAAACGATTTGCCGCTCGGGTGTGAGCAGCCAAAAACGCGCAGAGTGTTCGCCCGGACCCGAGCACGAGACGCCGCCCATGACGTTCATCGCGGCCTCGACGGCGCGGGAAAGCACGCCGCACAGCACCACATACCGTCAGCCTCGACCCACCGGAACGTTTGCGCGCCGCATTTCGTGCACGGCGTCGCCGGGTTATTCGTCGGGCCGACCCAGCGCCGTTCGCGCGGCCTTCCGTAATCGAGCACGTTGGTCGTCCCGTAATCCACATCGTCGTCGTACATCGTCACCCTCCGTTGTGAGCGTCAACACGGTCCTCGTCAACACGGTCCTCGCCACCGAGCGCGTCGTCGCGAATATCGTCCTCCAGCGAGCCTCCGAGGTGCCTTCCCGCACACGGACCCGCACACGTTGTTAAGTTTGACCGTCCTCCCCTGCATGGCCCATCATCGTAAGTGTGTGCTACTACTGACACCTATGGGCGTACGGGAACGAATGGGATCTGGTGGTCCCCGGGGACTTCAAATCCCGCGGTCGGGCGTCAGCGTCCGAGGTGGGTTCGATTCCCACGCGTTCCCGCCAACTCTCTTTCTCGCCGTGGTCGCGTTGCTGTCGTTCCCGCTGGGGCCCGCGGCCGGGGCGGGCCTCGAGCCCGTCGTCGGGGCCGAGGCGCTCGCGGCTGAGCGCGATGTGACGACGCCCCCTTCTGACTCGGCCACCGTCACGACGTCGCCATCGGTGGCGAGCCCCGCCGACTCGGTGCCATCACGCACCATCGCGGTGGCGCCCCCGCCGCGCGCCCGGCGGACGCTGCCCGAGACCGGACGATTCGACCGCCCCCGCTGGGTCATGCTCCGCTCGCTGCTGGTTCCGGGGTGGGGTCAGGCGCACAACGGCGCATGGCTGAAGGCCGCCCTAGTCGTGGCCGGTGATGGAGCGCTGCGCGTGCGTTTCTTCCGCGACGAGCGCCGTCTGGGCGACCTGAACGGAAAGGCGGTCGTCGGGCTCGCCGACCTGGGATCGGCCGACCTGACCCTGGCGGCAGCCCAGGCCGAGCTGACGGCCGCGCAGGCCTCGGGGGATTCGGCCCGCATCGCGGCCGCCGAGGCGGCGCTCCTGGCAGCAAACCTGGCCCGGACCGGCGCATCCGATACGTACAACAGCGCGGTCATCGCCTACAATGCGTTGCTCGAGACGTCGATCAACCGGCGCTGGCTGCTGGGGGGCGTGGTGGTGTACGCCCTGATCGACGCCTACGTGGACGCACACTTCAAGAGCTTCGACATCAACTTCCAGTTCGACCCTGCGTTGCCCGGAGGGACCGGCGTCCCCGGCGCGCGCCTTCAGATCAGGTGGGCATTCTGAGCGACCCGAGACTCGACCACATCCGGAACTTCTGCATCGTGGCCCACATCGACCACGGCAAGAGCACGCTGGCGGACCGGCTGCTCGAGATCACCCACACCCTGTCGCCCCACCAGATGAAGGCGCAGGTGCTGGACGACATGGACCTCGAGCGCGAGAAGGGTATCACCATCAAATCGCACGCGATCGCCATGGACTACCGCGCTCGCGACGGCCGCACCTACCAGCTCAACCTGATCGACACCCCCGGGCATGTGGACTTCACCTACGAGGTGTCGCGCAGCCTGGCGGCCTGCGAGGGCGCGGTTCTGGTCGTTGACGCCTCCCAGGGCATCGAGGCGCAAACCCTCTCCAACTTCCTGCTCGCGCGCGAGCAGGGCCTCGCCGTGGTGGGGGCGATCAACAAGGTGGACCTACCGGTCGCGCGGCCCGACGACACGGCGCTCGAGATCGAACACGTCACCGGGCTCGCGGCCGAGCGGGTGCTGCGCATCAGCGCCAAGAGCGGGCTCGGTGTGGAGGACCTGCTCGAGCAAGTGATCGCCGACATCCCACCGCCCAAGGGGGACCCGGACGCCCCGCTCCGGGCGCTGATCTTCGATTCGAAGTTCGATCAGTACCGCGGCGTGGTCGCGCTGGTGCGGGTGGTGGACGGCGCGGTGCGCTCCGGCGACGCGATCCGCTTCCACTCGACCGGCCGCCGGTACGAGGTGACTGAGGTCGGGCGGCTGCGCCTGCGCCTCGAACCGCAGGAGGCCCTCCATGCCGGGCAGGTGGGCTATGTGGTGGCCGGGGTCAAGACCGTGGCGGAGGCGCGGGTGGGGGACACGCTGGGTGCCGCGGAGATCGAGGACCTGGTCCCGCTGCCCGGATTTCGCGAAGTCAAGCCGATGGTGTTCTCGGGACTCTTTCCGATCGAGTCCGAGCAGTACGACGAGCTCAAGGAGGCGCTGGCCAAGCTGCAGCTCAACGACGCCTCGTTGGTGTACCAGCCCGAGACGTCGGTTGCGCTCGGCTTCGGGTTCCGCTGTGGCTTCCTCGGCCTGCTCCACATGGAGATCGTGCAGGAGCGGTTGCGGCGCGAGTACCAGATCGAGATCATCGCGACCACGCCGAGCGTGGAGTTCCGCGTCCTGCTCGAGAGCGGCGAGGTTATCGTCGTGGACAATCCGAGCCAGATGCCACCGGCCAACACGATCGCCGTCATCGAGGAGCCCTACGTGCTGGCGCACGTCCTCACGCCCACCGACTACATGGGCAACATCATGAAGCTCTGCCAGGACCGGCGCGGCATCTTCGTGAGCACGGACTATCTTGAGGAGAAGCGCGTCCGCGTCGCCTACCGTCTGCCGCTCGCCGAGATCGTGCTCGATTTCTACGACCGGCTGAAGTCGATCTCGCGCGGCTACGCCTCGCTGGACTACGAGTACGATGGTTACCGCGAAGGCGACATGGTCAAGCTTGACATCCTCCTGAACTCGGAGACCGTGGACGCGCTGTCGTCCATCGTCCACCGGGACAAGGCCTTCGAGTGGGGGCGAGACCTGTGCGCCAAACTCAAGGAGCTCATCCACAAGCAGATGTTCCAGGTGGCCATCCAGGCCACCATCGGGAGCAAGGTAATCGCCCGCGAGACCCTCGGAGCAATCCGCAAGAACGTGACAGCCAAGTGTTATGGTGGCGACATCACGCGCAAGCGGAAGCTGCTCGAGAAACAGAAGGAAGGGAAGCGGCGTATGAAACAGATCGGGACCGTCGAGATACCCCAGGAGGCCTTCCTGGCGGTGCTCAAGGTCGAGCGCTGACCAAGGAGACCCATGTCTAGCAAGCCGCGTTCCATCATCCGGGAATACGTCGAGGCGGCGCTGTGGGCGCTGATGATCACGCTGTTCCTGCGCGCGTTCGTCATCCAGGCATTCCGCATCCCCTCGGAGTCCATGAAGGATACCCTGTTGGTCGGTGATTTCCTGTTCGTGAACAAATTCGAGTACGGGCCCAAGATCCCGTTCACCCACATCCGCCTGCCGGGCCTGCGCCAGCCCCGGCGCGGGGACGTGATCGTGTTCCA
>CAYONG010000196.1:0-1721 GCA_964405235.1 uncultured bacterium | reverse complement strand
CGAGGGCGTCGAGTTGCGCCGCACGGCCGACGGCAAGGGCGATGGCGTTTGGGCGACACACCCGTTCGCGGCTGGCGAGACCGTCATGGTCGGCTTCCTGGTCGGGCCGCTGACGGGCAACGACGCGCACGCGACGCAGGTGGGTCCCGGCCGCTGGGCGCTCCACGGCGGCCTGGGACCGATGGTCAACCACTCCTGCGACCCCAACTGCGGCGTCCGCCTCAACGACGGGCAGGCCTTTGACTTCGTCGCCCGCCAGCCGATCCGCGCCGGGCAGGAGCTGACGTTCGACTACGCCATGCGCAACTTCACGATCGACCACTTCCCGGCCGTGTGCCTGTGCGGCGCCGCGCGGTGTCGCGGCTCGGTCACCGGCTGGAAAGACCTGCCTGCCGCGCGCAAAGCCGACTACGGTGACCTCGTCGCTCCCTACTTGCGCACGATGGACGACGAGATCCGGCGGGTCCTCCCGCAAGCCTCCGGCCCTCGCTGAAGCTGTCTGCCGAAGCCCTTTGCCTGGCCTCACTCCAGCTACTGTGATGGGGCGGAGGCAGCACTTTCCAGGAGAAGGTCGCGGTGGGCGCGTTTCGTGCCTTCGCCCAAGAAGCGACACGCGAAGAACTCAACCAAACCCCTACGATCCGAGCAGGGGCGGCGGCCGCGCTGGGAGTGGTTTCAGCGCAAAAAGCGCCGTCTCCTGCGGGACTGCGCGCCGGCGCTCTTGCCGAGCACCGCAAGCTCCTGCAACGACTGCCCGGCGCCGATCACCACGCAGGTGAGGGGCGACTCGGCAACCCGAACCGAAAGCCCGGTCTCCTCGCGCAGCCGCTCGTCCAAGCCGACCAGGAGTGCGCCGCCGCCGGCAAGCACGATGCCCAACTCCACGACGTCGGCGGCCAGCTCCGGCGGCGTGCGCTCGAGCGTCTCCTTGAGCGCCTCGACGATCTGACGGACCGGTTCAGCGATCGCCGCGCGCACCGCGGCCCCGGAGAGGAGCACGGTCCTCGGCAGGCCGCTGGATAGGTCCCGCCCCCGGATCTCGGCCTGCGCATCGTCGCGCACCGGCGCGGCTGAGCCGATGGCGAGCTTCACCTCCTCGGCGCTCTGAAAGCCGATGGCCACCGTGTGCTCGCGCCGGACGTGAGCGACGATGGCCTCGTCCATCGCGTCTCCGCCGACGCGCAGCGACCGCGAGGCCACCATGCCCCCCAGCGAGATCACCGCCATCTCGCTGGTGCCCCCGCCGACGTCGACGATCAGGCTGCCGGCAGGCTCGGCGACGGGCAGCCCGGCCCCGATCGCCGCCGCCATCGGCTCCTCAATGAGGAACGCCTCGCGCGCGCCGGCATGGCGGGTGGCCTCCTCGACCGCCCGCCGCTCCACCCCGGTCAGTCCCGAGGGCACGCAGACCACCACCCGCGGGTGGGCGAGCCGGCGCGGGTCCGCCTTGCGGATGAAATGGCGCAGCATCTGCTCGGTGATCTCGAAGTCGGTTATCACGCCATCCTTGAGCGGGCGCGTGGCCGTGATATGGGCCGGCGTGCGCCCCAACATGCGCTTGGCCTCGGTGCCCACCGCGTAGACCTCGTTTGTGCGCTCGTCGATGGCCACCACCGAGGGCTCGAAGAGGACGACGCCGCGCCCGGCCACATACACCAACGTGTTGGCGGTGCCGAGATCGACGGCCATGTCTGGCCGACGCGGGCCGCCGAGCCCACGTA
>CAYONG010000195.1:0-35267 GCA_964405235.1 uncultured bacterium | reverse complement strand
CGAAAGCGTGAGCGGCGGGGTCGAGGCGACCTTCCGCGACCTGGTCGCGATCCGCGCCGGGTACCAGGGGCTGTTCAAGCAGGATTCCGAGGAGGGTCTGGCGCTCGGGACCGGCATTCGTGGGAAACTCGAGGCGTTCGACTATCAGATCGACTACGCGTGGGCGGACCACGGGCGGCTGGGCAACGTGCACCGCCTGACTCTGGCCATGCTTTACTAGACCATCATGCCGCCCACTTCGGGAGACCGTATCCATGACTAGACGCTTTGTACCGCGACTGCTCCTCATCCTGGTGGTGTCCTGCTTCGGCATGGCGGCCTCGCGTGTCGCGATCGCCGAGACCACCGACGCCATCCTGGACAGCCTCCAGTACGGCGCCTTCCGTTACTCGTGGGACCAGGCGAATCCCGCCAACGGCCTGATCCGCGACCGCAGCCAGTCCGGATCGCCGTGCAGCATCGCGTCGACGGGATTCGGTCTCTCGACGATCTGCATCGGCGTTGACCACGGGTGGGTCTCGCGTTCGGCTGCCGCGTCCCGCGTGCTGGCCACGCTGCAGACCTTCTGGAACGGTCCCCAGGGCACGGCGGCGAGCGGGACGATCGGCTACCAGGGGCTCTTCTACCACTTCCTCGACATGAACACCGCCACCCGCACCTGGAGCAGCGAGCTGTCCACGATCGATACCGCGCTCCTCCTCGCCGGCATTCTGGATGCCCGCCAATTCTTTGACGGGAGCGACCCGGTCGAGGTGCAGATCCGGAGTCTCGCCGACGCGATCTACGGCCGCGTGAACTGGACCTTCGTCTCGACCTGCAGTCCGCCCTGCTGCACCGCCATCTGGATGGGTTGGAAGCCCGGGACCGGGTTCTCGGGCTTCGGCGCGTGGTTCGGCTACAACGAGGCGATGATCCTCTATCTGCTTGCGATCGGCTCGCCGACGCATCCGATCCCGGGCTGCTCCTGGTCCACGTGGACCGCCGGCTACGTCTGGACCACGCAGTACGGCTACTCCTACGTCCGCTTTCCCCCCCTCTTCGGTCATCAGTACTCGCACTGCTGGGTCGACTTTCGGTCCACCAACGACGCCTACATGAGCGCCCGCGGCCTCACCTACTTCGAGAACTCGCGGCGCGCCACCTACGCGCAGCGGGCGTACTGCATCGCCAATCCCGGCGGTTGGCAGGGGTACGGCGCCGACCTCTGGGGGCTCACCGCGTCGGACGACCCACCCCCAGCGCCGCTTTACGTCGCGCACGGGGCGCCGCCGGCGGAGAACGACAACGGCACCATCACGCCCACGGCGGCGATCAGCTCGATCGCTTTCACGCCCGAGGTCGTCATCCCGGTCATCGAGAACCTGTGGAACAACTACAAGAGCCCGCTTTGGGGACCTTACGGATTCAAGGACGCGTTCAACCTCGCGGTGGACCCCGACTGGTATGGCGCCGATGTGCTCGGCATCGACCAGGGGCCGATCGCGATCATGATCGAGAACTACCGGACCGCGCGGGTCTGGAACCGCTTCATGCAGAGTCCCGAGATCCAGGCCGGCCTGCAGCTGGCCGGGTTCACCGACATCGTCGGGATCGAGGATCCGCGACCGGGCCCGGTCACCGGACGCCTGGACGTGGCGCCCAATCCGATCGTCTCCCACGCCGCCATTCGCTTTCAGCTCGCTCGGGCGGCACAGGTGCGCCTGACCGTCTACGACGTGAGCGGCCGCGAGGTCACGCGGCTGCTGGACGGGCTGGAGGACGCCGGGGTCCACGAAGTGCTGCTCGACGGTTCCACCCTGCGGAGCGGGGTCTACCGCTGTCGCCTCGAGGCCGACGGAACGACGCTCGAGCGCATCGTGGTCCGGTTGCGCTGATGCGTTACGTGCGTGGCTGCCGGAGTGTGCGGCGCCCGATCCGGAGGCCTCGCTGGGGAGTTCACCCGAGACACAAGGGCGAGCCGTGAGTCGGCCGCCATTGTGCCGCTCGCCGCGCGGAGCGGTCGCCTCCCCAGATCGTGCCGCCGACACACTCCGAGCCGCCGCCGCCGCGACACCGCGCGGCCGCATCCTCGGGAACGGCCACTACCGCATGCTCCTCACGTCCTCGGGGACCGGAGGCGCATGGCTCGGCGCGGAAGCCCTGACCTGCTGGAGGGGCGATCGGATCGAGGACGGGGACGGATGGTTCGTCTACATCCGCGACCTGGCGGATGGCGCATTCTGGTCGCTTGGGGATCGCCCGGTGCCGGTGGCGGCAGAGGAATACGGCACCGAGGACGGCCCCGGCTGGATGGCTTTCGAGCGGCGTGACCGGGGCATCGCCAGCCGGATGGACGTGTGGGTGGACTCGGATCTGGCGGCCGAGTGCCGACGGATCACGCTCCACAACCTGACGGACCGCCCCCGCACGCTCGACCTGACCAGTTACCTCGAGGTCGTGCTCAACGATCCGCGCCGGCATGCCGATCACCCGGGCTTCTCGAGGCTGTTCGTCCAGACGGAGTTCCTTGCGGATGGAGAAGTCCTGCTGGCCCGGCGACGACCACGGGGCGCGGATGAGCGTCATCCATGGCTGTTGCACGCGGCGCGTGGCGAGGGCCTCCTGAGCCACGAGACGGACCGTGGCCGATTCCTCGGCCGCGGACGGGGCCCCGAGGCGCCGCTGGCGCTCGTCTCTCTCGCTCCGCTCTCGGGCACGACCGGGGACGTACTCGACCCCGCGCTCGCGCTGCGGCGGATCGTGGACCTTCCTCCGGGCGCCACGGCCCGGCTACACCTGCTGCTGGCTGCCGCCCCGAGCCGGGAGGAAGGGCTGTCGATCGCCGAACGACTGACGGACACCGGGATGTTCGAGACCTCCCGCGACCGCAGCGTCGCGCTTGCCGACCGCCGGCTCAGCGATCATGGATTGAGTGCGCAGGACGGAGAACGCCTCGAGCGGCTGGCCGCCGCGATGCTCTACGGGGACCCGGCGCTCCGCCCCGCGGAGGGAACCGCGGCCCCGGCCACCGCGTCGGTGTCGTTTGAACGGCACCCCGCGATCCCATTGCGTGGCGCGGTGGTGGTGGTCGAGGCGGGGGCTCCGGCCGCGACCGTGAGCGCCGCCCGCGGCGCCCATGCCTACTGGGGGGCGCTCGGCTTCGCGACCACGCTCGTCATCTTGAGCGACACGCCGGCCTCCGTCGCAACCGAGGAAGAGTCCGGTGCCGAGCAGAGGATCTTCGTGCTTCCGGCCGGCGAGCTGGACGCAAGGGGTCTCGCGCGCCTTCGGGCCGGTGCCGATCTGATTCTGAGCGATCGGATCCCGGCGATCGAGTTACGACCGGCGACGAGGCGAGGTGGAACCGTCGACGCGGCACCGGGCGTGCCGGTGTGCGCGGGGGGCGCAGGCGATGATCCCTCGGTCTGGCCGCTCGGGGACGAGTCACTGCGCTGTTTCAACGGGTGGGGGGGATTCAACGCGCAGGGCGACGAGTATGTCATTCGAATGCCCCGCGATCCGTCCGGCCCTCCGCGGCTCACGCCGCGACCCTGGATCAACGTGTTGGCGAACCCCGGATTCGGCGCGCTCATCAGCGAGTCGGGAGCCGGTTGCACCTGGAGCCGCAACAGCCGCGAGTTTCGCCTCACGCCCTGGTCCAACGACCCGGTCCGCGATCCGCACGACGAGGCCCTCTACCTGCGTGACGAGGAGAGCGGGCTCCTGTGGTCCGCCTTCCCCGGACCCATCCCCGGCGACGGCCCGTACGAGATGCGGCACGGGTTCGGTTACAGCCTCTGCCGGCACGCGAGCGCAGGCGTTGAGATCGAGACCGAGGTCTTCGTGCACGCGAGCGATCCGGTGAAGGTCGTCCAGGTTCGGATCTCCAACCGCGGTGCGCGTGCGCGCCGACTGTCGGTGGTGGCGTACCAGCGGCTCGTGCTGGGCCAGTCCCCGGAGCGGGCGGCGCGCGACGTGACCACCTGGGCCGATGAAGCGGAGGGAATCCTGTTCGGGCGCACCACCGGATCGGCCGATTTCGCCGACGCGATGGCCTTCGCGGCCGCGGTGATCCCGGCCGGGGCGGGCCCTGTCCGGCTGGGCGCCGACCGGGAGCAGTTCCTGGGCCCGGGCGGGAGTCCGGCCCGCCCTGCCGCGCTCATCGCGGGGGATGGTCCCGACGGCCGCACCGGCGATGGGCTCGACCCATGCTTCTGCCAGCAGTTGCGGCTCGACGTCGGGCCCGACGAAACGCGCACGTGCGCATTCCTGCTGGGCGAAGCAGCGGAGATCGAGACCATCGAGGCCATCGTGGGGCGGCTCCGGCGACCGGGGGCCATCGCCGCCGCGCGGGACGAAGTCGTGTCCCGGTGGGCGGAGCGGCTGGGGCGGGTGCACATCGAGACACCGGTCGAGTCGCTCGACCTGCTCGCGAACGGCTGGCTGGCCTACCAGACCCTCGCGTGCCGGCTGTGGGCGCGCACCGCCTTCTACCAGTCGGGTGGCGCGTTCGGGTTCCGCGACCAGCTCCAGGACGCGACCGCGTTCCTCGCGCTCGAGCCGCAGATCACGCGCGAACAGATCCTGCTCCATTGCGCGCACCAGTTCGCCCAAGGCGATGTCCTCCACTGGTGGCATCCGCCGGGCGGGCAGGGGATCCGGACCCGCTTCGCCGACGATCTACTCTGGCTCCCGTTCGTGACCGCATCGTACGTGCGGGTCACAGGCGATGTGGGGGTGCTCGATGAGACGGTTTCATTCCTCGAGGCCCGCGCGCTCGAACCGAACGAGGACGAGGCGCTCGTGATTCCGGAGCTGGCCGGGGAGCCGGCCGGAGCTGCGGCGGACGTGTACGAGCACTGTTGCCGCGCCATCGACCGTTCGCTGCGCACCGGCGCGCACGGGCTGCCACTGTTCGGCAGCGGCGACTGGAACGACGGCATGAACCGGGTCGGGCGAGAGGGCCGGGGAGAAAGCGTGTGGATGGCCTTCTTCCTGTTCGCGGTCATCGCCGACTTCATGCCCCTGTGCGAAGGCCGCGCCGACGTCGTGCGCGCGGCGCACTGGCGCGAGCATCAGGGCCTGCTGGGCGAGGCCCTCGAGCGGGCGGGCTGGGACGGCGAATGGTATCGGCGCGGCTTCTACGACGATGGGTCGCCGCTCGGTTCGCGCGACAGCGACGAATGCCGGATCGACGCGTTGGTGCAGGCGTGGTCCGTGCTCTCGGGGGCGGCTCCCCGCGCGCGCTGCGAGCAGGCCATGGATGCGCTGGAGCGCGAACTGATCTCGTGGGAGGACGGCCTGGTTCGCCTCCTCGCGCCGCCGTTCGACCGCACCCCTCACGACCCCGGATACATCAAGGGATACCTGCCGGGGGTGCGGGAGAATGGCGGGCAGTACACGCACGCGGCGCTCTGGGTGGTGGCGGCGATGGCGCGTCTGGGGCGACGCGACCAGGCGGCCCGCCTGCTGGAGCGGATCAGCCCCGTGACGCGCTCCGGCTCGCGGGCCGCAGCGCAGGTCTACCAGGTCGAGCCGTATGTGGTCGCCGCCGACATTTATAGCAATCCCCAACATCTGGGCCGGGGGGGGTGGACCTGGTACACGGGCTCGGCGGGCTGGATGCTCCGCGTCACGCTCGAGTCGGTGCTGGGCGTGACGCTCGAGGATGGGAACACGTTGGTCGTCCGTGCGGCCATCCCTCCGAGTTGGCCTGGCTTCCGGCTGGCCCTCCGGCCGCTGGGCGGATCGTCGACCTACGCCATCGAGGTCCGGAACACGTCCACGTATGCGGCGCAAGTGGTGGGTGTCAGGCTGGATGGCAGGGAGATCCCCCCAAATGGGGGTGTGGCGAGGATTCCGCTGAGTGAGGATGGGCATGAGCACAGGGTCGAGATCGAGCTCCGTTAAGTTCACCTAAACCCGCCACCGAGAGGTCGGCGTTTCGCACCGGCGTGACCCGAGCGCAGGGCGATCGGTGTCAGAATGGCGCGTCCGACTTCGATCCGGCCGGAGCGAAAGTTCCCCTGACCGACACCAGCTATTGACATCGGAGTATGGGCGTGTAATCGTTTACACGCGCCAGGGACGGCGACCGCTCAAGCATCCGCCACCCCTTTGCCGGGGGAGCGGAACCGAGCGCGCAACTCACCGCCGATTCACCCGGTCCATGCGGGTACAGCCACGGTGTCACGCGCTCGCGTGTGCGGAACTGGAAGGATCCCAAGGAGTCGTTCCGCGATCCGCTGTCAGTTTCAGCTCCCACCCCTGAGGAGGACATCCACGATGAAACGGATCAGCTACTCAAGCTTGGCGTGCTCGCTGGTCATGGCGCTGACAATGGCCGGAGCGGCGTTTGCGACGCCCGCCCCGACCTCGGCCAAACTCGACCTGCGGATCTTCAATGACTGTCCGCTTTCGACACTGACGCCGGTCAACAGCTACCCGGCGTCCATCTCCATCGCCGACGCCATGCATCCGGCCTGCGTCGGATACGCCAACCTGCACAGCTGGAGCTTCTCGGAAGACGGCGGCGTCACCTCGTCGCTGTTCGTCAACGGCTCGAACTTCGTCGCCTGCGCGTATTTCAAGATCGACGGCGTGGGGGCTGAGGGCGAAGGCGGCCTGCGCTACGGCCCGTGGTGGTCGCCGATCGTCGACGGTCGCTTCATGGCGAACATCGGCAACGGAGAGATCGCCTGCTTTGGCGGACGGCTGCCGTTCTACTCCTTCACCGCGAGTCACGGCATCACCTACGTGAAGGGCACCACGATCTTCATGCAGATGACCTACACGGCCAACGGGCTTTCCAGTGGGAGTCCGGCGACCATTCAGTACCGCGTGATCAACGGCGCGGGCACCTTCGACAGCCCAGCGCTTCCCTACGACGAGGGCAACGCTGCTGAGGGTCGTGGTACCTGGGGGGCGCTGCATGACGGGATGGTCGGCGGCTACTTCCAGCCGCGGGCCAACAACTCCGCGCTGACGGCGACGTGGAGCGAGATCTGCTTCAGCAACAACGACGTCGTGCCGACGCTGCCGTCGACCTGGGGCCGCCTCAAGACCCTGTACCGCTAACATCGCCTGACCGGCGTTCACCGGTTGCTCCTTGCGGCCATCCCTGACAACGGGGATGGCCGCGGTGCATCCGGCGCCCGGGATCGCCGCTGCGCCACCGCCGAGCCGGGGCATCGTTGCGTCACCGGAGGGGATCCGTTAGGTTGCCCTGGCGCTCTCGGGCCATGCGGCGCGGCCGGGGCAGTCAGCGCCGTCCGCGCCGGCGCACCCGAGGCTGTCACCGAGCCCTGCCTACCATGCCCGAACTCGAACTGAGATCCGTCTCCAAGAGCTACGCCGCCGGGCAGCGCGCCGTCGACCAGGTGAGCCTTTCGGTCGAAAGCGGCGAGCTGCTGGTGCTGGTCGGGCCGTCTGGCTGCGGCAAGTCCAGCCTATTGCGCATGATCGCCGGCCTCGAAGACGTCAGCGAGGGCGAGATCTCGATCGGCGGCAAGGTGGTGAACGACCTGCCGCCCGGGGCGCGCGACATCGCGATGGTGTTCCAGAACTACGCCCTCTACCCGCACATGACCGTGTTCGAGAACATGGCGTTCGGGCTCAGACTGCGCAAGCGCCCGCGCCCCGAGATCGAGCAGCGCGTGCGCGAGACTGCGACCATGCTGGGGCTGGAGTCGCTGCTCGAGCGCCACCCGCGCGCGCTCTCGGGCGGCGAGCGTCAGCGGGTGGCGCTTGGGCGGGCCATGGTCCGTAAGCCTCAGGTCTTCCTCTTCGACGAGCCGCTCTCGAACCTGGATGCGCGCCTGCGCGTGCAGATGCGGGGCGAGATCCATCGTCTCCATCAGCGGCTCAAGGCGACGATGGTCTACGTCACGCACGATCAGGTCGAGGCGATGACGCTGGGAGAACGCATCGCCGTGCTGAAGGGCGGCGTGCTCCAGCAGGTCGCCGACCCCCACACGCTCTACCATCGACCGGCGAATCGCTTCGTCGCCGGGTTCATCGGCAGCCCGCCGATGAACTTCCTGGACGCAATGGTGGACGGCGAGGGGGCCGTGACGCTCGCGGGGGTGCCGGCGCTGCGGCCTGCGCCCTCGCCGCCTGCGCTCGCCGCGCGCCGCGGCCGCGGGGTCACGCTCGGCGTGCGGCCTGAGGACCTCACGCTGGAGCCCACCGGAGCCGGCGGCGTGCTCCCCGCGACCCTCGACGTGCGCGAGCCGCTCGGCAACGAGGAGTTGCTTTACTGGAGCACGCCGGCGGGGGCCGTGGTCTCGCGCCTGCCCGGGGACTCGGGGCGCGCCGAAGGCGACCGCGCCACGCTCCACTTCGGCTACGACCGGCTGCGCTGGTTCGAACCCGAGAGCGGCGCCGCGCTAGAGTAGTCGCATGAAGCGCAGTACCGTCCCTCGGCGCGACTTCTCCCGGCACTGGGCGTTCACCCAACCGGCCCGCCGGTTCGCCGCGGCTGTTCGCACGGTGGCGGAGTCACCCGCCAGGATCCCGGCGCCGATGTTCGCGCTGCTTCTCGCCGCGCTCGCGGCAGCGGCGGCGCGGGGTCGGTGGGCCTGGGCGGCGGGGCTGTGGCTGTTCATGCTCTCGGACTGGGCCATGCTCGCGCTGCTCCCGCGCCGGGGGTCTCGTACGGGCCTCCCCAGCCCAACGCGCTTGCCCTCGCGGTGCCACGCGCGCTGTGCGGCCTGCTCGCGCTCCCGCTCGCGCCGGTGCTCGAGGTCATCGGGACCGCGCTGGCGTTCTACGCGCTCTGGATCGAGCCGCATCGGATCGGGATCACGCGGCAGACGCTTCGGGCCGCCAAGCTCAAGCCCGGAGTGCCGATCAGAGTCATGCACCTGGGCGATCTCCACGTCGAGCGCATCACCGACCGCGAGCGCGGGCTCGTCGACCTGGTGGCGGCCGAGCGGCCGGACTTGATCGTGTGCTCGAGCGATCTGCTCAACTACTCCTACGCGCACGATCGAGAGGCGTGGTCCGCATGCCGCTGGGTGTTCGAGCGGCTCTCGGCGCCCCTTGGGACGTTCGTGGTGTCCGGCAGCCACCCGGCCGACCACGACGAGGCGGTCGCGCACATCGTTGCGGGCACGCCGGCCCGCTGGCTACGCGACGAGCGGGTCACGGTCGAGCATCGCGGCCAGGTGCTCGACGTGATCGGGCTCCACTGCACGCACCGGCCCTTCCTCGAACGGCCGCGACTCGAGGCGCTGCTGCCGGCGTCGCGGGAGCGGTTCACCCTGCTGCTCTACCACACGCCCGATCTGGCGCCCGACGCCGCGGAGCTGGGCATCGATTGGATGCTGTCCGGCCACACCCACGGCGGGCAAGTGCGGGTGCCGTGGTTCGGCGCGGTCGCCACCGCTTCGCTCTATGGCAAGGCGTTCGAGATGGGCCGCTACGCACTCGGCGGCCTGACCCTCTACGTCACCCGCGGGATCGGCCTGGAGGGCTCGGCCGCGCCCCGGGTGCGGTTCCTGTGCCCACCCGAGGTGGTTGTGTGGGAGCTCGACGGTCCCGCGGCGTAAGGGTCGCAAGCGCGGGCTCGGGCGTGAGTCGGTCGACGGTCATGGATCCGCTTGCGCGTTCATCCGGTCACCCCGGGGGGGATGCGCCACCCCAGGACGCCGCCGCCCGCCGAGATGATCCCATCGAAGTCGATGCGCACCAGGCTTCCGGGTGCGAATCCCGGAGCGGGGCCGCCGGTCAGGGCCCCGCCGAGCATGCCGAGCAGGGGCTGGTGCCCGACCAGGAACAGGTGGCCCGCGGAGGCGCCCGCCGCCGCCAGCGCCAGGAGCACACCCGCGGGGTCCGCTTCCGGGCACAGGGCGTCCATCAACTCCACCTTCAGTCCCGGCGCGGCCTTGCGCAGCGCGATCACGGCCGAGTCCCGCGCGCGCAGGAACGGGCTCGCGAAGGCGCGGTCGGGGCGCCAGCCCATCCCCGCCAGGTGATCGGCGAGGCGTTCGAGGTCGGCCCGACCGCGGGGGGACAGTAGCCGCCCCCGATCCCCGCCCGTTGCGTCGGGCTGAGCGGCCCCGTGGCGGAGCAGATCGAGGACGAGCGGCACGGAAGCACGATGTGCGCCCGTGCCGCCCGCTGTCAAGGTCAGGTCTCCCGGCGCGTCCGACCGGTGGCTACATCCCCGACTTGCCACTCCCCGAGGGGGCCGCGATGTCCTTCGAGGTGATGTCGAAGGTGATCATGAACCCGTTCGTCCCCTTGAACTCGAAGGCGTTCGGTCCCAGCCGGTACGCCTCGACCTCGTTGGGCATCAGGACGAAGCCGTCGTGCCGCGGGGCGCCCCAGTACTTGAGGTTCTTGATCACCACGGGTGCCGCCATGTTCCGGCCGACCGCCGCGCCGTTCAACACCACCTCGCCTGCCTTGCCGCCGTCCAGCTTCGCCACTGCCCTGTCCCCGGTGTGGCTCCACTCGACCGGCAGGTCGCTGCCGACCTCGAACGACTGCCACTTGACGGGATACAGGTGACCGATTACGGCGTTGATGCCTTCGCGTTGCGCCGGCGTGACCGCGGGGTCGAAGGTGGCCACGCACCATTTCATCTCGCCGTCCGTGAAGTCATCGCCGAGATCCATCGAGAGCCAGAACTTCGCGCCGTCAAGCCGGGTGGTTCCGTACATCCCCTTGTTGACGCGGAAGACGTTGTTGGCGCGACAGAAGTGCTCCCCCTCGCCGTGGTCGTGACCGTCCGCGGAGGCCTTGGCGTGCGCGGCCGGCTTCGGGGCGAAGTAGCACTGGCAGAACATCGGACAGGAGCACGCCTCGATGATCGTGGCGTTCATGCTCCAGACCGGGGCCGCGGATTTCGTCTTCTCGTTCTGGGCGAGCGCCGGGGCCGCGAGGGCCAGGGACAGGAACGCCAGGGACAGGATCTTACGCATGGCAACCTCCTTGAGTCGGGGGGTGGGGGATCGAGGGCTCAGCGACCCGAACTATATTCGAAGCCGGGGCCGGGCAACCAGGGATTTGACCCCGGCGGGCGCCAACGGCGGGCGCCGACCGGAGGGGCGTCCGGCCGACAGTTGCGGGCCTAATGCCAGTCCGATAGTGTCTTAGCCTTGGCGCTGCAGTTGCTTCCATCCCGGCCGCGAGGAGCCCCGACTTCCCGACCATGACGAGCCGCCTGCTCGAGTCCCTTGCCGAACGCGTGCTGTTCTACGACGGCGGCATGGGCACTCAGCTCCAGGCGCGCGACCTGACCGCCGAGGACTTCGGCGGCCAGCGCTACGAAGGCTGCAACGACGCCCTCTCGCTGACCCGTCCCGACATCGTCGAGTCGGTGCACGCCGCGTACTTCGAGGCGGGTGCCGACGGGGTCGAGACCAACTCGTTCCAGGCCTCCCGCCTGCGGCTCGAGGAGTGGGGGCTGGCCGAGCGCACGTTCGAGATGAACCGCGCCGCGGCAGCCATCGCCCGGCGGGTGGCGGACCGGTTCGAGGCCGGCGACCGCCGGCCGCGGTTCGTGGTCGGCTCGATCGGCCCCTCGGGGATGCTCCCGTCGTCGGAAGATCCCGACCTCGGGCGCAAGTCCCTCGACGACCTGCGCCCGATCTTCGCCGAGCAGGCGCAGGGCCTGATCGAGGGCGGCGCCGATGTCCTGATGCTCGAGACCTGCCAGGACATCCTCGAGATGAAGGCGCAGGTGCTGGGCGCGCGCGACGCGATCGCGCTCACCGGCCGCCCGGTGCCGATCCAGTGCTCGATCACGCTCGACCCTTCGGGGCGAATGCTGCTGGGCACCGACATCCGGGGCGCGCTCGCCACGCTCGAGGCGATGCGCGTGGACATCATCGGAGTCAACTGCTCGACCGGGCCCGACCTGATGCGCGACAGCATCCGCTGGCTGGGTCAGAACGCGAGCACTCCCATCCATTGCATCCCGAACGCCGGGCTGCCCATCAACGACGGGGGCCGGGCGTTCTACCCGATGCTCCCCGATCCGATGGCGGCGACGCTGCGGGAGTTCGTGGTGGAGAACGGCGTCAACATCGTGGGCGGTTGTTGCGGCACCACGCCCGATCACATCCGGGCGCTGGTGGCCGCGATCGGTCGTCGCGCTCCCGCGCCGCGGCCGGGACGCGGTCCATGGTCGGTCTCGAGCGGCATGACCGCGATGACGCTGCGCCAGGAGCCGTCGCCGATGATCATCGGCGAGCGCCTCAACACCCAGGGCTCGCGCAAGGTCAAGCAGTTGGTGCTCGATGACCGCCTCGAGGAGCTGGTCCCGATCGCCCGCAGCCAGGTGGAGGGCGGCGCCCACACGCTGGACGTGTGCCTGGCGCTGACCGAGCGCACCGACGAGCTGGAGCAGATGCGGCGGCTGGTCAAGAAGTTGGCCCTCTCGGTCGAAGCGCCGCTGTGCATCGACTCCACCGAGGTCGCGGTGATCGAGGCCGCGCTCAAGGCGTATCCCGGCTGCCCGATCGTCAACTCGATCAACCTCGAGAACGGGCGCGAGCGCGTGGACGCGGTGATGCCGCTGGTTGCGCGTTACGGCGCCGCGGTCATCGCGCTGACCATCGACGAGCAGGGGATGGCCAAGAGCGCAGAGCGAAAGCTGGAGGTCGCGCGCCGCATCCACGAAATCGTCACCCGCGAGTACGGCCTGCCGCCCGAACTGCTGATCTTCGACGCGCTCACCTTCACCCTGGCGACCGGCGACGCCGAGTTCCTGGCGTCGGGCATCGAGACCATCGAGGGGATCCGCCGCATCAAGGTCGAGCTGCCCGGCGTGCTCACCAGCCTCGGGGTCTCGAACGTCTCGTTCGGGCTCGGCAAGGAGGCGCGGGCGGTGCTGAACTCCGTGTTCCTCTACCACTGCGTGCAGGCCGGGCTGGACATGGCGATCGTCAATCCCAACGACATCACGCCCTACCCGGAGATCGGCGCCGACGACCGACGCCTGGCCGACGACCTGGTGTTCAATCGCGACCCGCAGGCGCTCGCGAACTACATCACGCACTTCGAGGGCCGCACGCCCGGGATGCGCGCGCGAGAGGAAGAGGCGCAGGAAGCCTCGATGACGGTCGAGGAGAAGATCCACTTCCAGATCCTCCACCGTAAGTCTGGTGGCATCGAGGCGCTGGTGGACGAGGCGGTCGGCAGGCAGGACCCGGTCACGGTGCTCAACACCGTCCTGCTGCCGGCGATGAAGGAGGTCGGCGACAAATTCGGCGCCGGCGAGCTGATCCTGCCCTTCGTCTTGCAGAGCGCCGAGGTGATGAAGAAGGCCGTCTCGCGGCTCGAGACCTACCTCGAGCGGAACGCGGACGTGAGCAAGGGCCGGGTGGTCTTGGCCACCGTCTACGGCGACGTCCACGACATCGGCAAGAATCTGGTGAAGACCATCCTCAGCAATAATGGCTATACGGTGTTCGATCTCGGCAAGCAGGTGCCCGTCACCAAGATCCTCGAGAAGGCCAGGGAGGTGGACGCCACCGCGATTGGGCTGTCGGCCCTGCTGGTCTCGACCAGCAAGCAGATGCCGATCTGCGTCTTGGAGCTCCACCGCGCCGGCCTCGAGTTCCCGGTGCTCATCGGGGGCGCCGCCATCAACCGCAACTTCGGCCGGCGGGCGGCGCTGGTGGATGGCGAGGTGTTCTACGAGCCTGGCGTCTTCTACTGCAAGGATGCCTTCGAGGGGCTCGAGATCGTGGACGCCCTGATCCATGCGGAGAAGGGCCCCGCGCTGCGCGAGCGCATCCGCCACGAGGCCTTCGAGTTCAAGACCCGAGCCGCAGGGCAGGCGGCTCAGGCGCAGGCCTCGACCGCCCGGCAGCAGGACTTCAAGGTCCAGGTGGACCGGAACGTGTCCATCCCGGCGCCCCCCTTCTGGGGGTCACGAATCACGCCGGCAGGCGAGATCGACTGGGAGGGCATGTTCGCCGGCATGGACCTAAAGACCCTCTACCGACTGCATTGGGGGGCCCGGGGCAGCGGTCCCGAAGTCGATCGGCTCATCCGTGAGGATTTCGAGCCACGCCGGGTCACACTCCAGCGGGAGGCGCGTGAGCAGGGGTGGATCGAGCCTCGCGCTGTCTACGGCTACTTCCCCTGCCAGGGCGACGGGCAGCACCTCTTGGTCTACGACCCGGCCGGGTTCGCCCCGGGGTCCCTCACGCCGCGCGGCAAGCTCGAAGAGGTGGCGCGCTTCGAGTTCCCCCGTCAGACCGAGCGCGAGGGCTTGTGCCTGGCCGACTATTTCGTCCCGCGCGAATCGAGCAAGTTCGACGTCGTTGCGTTTCAGGTGGTGACTGTCGGGGGCAGAGTCGACGAGTTGGGCGAGCGGCTGAACGCCCAGGGCGAGTACGCGCAAGCCCTTTTCATCCATGGGCTTGCAGTCGCCGCGGCGGAGGGGCTCGCCGACTGGCAACATCGGCGCATCCGGGCCGAGCTGCGGCTCGATGGCGAGCGCGGCAAGCGGTACTCGCCGGGCTACAGCGCTTGTCCGGACCTCGCGGACCAGGAGCGGATCTTCAAGCTGCTCGACCCGCCCACAGCATTCGGGGTCACCCTTACCAGCGCCTTTCAGCTGGTGCCCGAGGCCTCGACGTCGGCGATCATCGTCCACCACCCGGCTGCGCTCTACTACCTGGTGAAGGCCTAGGCGGTCGTCCAGGGCCCCTCCCCGGGGCCCGCATCGTATTCCGAAAGTATCCATTGGCATTCGACGTCCGATCTTCATTATCATTATCTACGTCTACGCCAGCTCATATTGCCTCTCACACAGCGTGCGGGGGTGGTCTGTCGCAACAGGAGGAAGACATGCGTCATCGTTCTCATGGGTGGTCGTGGCTGCCGGCGATCGCGATTGTCGGTGCGCTCGGCATCGCTTTTGTGGGTTGCTCGGGCAAGACCGGGATGCCGACCGGGCCGCTCTCGTCGGGATCGCTCGAGAAGGGCACGGCGTCGCTCTTCGAGCGGAGCGAGACCAGGCCGCCGGACACGGCGGACTACTGCGAGACCTACGTGCCCTTCGCGTCGGCGACGTTCAGCCATCCGCGCCGGATTGACAATCCCTGGTCGCCCCTGGTGCCGGGAACGCAGTACGCGCTGACCGGGCAGTCCAACCCCGGTCCGGGAATCCTGCCACATGAGGTCGTGTTCACCGTCACCGACGTCATCAAGGAGATCAACGGCATCGAGTGCGTGGTGCTGTGGGACCGGGATTTCGAAGACGGCGTCCTGGCCGAGGCGGAGCTGGCGTTCTTCGCCCAGGACGACGCTGGCAACCTCTGGATGATGGGGGAGTATCCGGAGCAATACGACATCACGAGCGGGGAATTCCAGGGGGCCCCGGCCACCTGGATCGCCGGGCTCGATGGCGCCGAGCCGGGGACCCTCATGCTCGCGGATCCGCTGCACGGGTCGGGTTGGTACCTCCAGGCCCGCGTTGAGTCGATCCGCTTCCTCGATTGCGGCAGGGTGTACAAGACCGGCCAGAAGGACTGCGTCCCGATCGGGTGCTTCAACGACGTCCTGATCACCGACGAGCGGGGTCCGATCGAACAGGGCAGCGGCCACCAGCGCAAGTCCTACACCAAGGGCGCGGGCAACATCCGGGTCGACTTCGTCGGCGACACGCAGGGTGAAGTGCTGGTGCAGACGCGGCGCAGCCAGCTCAACGCCACCGATCTGGCGGCGGCACGCGCGGAGGTGCTGCGGCTGGATGGACGCGGCTTCCAGTTCAACGACGTGTATGCTCAGTCGGTCCGCGCCCGATAGGGGCGCGAAGCGGCCGGGTGGCTCCGCGTAGGCCCCGCGGGTCCAGACGAGCAACGCTCCCCGCGTAACGTTTCACCTTTTGGGAGGGAGAGATAATGGCGCGGTTCACCCCGCGGCACATGGTGGCGCTGGGCGCCGCCGTGCTGATGGTTCTCGCGTTGGTCGTGGCCTCGCCGTCCGCCGGCGAGGACGCGAATCCGCTCGCCGGGATCGGCGTGGATCCGGCCGAGCTGTCCCCGGTGGTCAGCAATCCGCATATGGCGTTCGGCACGCTCAAGCGCGCCGTCTATCTGGGCAAGGAGCGTGACCCCGAAACCGGCAAGGCGTTCAGGATCCGGATGGAGTGGATCGTCCGTGACAGTGTCGAGACGAAGGCCGGAATCAAGGTGATGGTGGTGGAGTCCGTCCACCACGCGGACGACGAGCTGGTCGAGAGGTCGCGCGACTATTTCGCCCAGGACCGGTCCGGCGCGGTCCGGTACCTCGGCCAGGACGTGGATGACTACGACGGTGGCAAGATCATCGGCCACGACGGTCAGTGGCTGGTGGGGGAGCACGGCAGCAAGGCCGGCCTCCTCATGCCTGCGGCCCCCAAGGTGGGTGACGTGTTCGAGCAGGAGCGCGTCCCCGGTGTCGCCCAGAACCGCTCCAAGGTGCTGGCAGTCGGCCGCACCATCAAGGTACCGGCGGGGACGTTCAAGAACTGTATCGAGGTCGAGATGTACGACTCGATCGAGAAGTCGAGCGAGCGCAAGTGGTTCTGCAGCGGCGTGGGGCTGGTGAAAGAGTCCAGCGCCGAGCGCACCATCGAGCTGACCGAGCGCGTGACCCGCTGACGCGGACAGAACCTGCTCCGACTCCGTTGCTGACGATGATGGTCCGGACCTTGCTCATCGCAGGGGATGGGGCGTGCATCGAAGAACGGAGAAGGTATGGGGAAGCTCGTCGCGACTCGCGTCGCGGACGTCGATTTTTGCTTTGATGGCTCCAACCCCTTGCGGGACAGGCCCGCGGCGGGTCGCCGGTTGGAATCGATCGGAATCCCTTCGGGAATCACACCACTCGGGACCGGCTCAACGCGGCGCCCTGGCGGGGTGAGATCGCCCATCAGCCTCGGGTTCTTCACCATGCTCCTGGGCGCGGCGACCGCTTGCTTCCCGATCCCGGTCGCGGCCGCCGGCACCTATTACGTGGACGCCTCCAGCCCCACGTGTTCCCCCACCGGGCCCGGCACCGAAGCCCAGCCCTATTGCAGCATCTCGGCCGCGGTCAACTCCCGGGCCCAGCCCGGGAACACGATTCTGGTGAAACCGGGCATCTACCGGGAGCAGGTGACCATCCGCGCGTCGGGCACGCCGGGGAGCCCGATCGTCCTGCGGGCGACCGGTGCCGGAGTGATCGTCGATGGCGCCGACGACTTCGCCGATCCGGCGAAGTGGGTCGCCGCCGGCGGCGGCGTCTGGCGCTCGGCCGCCGTGACCTGGAAGCCGAACCAGGTTTTCGTCGACGAAACGCGAATCGATGCTGCCGCCGATTCGCTCGCGCCGCCGCCGGTGAACCAGTTCACCTGGCTCTCGGGCCAGGGTCTCCTCGTCAACCTGGGAGGCGGGAATCCCGGCCTGCGTCAGACGCTGGTGGGTGCCCGTATCTACAATTTCAACATGGTGACGCGGTCGTGGATCACGATCGACGGTTTCGCTGCTCTGCGCGCGGACACCCGCGGCGTCTCCATGCAGAGCGGTTGCTCGAACGTCACGATCGCCCGCAACACCGTGGGCCAGGCGGACGCGAGCGGCATCCAGGCTGTCGGGGGCAACGGAATCGTGATCGAGTTTAATATCGTCAAGGACAACGGCCCGCACGGAATCGGCCTGACCGCTGGGGCGACGAACTGCATTATCCGCGACAACGACTCGTTCGGTAGCAGGGATCCCGATATCCGCCGGGCGGATGGGATCTACCTGTTCGGGGCGCCGGGCAATTTCGTCTATCGCAACCGCATTCACGACAACCAGGACTCCGGGATCCACTTCGGCCCGGGTTCCAATGATTGCATCGCCTTCAACAACCGGTCCTGGAACAACGGCGACCACGGTTACGACCACCTGAGTGCCACCGGGACCACCCACGTGAACGACGTCTCCTACGGGAACTCCAAGGACGGGTTCTCCATCGAAGGCAGCTCGACTGGCACGCGACTCTACAATTGCATCGCGGTCAATAACGGACTCTTCACGGACGAGTTTGATCTCTGGGTGGAGCCGGGTTCGGAGGCGGGGTTCGCATCCGATCACAACATCTTCTGGAACTCCACCATCCAGCAACCGATCAGATACATCGGCATCAAGTACGCCACGCTGGCCGGCTACAGTGCGGTGAGCGGGCAGGACCAGCACTCGATCCAGGCCGACCCGCGGTTCGCCGCTCCCGCAGTGGGCGACTTTCGCCTGCGGCCCGGTTCCCCGGCAATCGACTCGGGGAACTCTAGCGCTCCCTACTGGCCCGCGACCGATGTGGCGGGCCAGCCGCGCGTGGATGTGCCGGGCATCGCCAACACCGGCATGGGTCCGGTGCTCTATGCGGACCGCGGAGCGTTCGAGTATCAGTTTGCCGCGCCAGTGGCCCGGCTGTCCGTTACGCCCATCACCGGCACCGCGCCCCTCGCGGTGACGGCCGACGCCTCGGCGGCGTCCGACGCCGACGGCCCGCTCGTGTCCTTTGCCTTCGATTTCGGCGACGGTACCGTCGTGGGCCCGCAGAGCTCGCCGATCGCCAGCCATAGCTACAACGCCGGGAACCCGAGCGTGACCGTCACGGTGACGGACGGCGATGGGATGACCGACACCGACTCCGTGCCCATCACGATCGCCTCCTCGCTCCGGGCGGCGCTGACGATTCAGCCTGCCACCGGGATCGAGCCGCTCGCCACGGTCGAGAACGCTGCCGGTTCGACCGACAGCTACCGGACCATCGTGTCCTACCGGTTCGCCTTCGGAGACGGGACCACGGTGGGACCGCAGGCGTCACCCACCGCCGCGCATGCCTACGCTCCGGGGACCTGGACGGCGAGCGTGACCGTACGCAACGACCTCGGGGAGGAGTCGACAGCCTCGACTCCGGTCATCGTCGATGGGACTGGGCCAGGCGCCAACTGGGTCGGTAATCCATCGTGGGAGTCCGACACCAGCGGGTGGGCTCCCGAGAACGCGACCGCCACCCGGGTCACCGGTGGATTCGACGGCACCCGGGCGCTGCGCGTCCAGGGGCCGGCGAACACCACGCCCTTCGGCATCGGCGACGGTCCGGACTGGGTGGCGGCGACCCCGGGCGAGAACGCGCGCCTTCGTTTCAAGGCCTGGGTGCGCTCCGCCAGCGCCGCGGGCAACGTGAGGCTGCGCATCCGCGAATCAGACGCCGCGGGACGATTCCTCGGACCCATCGTCCAGTCGCCCGCCATCGGGCTCGGCCCCGGCTGGCAGCTGGTCGCGGTGGAATACCTCTGCCAGGCAGGCGGTTCCACGATCGACTTCGGGATCATCAACTCCCCGGCCGGGGCGGGGGAGGTGTTCGATGTGGACAACGTCTCGATCCACACGGTGACCGACGGCTCCACGCTCATCCCGTCGGGCGCAGGCTTCGTGGCGCCGGTGGTGTTCCCCAACCCGATGTTAGATCGGGGTTCGCTGCGCTTCACGCTCTCGCAGCCGGGGCCCCTCAAGGTCGAGATCTTCGACATCACCGGCCGCGTCATCCGGACCCTGGTGGACGAAGCCGAGGTCCTCCCGGGACAGTTCGAGTACGCGCTGGATGACCTCACGGACCGGGGCCGCAGGAATGCGCCGGGGGTGTACTTCTATCTCGTCACCTCGCGCGAGAAGACGGCGACGGGCCGCTTCCTAACGCTACGCTAGCGAGCCACCTCGCCCAGCGTCGCCATCGCCTCACCGAGCTGCCTGTCCGATAGGTAGGGCGCTGGACCGAGCCGCAGCGCATCGCCCCGATGGTCGGTGAACACCCCGTGGGCGCGCAGCCGCGCCGACAGTTCGGCCGCGCGCGGGCTCTCGAGCGCCAGGAATCCGCCGATGCGCTCGAGCGGGACCGACCGGTCGCGGGTGATGAGCGCGGGGTCGAGATCGAGCGCGTCGAATCGCTCTGCGAGCAGCCCCACCTGGTGCCGGCTCAGCTCGCGCAGGAACGAAGGCGTCAGCCCCTCGCGCTCGAAGAAATCCAGGACCCGCGCCGCGCGATAATGGCTGGTCGGGTCATAGGTCGAACCGGCCCAGCGCGCCGGGCCCTCGCCGTAAGGGACGGCGCCCGCCGTCCGGCCGGACAAGTGCGCGAACTCGCTAAACCAGCCGGTCACGCCGGGACGCAGATGCGCGCGTCCCGGCGGCACCCGGAGGAAGCAGTTCCCTTCGCCCAGCTGGCAATACTTGTATCCCCCTCCCATCACAAACGCGTCAGATAGGCCGTCGTCCGCAAGCGAGTAGGGCACCACATTGATCTGATGATAGGCATCCACCAGCAACTCGGCACCGACGCGACGAGAGGCCTCGAGCACGCGATCGAGCCCGGGCACGATGTGCGCGTTCGCAAACAGCACCGATGAAGCGAGCACCGCGGCAGTGTGTTGGTTCACCGCCGCGACCAGACGCCCGGCGAGAGTCTCGGCCGGCCGGGCCTCCACCTTGACCACCTCGACCACCCGCTCCTCGGCCAGGCGGTCGAGCTGGCGCCGGATAGTGTGGAACTCGCCGTCGGTGGTCACGAGCCGGGGCCGCTCGCGCAGCGGAAGCGCGGAGAGGAAGCGGATGAGCAGCTCGTGCGTGTTCTGGCCGAGCGCGATGTCGCCTGCGCCATCTCCCAGCAGCAGGGCGAAGCCGCGGCGGACCCGCTCGGCCTTGCCGGCGGCGCGTTCCCACTTGTCGTCGACCCGCTCAGCGGCGTCGGACCAGGCCTCGATCTGGCCATCGAGGGCGGCATCGGGCCAGGCCTGGTGGGAATGCCCGGTCAACAGAAGCCGATCCGCGACCCGGAAGCGTGTGTAGTGTCGGGCGAGCGGGTTTGACTCCTGCGTGAACTCGGCGAGCGTGCGCATGGCGGCGGTGCGGGTCGCGGCGTCCTGGTCCGGGCTAGAGCTCGGTCCGGATCGCCCAGAGATCGGGGAAGCAGGGCCGGTCGAGCGTGGTCATGAGATAGGCCGCGCCCTCCGAACCTCCGGTGCCACGCTTGGTGCCGATCGTACGTTGGACCATCTTGACGTGCCGGTAGCGCCATTCCTGGATCCCCTCGTCGAGATCCACCAGGCGCTCGCACAGCGCGCTCGCCTCCGGGTCCCGCCGATAGACGTCGGCGAGCACCGGCTGGAGCTCAGGCGAAACGGCCACGGGGGCGGTCACGTCCCGCGCCAGCGAAGCGGCCGGCACCGCGTAACCCCGGGCTGCGAGATATCCCAGGAACGCGTCCCACAGGGTCGGTCGCATCATGCGTCGCTCGAGACGCAGGCGTCCTTCGCTCCCTTGCGGGTAGCGTTCGAGCGCAGTGGGGTTCTTCATGCCGAGCGCGAACTCGAGCTCGCGGAACTGGAACGACTGGAACCCGCTGCCGGATTCGAGCCGCTCGCGGAACGACAGGAACTCAAGCGGCGTCATGGTCTCGAGCACGTCGATCTGGGCGACCACCACCTTGAGGATGGTCAGCACGCGCCGGAGCGTGTGGAGCGCGCGCGGGGTGTCCGAGCGCGCCAGCAGCGTCTCGAGATAGCCCAACTCGTGCAGGATCTCCTTGAACCACAGCTCGTACACCTGGTGGATGACGATGAACAGGGTCTCGTCGTGCTCCGGGCCGTCCGAGACGGGGCGCTGGAGCGAGAGCAGCTCGTCGAGCTTCAAGTAGCTGGAGTAGGTCAGGGGCATGGTCGTCGTCTCCGGACGGGACGGTTCGACGCCGGCGGCGTCTCGGAGGCCGTCCTCAGGTGAAGCGCGGTCGGTAACGGTTCAGCGACTCGTACTGGTCGGGCCAGGGAAGCGCGTATCCGAGCTCGTGGGCCGCGTGCCGGGTCCAGTATGGATCCCACAGGTGGGCGCGGGCCAGCAGGCAGAGATCGGCGCGCCCGGCCGCCAGGATCGTGTTCACGTCGGCGTACGATGAGATGTTGCCGACCGCCATTGTGGCGATCCCCACATCGTGCCGGATGCGGTCGGCGAACGGGGTCTGGAACAGCCGCCCGTAGATTGGCCGTTGGTCGGGCACGGTCTGGCCGGCCGACACATCCACGATGTCGCAGCCGTGGGAATGCAGCATCCGCGCCACATCGACCGCGTCGGCGGGCTCCATTCCGCCAGGGTGCCAGTCCACCGCAGAGATGCGCACCGACATCGGTCGCTCCTCTGGCCAGGCGGCGCGCACGGCGTCGAACACCTCGAGCGGGAACCGCATGCGGTTCTCGAGCATGCCGCCGTAGGTGTCGGTGCGCCGGTTGGTGAGCGGCGAGATGAAGCTCGCCAGCAGGTAGCCGTGGGCGGCGTGGATCTCGAGCAGGTCGAACCCCGCCTCGATCGCGAGCCGTGTGGCACGCACGTAGTCCTCGAGCGCCCGGTCCATGTCGGCCCGCGTCATCTCCCGCGGCACCGGACTGTGCGGAAGGTAGGGGAGCGCCGTCGGGGCGACGACCGGCCAGCCGCCCTCGGTGAGCGGCTCGTTGTCGCCCTCCCACGAGCGCCGGGTCGACGCCTTTCGTCCCGCGTGTCCCAGCTGGATCGCGATCTTGGCCGCGCTGTGCGAGTGCACGAAATCCACGATGCGCTTCCAGGCCGTCGCGTGCTCGGGACGGTAAAGCCCGGTGCAGCCGGGCGAGATGCGTGCCTCGGCGCTCACGTCCGTCATCTCGGCGAACACCAGGCCGGCGCCGCCGATCGCGCGCGAGCTCAGGTGAACCAGATGCCAGTCGTCGGGCATGCCGTCGGTTGCCGAGTACTGACACATGGGCGAGACCGCGACGCGGTTGACCAGCAACATGTCGCGCAGCCGCAAGGGGGTGAACATCGGGGGAGGCGCGGGGGCCGTGGCCACCGGAACGCGCGCCTGGCGGCCGGCCTCACCGGCGAACCAGCCGTCCACCCTCGATACGAACGCCGGGTCGCGCACCTTGAGATTCTGATGGGTCACACGCAGGCTTCGGGTCAGCAGGGTGAATGCGAACTGGAGCGGCTCGAGATCCATGTAGCGCTCGGTGTCCTCGAACCACTGGAGGCTCGCCTGCGCCGCGCGCTGCAGGCTTTCGACCGCGGGTCGCCGTACTTCCTCGTAGGCGGCGAGCACGGTGGGGATCCCTGCGGAGGTCTTGAGCAGCCCCGCAAGCGTAATCGCGTCCTCCATGGCGAGCTTGGTGCCCGATCCGACCGAGAAATGCGCGGTGTGGGCGGCATCGCCGATCAGCACCATGTTGCCGTGGTGCCAAAGCTCGTTCCGGATGGTGGGAAAGGCTCGCCAGACGGACCGGTTCGAGAGCAATCGGTGGCCCGCGAGCTCGTCGGCGAAGAGTTGCTCGCAGAAGCGCAGCGTCCCGGCCTCGTCGGCCCGATCCATCCCCGCCGCGCGCCAGGTTGCCTCGGGCGCCTCGACGATGAAGGTGGAGCGCCCGGGCTCGTACTGGTAGGCGTGCACGCGCCACAGCCCGTGCCGATCGCGCTTGAAATAGAAGGTGAACGCGGGGAACGGTTTGTCGGTGCCGAGCCACACGAACCGGTTGGGCCGCACGTCGACGGAAGGCCGGAATGCCTCGCGGTAGCGCTCGCGCACCGCCGAGCTCACCCCGTCGGCGGCGACCACCAGGTCGTGGTCGCGCAGCGCCTCCGGGTCGGCGATCTCATGCTCCAAGCACAATCGTACCCCGAGCCCTCGGCAGCGCTCCGAGAGGATTCGTAGCAGCGTCTTGCGCGAGAGGCCCGAGAACCCGTGGCCGGTCGAGGTGATGACGGCGTCGCGGTAGTGGATCTCGATGTCGTCCCAGCGATGGCACTGCGCCGCCATGGCGTCGGTGACCTCGCGGTCCCCGTAAGCCAGCGCTTCCTCGGTGGCGTCCGAGAACACCACGCCGAAGCCGAACGTGTCGGCGAGCCGATTGCGCTCGTAGACGGTGACGTCGTGCCCGGGATCGGCCTTCTTCATGAGGAGCGCGAAGAACAGGCCGGCCGGTCCTCCGCCGATGCAGGCGACCTTCACGAGCCGTGATCCTTCATCAGCCGGCCGGCGATCACCAGATGCTGGATCTCGGTGGTCCCTTCGTAGATCCGTAGCGCCCGCACCGAGCGGTAGAGCCGGTCCACCGGGTGGGACGCCATGACCCCGGCGCCGCCCAGCACCTGGACCGCGTCGTCCACGATGCGCTGGGCGGCCTCGGTGGCGAACGCCTTGGCCATCGCCGCTTCGAGCGTCACGCGCTCCGCCCCGTGGTCCGCCTCCCACGCGGCGCGGTAGACCAGCAGGCGCGCGGCGGTCAGGTCGGTGGCCATGCGCGCCAGCTTTTGCTGGACGAGTTGGAACTCGGCGAGCGGCTTGCCGAACTGGCGGCGGCGGGCAGCGTGGTCGAGCGCCTCCTCGAGCGCGCGGGTCGCCATCCCGCACGCCGCCGCCCCCACGGTCGCCCGCAGCAGATCGAGCGTCTTCAAACCCAGCGCGAGCCCGCGGCCCTCCTCGCCGAGACGGTGCGAAGCCGGGACGCGGCAGTCCTCGAACGCGATCTCGCCCAGCGGGTGCGGGGCCGAAAGACGCTGGGCCCCCACGAACCGGAGCCCCGGGCTCCCGGCCGGCACCACGAAGCAACTAAGCCCCTTGCCCCCGGCCGCCGGTTCGGTCGAGGCGAAGACCGTGTAGAAGTCGGCGATGCCGGCGTTCGAGATCAAGGTCTTGGAGCCGTTGAGCCGATAGCTCTGGCCATCACGCGTTGCGGTGGTCGCGATGGCGGCGACGTCCGACCCCGCCTCGGCCTCGGTCATCGCGAAGGCGGCCATCGCCCGCCCGCGCAGTGCATCGGCGGCCCAACGCTCGCGCATCGGCGTCTCGTCCGCCAGCAGGAGCGGAAGCGTGCCGAGTGCCTGCAACGCAAACACTGCGTCGGCCAGCGGCGACGCCGCGGCCAGCGCCTCGCGCGCCAGGCAGCACGACCGCCAGTCGCGGGCCCGGATCGGCTCGAACCAACCGGCGGTGCCTAGCTCCATCATCAGGGCACGCGCCTCGATGCGGCAGGCATCGTCGTCCGCCGGCTCGGGCCGAGGCGCGAGAGCGCGCGCGGCGTACTCGCCGATCTGCCCGGCGAACTGGATGTGGCGCTCCTCCAGGAACGCGCGGATCGGTCGGGCGTCAGGGATGGTCATTGGGGGAGGATCGAAGTGGGCGCGAGCGAGTCGTCCGCCACAGAATCGCCGAGAGTGTCGTTGAGGCCGATGGGGGTGGTGGGAGTCAGGAACATGGTCGCGAATCTACCGCATGGCGTGCAGCACGGAAACGGTCACCGCCGCTCCAGGTTCATCCACCACACGTCGCTCTCGTGCGATCCGAGGGTGACATAGAAACGACGCCCGTCAGTTGCGAGGCCGTAGCGCGTGTGCGGCCGGCTCGCGTCGTCGAAATCCACCAGCCGTCGTGGGGTTCCACCCTCCACGGGAACGGACTCAATGGACCACGGCGAAGTCCCGGCGGCCAGGTAGTAGATCGTCCGCCCATCGGGAGCCCAGATTGCGGCACTCGGACGCCGGCTCGGAGGTACAAGTACGCGGGTTTCCCCCGAGTCCAAATCGTGCGTACACAGGCCCTGGGAGAGGAAGGAGTAGCAGATGACGTTCCTCCTGGGCGACCAGCGTGGCGCCGGGCTGGACAGTATCGCCATGTCTTCCGGGGCGAAGTCTCGCGGCGATCCGTTGCCTGCCAGCGGCAGGATGCGCAGGCACTCACCCTTGGCGGAGCTGACACAGAACACGAGCGCCTCCCCATCCGCCGACCATGCCGCGCCAAACTCCTCTTCCGGTCCCCGCGTAATCTGCCTTTCGTCACTCCCGTCCGCGGCGATCGTGAAAATGTCTCGGTTGTCAGTGCGCATCGAGTGAAACGCGATCGCGCGACCATCGGGAGACCAACGTGGCTGGAAATCTTTTCCCGGGTCGGTGGTGACCTGGACCACCTCACCACCCCCCACGGGCATCTTGTAGACGTCGAAGTTACCGCCGCGGTCCGAGTCGAACGTCAGCCACCGGCCGTCCCGCGAGACATCCACGGTTTCGATTGTCTGATTGCCGCTGACAATAGGAAGGGCGCGCGCGATCGAGGTGGGCCCGGACCGTGGCACCTCGATCGACCAGATGCTGGAGTAGTTCACATACACGCTGTAGGCAATACGGGTGCCGGCGCGATCCAGACACAGGCCCATGGCGTTGATCCCCGTGGTCAGGCGGGTCGGCCGTCCCGCCGGCCCCAACGAACTGGACAGCTGCGTACGAAAGATGTCACGGGTTCCCTCTCGGCTGGAAACCCAGTAAAGCGACCGACCATCCGGCGCCCACGCGGGGCTCATGTTGAGCGCCTTGTCATCCGAGACGCGGATAGGCTTGCTGCCATTGGCCGCTCCTACCCAAATTGCCGAGTTGGCCTCGTTCCCAAAGTTGGGAGTCCCGAAGACGAATTCAGTATTCCCCACGACATATGCCAGGCGCGCGCCGTCAGGCGACCACGCGACCGAATGAACCTCATACGCCGCGGGGGACACGGCCACGGGGGAGCCACCCCGGAGATCTTGGATGTAGACATGCCCGCCCAGCGCATAGGCGATTCGGTATCCGTCCGGCGACAAGTCGAATCCCGCGAGGGGCCCCGGCAGCCGTAGCAGCGGCCGTGGCTCTCCTCCGAGCGCGGGAGTGAGCCAGACCGCGCTGTCCGCCTGGTAGGCAACCTGCGCCCCGTCGTGGGTCCAGCGCGGCCAACGATGGTCGTGCGTCGTGTCCGCCGTCAGCGCGAGCGTGCGGCCACCGCTCAACCGCCGCACGTAGATCTGCATCCGAGCCGGCACGCCGGCGGCGTATGCGATCATCTCGCCGTCGGGTGACAGCGCGGGATCCACCTCGAGACCCGGCTCGAGGGTGAGGCGCGTGGTCGCACCCGCGACGATGCGCGGCTCCCGACCGACCAGTCGCGCCACCACCGCCGCCCCCACGAGCATGAGGAGCGCCGCGGGCAGGGCGATGCGCCATCGCAGGACGCGCCGGGGGGCGACCGGCGCCACGACGAGCCCCGGGTGCCGGGCCAACGCCTCGGTGAAACGCGCGACGGGTTTGAACCGGTCGGCCGGGTTCTTGGCCAACGCCCGCGCCAGCACCGCGGCGATCTCCGCCGGGACCGCGGGCCGCAACTGCGTGACCGGTGGCGGGGGGGCCGATAGGTGCTGAAACACCAGGCTCTCTGCAGTGGGGCCGGTGAACGGTGGCTGCCCCGCCAACATCTCGTAGAGCACGCAGCCCAGGCTGTAGAGGTCGCTGCGGCCATCCAGCTCACGGGCCCCAGCGCACTGCTCGGGGCTCGTGTAGGCAGGCGTGCCCACCGCCACGCCGGTCTGCGTCAGGGATGGCCCGCCCGCCGTGTGGATTGCCCTGGCTATCCCGAAGTCGGCCACCACGGCGTGCCCCGACTCGAGCAGGATATTGTCCGGCTTGATGTCGCGATGGATGATGCCATGCGAATGGGCGTAGCTCAGCGCGTCGCCCACCTCCCGTGTGATCCGCAGAGCCTCCTCTATCGGGAGCTGCTTCTCGCGCACCAGGCGGTCACGCAGCGACTCCCCCTCGACCCAGGGCATCACGTAAAAGAGGAGACCGCCCGCCGCGCCCGAGTCGTAGAGGGGCAGGATGTGCGGGTGGTGCAGGCCCGCCGTGGTCTCGATCTCGAGCAGGAACCGCTCCGGGCCGATCGCGGCCGCGAGCCCTGGATCCAGCAGCTTGAGCGCCACCCGGCGGTGGTGCTTGAGATCCTCGGCAAGGTAGACGGTCGCCATCCCGCCGCGCCCGATTTCGCGCTCGATCCGGTAGCGGTCGGCGAGGGCTGCGCTCAGCTTGGCCATCGTCTCATCAGGAGTCATGCGGTGGCTCGATCGCGTGAGGAATCACCGTCAGGTGAACTTGGGCTCGCGCTTGGCCCGGAACGCCTCGTACGCCTCGCGGAAGTTGGGATGCTCCATGAGCGCCGCCTGCGCATCGGCCTCGTAGCGCAGCGCCTCCTCCAGGCTCATGGTGGCCTCCGCCTCGAGGGCCAGCTTGGTCACGGTGAGGGCCGGCGCGGGGCCACGCGCCAGCTTCTCGGCCAGGGCGGTGGCCTCGGCCATCAATCCGTCCTGCGGCACGACGCGCTGGTAGAGCCCGATCTCGAGGGCGCGTCGCGCGTCAATGAAATCGCCGGTCAGGAGCAATTCGGTCGCGGTCCCCAGTCCCACCAGGCGCGGCAGCAGCCACGAGGCGCCCATGTCGGCGCCCGAGAGCCCGACGCGCACGAACAGGAAGGCGATCTTCGCCGACTCCGCCGCCACGCGCAGATCACAGGCAGTGGCGATGACCGCGCCGGCGCCCGCCACGGTGCCGTTGAGCGCGGCGATCACCGGGCGGCGGCAGCGACGGATGTTCAGGATCACATCACAGGTCATGCGCGTGAACTCGCGCAGGCCCGCCGCGTCGCGCGCGAACAGCGCGCCGATGATGTCTTCGACGTCGCCGCCCGAGCAGAACGCGCGTCCGGCGCCGGTCAGCACGATGGCGCGCACGCCGGGCTCGGTGTCGAGCGCCTGAAACGTGTCGCGCAGCTCGGCGTACACCTCGAAGGTGAGCGCGTTGAGCCGCTCCGGCCGGTTGAGGGTCAGGGTCGCGACGCCGGTCGCGGCATCGAGCTGATAGAGGAACGAGCGGGGCGCGACGCTCACGAGGGGTTCCCTCCGATGACCGCGGTGGTTTCGATTTCGACCATCGCCCCGCGATCCACGAGGCCCTTCACCTCGACCAGCGCCATCGCCGGGTAGTGCTTCCCGAATCGCGCGCGCCACACCTCGCCGAGCGTGCCGAGGGTCGCGCGGTAGACGACCAGGTCGGTGACATAGACGGTCATGCGGGCGACGTCCTCGGGCCCGCCGCCGGCCGCGCGCACCACGGTGAGCACCTTGTCGAGCGCACCCGCGAACTGGTCCGCGAACTCCGGCGGCTGCCCCGACTCGTCGGGCTCGAGCCCCACCTGCCCGGCCACGAACAGCAATCGTCCGTCCCTGGGCGCCAGCATGCCGTTGTTCCAGCCCTTCGGCGCCCCCAGCGAGGATGGGTTGATGATCTCGAAGCTCATGGTGTGCGTCCTCCGGCCGCCAGAACGATGGTCTGTCCGCTCACAGAAGCGGCCTCGTCCCGGCACAGGTCCAACACCGCAGCCGCCACCTCCTGCGGCGTGATCAGGCGCTCCTGACCCGTGGTCGCGAGCACGGCCGCCAGCGCACCCTCGCGCGGGAGCCCGGCGCGCGCCTGCACGTTGGCGAGCGTGCGCTTGGTCATCGGGCTGTCCACGTAGGCCGGGCAGATGGCGTTTACCGTGACGCCGCTGCCCGCCAGCTCGAGGGCGACCGAGCGTGTGAGACCGATGACCGCGTGCTTGGCCGCGGCGTAGTGGGAGACATAGCGGGCGCCTTCCAGCCCCGCGACCGAGGCAATGTTGATCACGCGGCCCCAGTTGCGCTCGACCATGGCGGGGACGAACTCGCGGGTACAGAGGAACGTCCCGGTGGCGTTGACCGCGAGGACGCGGTTCCACTCGCCGAGCGTGATGCGATGGAGCGGGGACGAGGCCGAGACCCCCGCGTTGTTGACCACGATGTCCACCGTGCCCAGGTGGCGGTGGGCATCCTCGCACAGGGCCCGCACGTTACCCTCGTCGGTGACGTCGCAGAAGGCGGAGAAAGCCCGCGCCCCACGCTCGCGCAGATCCCATGCGACCTGCTCGATCTCGGCATACGTGCGCGCCGCCACCACCACGCCCGCCCCCGCATCGGCGAGCGCCCGGGCGATGGCGGCGCCGATCCCGCGCCCGCCGCCTGTCACCACCGCGCCGCGATCGGCGAGGAAACCCAGGGACGGCTTGGCTTTGGATGGCGCGGGGGAGCCGCCGGTCGCCGGCTTCCTCGGAGCTTCCGTCACGCGGCCCGCTCCGGCGTGAGCGCGGCGAGCGCCGCCTCGGCCAGGATGTCGCCGAGGGTCGCGATGCTCGCCCGGCCTTCTTCGGCGGTGGCGTCGGCGGGCCAGCCGAAGTAGGCGCGCGCTCCGCCAGCCTCCTCGAACGTGCGCTTGCCGTCGCGGATGGCGGTGGCGAGCGAGGCCGGGACGGGAGGGAGGCCCGCGCGGACGTGCTCGCGCACCAGGTCCGGGCGTTCGGCGAGCACGATCGAGCCTTCGTAACGCCCGGCATGGCACGCGCCGCTGCGGAATTCCTCGGTGAGCCGCGACGCCCACGGCTTGCGGCTCAGGTCAGGGCACACCACCGGGAGCAGCCGCTCCGTCCGGGCGCGGGACGCGGCCTCGGCGAGCGCCCCGAGGTGCGCGGGGTCGAGATGGCCGTTGGCGATCGCCAGCGCCGCGAATCCGTGCCGGGTCAGCTCGCGGGCGAGGTCGAGCACCAGCGCGGTCACCGTGGCGGCCGCCACCGAGAGCGTGCCCGCGAAACCAGCGCCGAAGGGGGCGGCGGTGAACGGCAGCGCCGGCAGGAGCACGACGCCCACGCCCTGGGCCGCGAGGCGCTCGGCGCCGGCGCGCGCCATCGCCTGGGCGATCACGACATCGGTGGCGAGCGGCAGGTGTGGGCCGTGCGCCTCGAGCGCGCCGACCGGCAGCACCGCCACGGTGCGGGCACGGTCGAGGGCTCGCACTTCCTCCCATGTCAACTCGGCCAGCTCGCGGATCGCCATCGCGCTTCAAGCTCCTGTGAGTCCGGTGTTGCCTGTCACCGGGCGGACGTACATCATGGGGCAGAGAGTGACCAAACTACCATGACCTACGAGCCGCCGGAACGCTTGAACATCGCCGACCACTTCCTCGACGCCCGCGTGCGCGAGGGCCTTGGGGCTCGCCCCGCCCTGCGCACCGACGCGGGCGAGGTGAGCTATTCCGATGTGCAGGCGCTGGCCAATCGCTTCGGCAACGTCCTGCTCGGCGCGGGTGTCGAGCCCGAGCACCGCGTGATGAATGCCTTGCCAGACGGCCCGGAGTTCGTCGGCGCGTTTTTCGGCACGCTCAAGTTGGGCGGCGTGGTCGTCATGGTCAACCCCGGCTTGCCCGCCACCGAGATCGCGCAACTCCTCGAATACACGCGGGCGCGCGTGGTGGTCACCCATCGCGACAACGCGGCCGCGTTCCAGGAGGCCGCGCGCGGCGCGCCGCTGCTCAAGTCGGTGCTGGTTGTTGGCGAGCCGGAGTTCGATCGACGCCTCGCGGTCGCGCCATCCGGGCTCGAGAGTTTTTCGACCCATCGCGACGATGCAGCCGTCTGGCTCTTCTCGGGCGGAACGACCGGCCGCCCCAAGGCGGTGATCCAGACGCATCGCGCGTTCGCCAACACCACCGAGCTCTATGCGAAGCAGGTCATCGGCTACCGGCCGGACGACATCACGCTCTCGGTCCCCAAGCTCTACTTTGGCTACGCGACCGGTTCCAACCTGCTCTTCCCGTGCGCGGTGGGCGCGAGCAGCGTCCTGTTCCCGGAGCCCGCCACGGCCGAGGCGATATTCGAGCGCATCCGCCGATTCCGCCCGACCATCCTCATCAACGTGCCGACCATGATCAACAGGATGGTCTCGCACCCCGACGCCCGCTCGCAGGACCTCTCGTCGCTGCGCCTGTGCACGTCGGCCGGCGAGGCGCTCCCGGCCGAGCTCCACCGGCGCTGGATGGAGACCTTCGGCGTCGAGTTGCTCGACGGCCTCGGCACCGCCGAGATGTGGCACATCTTCATCTCGAACCGCCCTGGTGCCGCGCGGCCCGGTACCCTCGGCACCGTGGTGCCGGGCTTCGAGGTCAAGGTCTGCGATGAGGCAGGAAGCGAGCTGCCCGCCGGCGAGACCGGCTGGCTCTGGGTGCGCGGGGACTCACGCGCGATCGGCTACTGGCAGCACATGGAGAAGACCATGCAGGGCTTCCGCGGCGAGTGGTACCTCTCGGGGGATCTCATCACGATGGACGCCGATGGGTACGTGACCTACTGCGGTCGCGGGGACGAGATGCTGAAGGTGTCGGGCAAATGGCTGGCGCCCGCCGAGGTCGAAGGATGCCTGCTCCAGCACCCGGCGGTTGCGGAGGCCGCCGTGGTGGGGGTCACGGACGCGAGCGGACTGGTCAAGCCGCGCGCGTATGTGGTGGCGCGTGCTCCGCGCGAGGGGCTGGGCGAGGAGCTCAAGGCGTTCGTGCGCGAGCGGCTCGACCCCTACAAGCATCCGCGCGAGGTCGTGTTCCTCGACACGCTGCCGCGCACACACCTGGGCAAGGTGGACCGGGGGAGATTGCGGCGGGGGTGAGGGGGCGGGGCGGGCGTTGGTGCTTCCGGTCGCCGCTCGGGAGGCGATCCGTTCCTCCGCGTCGCGGAGCACTTGCGGTCCCTATCGGATGTTATTACAGTAGGCACATGCTGACCGTGAAGCTGAAGGTCGCGCGAATCGGGAATTCGCGCGGGGTGCGACTGCCGGCCGCGTCGTTGCGGCGTTACCGCATCGGCGCAACCGTGCTGATGGAGGAGAGGAGCGAGGGCATACTTCTGCGGCCGACCGGACCGGCGGTGGAGAAGCTCTCGTGGGAAGAGACTGCGCGTGAGATGGCCGCGAGTCGTGAGGACTGGAGCGCCTGGGATGCGGCAGCCGCCGACGGGTTGGACGACCTTTCCTGGCAGGCGGACAGGCAGGGCCGAGTCGCGGAGCGCTCGCCCCGCTACCGGGCCAAACAGGGCCCGCGCAAACGGCGATGAAACGCTACGAGATCCGCTGGACGGCTCTCGATCCGACCCAGGGCGCCGAGATGGCCAAGACCCGTCCAGCGGTGATCGTCAGCCTAGACGTCCTGAACCGAACCCTGCCAACGGTAACGGTGTGCCCGCTGACCAGTCAGTTGCACCCCACGTGGCGGTCCCGATTGCGGGTGCAGTGCGCCGGCCGTCCGGCCGAGGTCGCTGTGGACCAGATCCGCACCGTGAGCAAGGTGCGCCTCGGTGACAAGATCGGTTCGCTGAGCAAGGTCGAAGCCGCCGCCCTGCGCCGCGTCATCACTGAGATGTACGGCGACTAGCCCGCCGCGCCCCCGCCTACTTCCCTCCGGTCGGGAGCCTGAACATGATCCCCACCTCGGGCGCCAGGTCGGTGGCGTTCGCGGTCAGACCGATCGAGGAGTTGACCTTGAAGGTCGCGTGGGCGCCCAGCCGCCGCTGCACCTCGGCGACCAGCGACAGCTCGTCGGTGGCCTGTCCTTCGAGGCTGGTGTAGAACCCCCAGCCGGACGGGATCCGCCGCAAGTACTCGACGGCCCATTCGCCCAGGTCCCACGGCGTGCTCGAGCTGGACGTGTACTCGACGGCCACACGACCCGTGAGTGTGCCGAACGCGTAGCCGCGCGAGAGCCCGCTACCGAATTTGAGTTCCCAGTCGGACGTTCCGATCAGTGCCTTGGTCTTGTTCTGGGGGGATACCGCCTCGAAGAAGCTGAAGACCTCGGGCCGGCGCTCGCTCTCCTTGATCCAGCGATAGGTGATCTGGCCCTCGACGTCTCCCACGCCTGTTTCCTCGATCCGCGCCGGCGTTCCGGTCGCGTCCGTGGGGTCTTTCTCGAACGTGGCACTGATGTACGCCGCCTCGAACTCGATCCCGAGCCGGTCGGTGATCCCGTACCCGACAAAGATCAGCCCCTCGTTCGCCCGGTAGCGACCCTTGAAGTCCTGGTCGCCCACGCCGCCGTACTCGCTGGGGGAGTATTGAAGATCGTTATCCCGGTAGAACTCGTAGAAGGGATAGAGGAGCAGTTCGCCGCGGTTGATGTAGGTGCCGAACATCGAGGTCCGGATCCCGGGGCCCCGGTCCCGCAGGTAGGCGGGAGATTCCCCCTCGGCGGTCGCGGGTGGGGGGAGGGTGGTGAGCACGACGAGCCCGATAAGCATCGCGGCGACAGCTCTCATGAACGGCCTCCAGTCTCGAGGAAAAGGCGGCGCGCGGCGGATGTCCGCGGGAAGGATACCCTATCGCCGCTTGTGCTAGCCTGAGCATCTTCGCATCGAGATCACCACCATGAAACTCGACCGGTTCACCATCAAGTCGCAGGAAGCGCTCGAACGCGCCCAGCGCCTGGCCTCCGAGCGGAGCCACCAGGAGCTGAGGCCGGAGCATCTGCTCGCCGCGCTCCTCGATGACGCGGGCGGCACGGTCGCCGCCGTGCTGGAGAAGTTGGGCGTCCAGCGCGAGCCGCTCGCACAGGCGAATACGCTCGCCATGGACCGGCTGCCGCGGGTCGAGGGCGGCAGCGCGTATCTCGGCGACCCGCTCCGGCTCGCGCTCGAGCGCGCCGAGAAGTCGGCGGAGCAGCTCAAGGACGAGTTCGTCTCGGTCGAGCACCTGCTCCTCGCCCTCGCCGATCCCGAGCAGGCGAGCGACGTGCAGCGCGCGCTCACCAGGGCCGGGGTCGCCCCGGACGGCGTGTTGCGGGCGCTGGCCCAGGTGCGTGGCGGCCAGCGCGTCACCGACGCGCGCCCCGAGGACAAGTATCAGACGCTCACCAAGTACGGGCGTGACCTCACGGCGATGGCTCGCCAGGGCAAGCTCGACCCGGTGATCGGCCGCGACGACGAGATCCGGCGCGTCATCCAGGTGCTGGCGCGGCGCACCAAGAACAACCCGGTGCTGATCGGCGATCCCGGCGTCGGCAAGACCGCGATTGTCGAGGGGCTCGCCCAGCGCATCGTCTCGGGCGACGTCCCCGAGACGCTGCGCGACAAGCGGGTGGTGACGCTCGATTTGGGCGCGCTCATCGCCGGGGCCAAGTTCCGCGGCGAGTTCGAGGATCGTCTCAAGGCGGTCTTGAAGGAGGTCACCGCGGCCGACGCACGGGTCATCCTCTTCATCGACGAGCTGCACACGCTGGTCGGGGCAGGCGGCGCCGAGGGGGCGATGGACGCCTCAAATCTCATGAAGCCCGCGCTGGCGCGCGGCGAGCTGCACTGCGTGGGGGCGACGACGCTGGACGAGTACCGCAAGCACGTCGAGAAGGACGCGGCGCTCGAACGGCGCTTCCAGCCCATCATGGTGAACGAGCCTTCGCTCGAAGACACCATCGCCATCCTGCGGGGCTTGAAGGAGCGCTACGAGATCCACCACGGCATCCGCATCAAGGACTCGGCGCTGGTGGCGGCGGCCATGCTCTCGAGCCGCTACATCACCGACCGCAAGCTGCCCGACAAGGCGATCGACCTGATCGACGAAGCGTCGTCGC
>CAYONG010000194.1:0-18540 GCA_964405235.1 uncultured bacterium | reverse complement strand
CATCCGCTCACGGATAGCCTCCCAGTCGATCACCGCCTCGATCGCGCGCAACGGATCGTCAGCGGGGACCAGCTGGTCGACGCACGTATAGTGGAACATCGCGGTCTGGGTGTTCGAGGTGCCCATCATGGGTCGCGGTCTGCTTCCTGGATGTCCCGCAACCTACTGGACTCCGGGCTCGCCGTGTACCCTTTTTCAGCAGCCTGTTAGTGGACCTGCTCGCCCTGTCCGAGGTGCGCTGGAATTACTTCCGCACGCGTAAGCAATTCCTCCTCTCGCGCTTCCCCGATCGCTGGCGCGTGTTCTTCGCCCAGCCGCCGGGCTCAGGTCGCGACGACCCGTGGACGCCACGGCGCGAGGGCAACGTCACCTGCTTCACCGTGCCGTTCCTCAAGCCCTCGACGCAGCAGCCGCTCTACAACCTGGTCGCCGCGACCGGGCCGGGGCGGGCGATGATCGAACGCGCGGCCCGGGTGCACCTCGAGCGCATGCTCGCCCGGCTCGGAGTCTCGCCCGATCCGGTGATCCTCGTTTCCAACATCTATGCCGCCGGAGCGCTCGCGGGTCTCAGGCGCCGTCTCGCGCTCTACGATTTTAACGACAGCCCGTTCCAGTTCGCGGGTTCCCCGCGTTGGGCGCGCGGCTACTGGACGCGCACCCTCGCCGAGGTGGATGCCATCTTCGCCGTCTCCGAGCATTACCGGCGGCAGCTCGCTTCGGAGACCCGGCTGCCGGTCATCAAGCTCGGCAACGGGGTGGAGGTCGACCACTTCGCCACCGCACAGCCGGTCCCGGACGATATGAAGGACCTCCCCAGACCCCGGATCGGTTATTTCGGGCTGCTCTCGCACTTCCTCGATTTCGAGGTGCTGGAGGCGCTGCGGCGGGCGCGCGGCGGGGGAACGCTGGTGCTGGTCGGTCCCGGCAGCCCTGCGACCGACTCCCAGGTGCGCGAACTGGCGGCGCGCGGTGGGGTGGCCGTGCTGGGGCCGCGGCCCTATGAGCAGGCCCCGGCCTATCTCCAGGCGTTCGATGTCGGTGTGATACCTTTCCGGGCGCACGATCCCTTCGTGCAGGGTATCAATCCCAACAAGGTGTACCAGTATCTGGCCTCCGGGCTCCCCGTGGTGACCACTCCCTTGCTCGATCTGCCGTCCACCGTTCCAGTGCTCCAGTACGCGACCGATGGCGCCGGTTTCGTCGCCGCGGTCGGCCGCGCGCTCGAAAGCGCGCCCGATCGCGAGACGTGTCGCGCGCTGGCGCGCCCCTACGACTGGGGTGAGCTGGCGCGGCGCATGGTGACCGAGATCGAAAGCCGTCTGGGCGCGGTCGCCTAGGCGCCGTCCTTCCTCGAAACGCGGGACTTTATGGCGGACAAGAGACACAAACCCCGAAGAGTCCCGCCCGCCCGCCCGCAGATAACGCTCTCCACCGGGTGGGCCGCGGCGCTCCTGGGGCTGCTCGTGGTGATTTTCTTCCACGAGCTGGTGTTGGGCGGAAAGACCTTTGTCTCACCCGACACGGTGGCCCCGCTGGGGTTCGTACGGGTCGGAGAGCAGGCGCTATTCCATGAGCGCACCTACCCCCTCTGGAACCCCTTCGTCTTCCTCGGCATGCCTTCGTTCGCCAGCGGCGCCTACAATCCCTACATCTATCCCCCCGACTGGCCGCTGGCGCTGCTGCAGAAGTTCCTCCCGCTTCCGGACATGACGTGGATGCTCCTCTACTACTTCCTGGCGGGGTTCTTCACCTTCCTGCTCGCGCGCGAGTGGGGCGCCAGGTCGGAAGGCGCGATCCTGGGCGCGGCGGCGTTCGTGTTCGCCCCGAACTTGGTCGCGGTCGGCTCGCATGGGCATGGCAGCCAGCTGGTCGACTCGGCCTACCTGCCGCTGATGCTGTGGCTCGCGGCTCGCTGGATGCGGGGCGGGGGGCTCGCGAACCTCGGATGGCTGGCGCTCGCCGGCGGCTTCCAGATGCTGCGCGGCCATGCGCAGATCGCCTTCTACACCTGGCTGGCGGTCGGCCTCTACCTCATGGTCGACGTGATCGCCTCCCTGCTGCGCCCCGCGTCGTCATCGGCCCCGATCCTTGCGAAATTTGGACGCGCCGCGGGGGTGGCGGCGGCGATGGCGCTCGCGTTCGGCATCGCCGGTCTCTACAACCTGCCGCTGCGCGACTACGCGCGCTGGTCCATCCGCGGCGGCGGCGAGGGAGGCGGCGTTGGGATGGCGTACGCGACCCAGTGGTCGATGGGGTTGTGGGAGCTGCCCACCGTGGTGGTGCCGTGGGCGGTGGGTTTTGGGGAGCAGACCTACTGGGGCGCGATGCCGTTCACCAATTATCCCAACGCGTTCATGGGTGTGGTCGCCGCGCTGCTGGCGCTGGTCGCGGTCCTCGAGCGCGGCACCGTGCGCGTCTACGCCGCCGTGATCGCTCTGGTTTCTCTCGCCATCTCGTTCGGCAGCCACACCCCGCTCTACGGGTTCCTCTACCGGCACCTGCCACTGTTCAACAAGTTCCGGGTGCCGGTCATGATCATCCTGTTGTTCCAGCTCGCGCTGGCGCTCGGGGCGGCGTGGGGGTGGAGCCGCCTGATGGGCGAGCGCGGGTCCTCAGGCCGCAACGCTCTTACCGGCAGGGTGCTGCTGGGCGCCGCGGTGTTGCTGGGGCTGGTGCTGGTGGTCGGGGTCGCGGGTCAGGAAGCGTGGCGGGAGGGATACGTCCGCTCGGCGATGGCGCACCGCGAAGGATTCCCGCGCGAGGCGGGGCTCTTCGCCTACGAGCGCTACGTCGCTGACCTCGGCCGCGCCTGCCTCCTCGGGCTCGCCGCGGTGGGGCTTGCGTGGCTGGCGCGGGCCGGGCGTGTGCCGGTGCCGGCCGCCTCGGTCGGGATGCTCGCCCTCATGTTGATCGAGCTGTGGCCGGTGAGCGGTCAGGTCATGAAGCCCGTGATCGGGATGAAGCAGGTGACGAACGCCGAAACCGGACGCGACGACGTGGTCGAGTTCCTCGAGAAGGCGGGCCCGGTTGGCAGCTTCCGTATCCGGCCGGTAGACGAGTTCATGAGCAATCGCTACGCGGGCTTCGCCATCGCATCGATCGGAGGGGCCCATGCCGCCAAGACCCGGCTGATCCAGGAGTATCTCGAGTCCCCTTTCGCGGACCACCCGAACTGGCTGGCGCTGCTCAACGTTCGCTTCTTCGTGACGCGACAGCCGATCGATTCCGTCCCAGGCTTGACTCGGGTCCACCAGGGGAGCGGCGGCGTGTTCGAGCTGCCCCGGTGGCTCCCGCGCGCGACCGTGCTGGGCGAGTACCGGGTGGTGAGCCCGGCGCGGGCGATCCTCGATTCGGTCACGAGCGCGGCGCACGACCCCTCGCGCGTCACCCTGCTCGAGAAGGATCCGGGCCTCGCGACCGGACCGGGCGCACTCGGGCCGGTCACCGGCGCGACGGCCTCCATCACCCGCTACCGGCTGAATGACGTCACGGTCGAGGTCGAGACGCCGGGTCCAGCGCTCCTGCGCCTCGCCGATCTCTGGTACCCGGACTGGGTGGCGACCGTGGACGGGCGGCCGGCCGAGATCCTCAAGGCCGACTATCTGCTGCGTGCGGTCGCGGTGCCGGCCGGTCGCCATCGGGTGGAGTTCCGGTTCGCCTCCCCTGCGTTGCGACGGGGACTCATGCTCTCGGGCGCGAGCCTGCTCGTGACCCTGGTGCTGTTGGCCGGGGGAGCGCTACGCCGACGGGTCCCTGCAGCCGCGCGGGCGGCCGCCCCGGCGGCTCTGATGTCGGGCCCGATGGCAGGAGGGTCGTGATGGAGAAGCTGGTCATCATCCCCACCTACAACGAGCTCGAGAACATCGGAGCGCTGCTCGATCAGCTCATCGCGCTCCCCCACGGATTGGACGTGCTGGTGGTGGACGACGCCTCGCCCGACGGGACCGCCGCCCTGGTCGAGGAGCGGATGCGCCGCGAGCCCCGGATCCACCTGCTCAAGCGCCCCGGCAAGATGGGGCTGGGCTCGGCCTACCGCGACGGGTTCCGCTACGCCCTCGACCATGGGGCCGAGTACATCTTCGAGATGGACGCCGACTTCTCCCACGACCCGAACGCCATCGGAGACTTCCTCGTCGCCGCCCGGGACGCCGACGTGGTGCTGGGGTCGCGGTATATCGGCGGGGTGAGGGTGGTCAACTGGCCGCTCAACCGCCTGATCCTCTCGCGCTCGGCGAACGTGTACACTCGTCTCATCACCGGGCTTCCGGTGCACGACGCGACCGGCGGATTCAAGTGCTTCCGCCGGCGGGCCCTCGAGGGGATCCGGCTCGACCGGGTCCGCTCCGACGGCTATGCGTTCCAGATCGAGGTGTCGTTCAAGTGCTGGAAACGCGGTTTCAAGATCCGCGAGATCCCGATCGTCTTCGTGGACCGCAGGGCCGGGGTCTCCAAGATGAACCGCCGCATCATCTGGGAGGCCGCGGGCCTGGTCTGGCGGCTGCGACTCATGAGCCTGCTGGGTTTCTGGGAGTGAAGGCATGACGCACGGGCAACTCTGGCCGCCTATGGTCCGGGGCCTCGCAACCGCCCTGGCGGCCCTCGGCCTGATCGCCGCGCTCCCCGGCCGCTCCCTGGCCGCGGGCGCATGGCAGACCCACATCCGGACCAAAGACTACGCGGATCTGATCGTCACCGACGACGCGGTCTGGTGCGCGACCGCCGGCGCGGGATTGTTGCGCTTCGACCGGGGCGCCCGCACATTCACCGCCATCACGCGCGAGCCGGGCTCGATCGCCAGCAATCAGCTCACCAGCCTCGCCTTCGACCGCGTCGGCCGGCTCTGGGTGGGAACGTTTGCGTCTGGGGCGAGCCGGCTGAGCGCGGACGGCACCACCTGGGAGCTGGTGAACGCCTTCGATGGGCTCCCGGTGGACAGTGTCACTACCATGACCGTGGTGGGCGACACGCTGTGGATTGGCACCCGGGGCGGGATCGCCCTGTGGGACGGGCGGCAGGTGCTGGGCTCGCTGCCGGACGGGAACACCGTGTCCTTCGACACCACGTTCTCGAGCCCCGCCATCACCGGCGTCGCCCAGCTCCGCGACACGCTGTGGCTTTCGACCCCGCGCGGCGTCGGGTTCGCGCGCACCACCACCAACCTGTCGGACTGGCGCAAGGCGAACGACGGCCTTCCCACCCTCACGGTCGATCGTCTGGCCAGTGATGGGCGGTCCCTCTACGCGCTCGCCGATGGGGACATCTACCGCTGGGAGCCGGACAGCCTCAAGTGGTTTCCGATCGGCTTCATCGGCAACGTCTTTAACCTCGAGGACGACCACGGGACGGTGCTGGCCTCGACCTCGTCCGGGATCTGGCGGCACCGCGCCGACTTGCCATTGTTCACCCAGATCCCGGCGTCGCCTGTGGCGGGCGCGGGAGCGGGCAACGACACCGAGGCGGCGGTGGACCCGACCGGGAGCGCGAAGCACTACGCGGCGAGCTCCGCCGGCCTCTGGGAGGAGCCCTCCGGCGGCGGTACGTGGACGCTCCATTCGCCGCCCGGCCCGCCGGGGAACACCTACGCCAACATCGTCATCGACGGCACGCGCGTCTACGCCGCGACCCGCAACGAGGGCATCGGCCGCTGGGACGGCAGCAGCTGGTTCGGGTGGCTCCCGGTCTTCTGCGGCGGCGCCTGTCCCAACTCGTTCCGCATCCCGAACGAGGTGTTCGCCATGGTGCTGGATCGGCAGGGTATTAAGTGGGCCTCATGCTGGGGGAGCGCGATGGAGCGGTTCGACGATTCGGTGGAGCCGCCGGTGTTCGAGCACCTTTGGGCCGGAGCCACCGGCGACGACCGGCGGCATACACTGGCCTTCGGCGCCGCCCTCGACTCAAGCGGCAGTGCGGGCGGCCACTGGTTCGGGATGGACACCGACAATCTGGGCGTGGTGTTTCCGCTCGGGCTCGACTACTACGACTCGACCGGCGCCCACGCCGGCACCTGGGGCCCGGGGTCGCCTGCCGGGAGCCTGGTGCGCAACGGCAAGATCCGCGCGGTCACCGTCGACAAGACCGGACGAGTCTGGGTGGGCTACGCGGGCGCGGCCAACAGCGGCGTCGACCACTTCGTTGGGCGTCCCGAGTTGGGCTACGACTTCAAGACCGTCGCCAACACCACGAGCTTCGACGTGTGGGCGATCGTCGCCCACGGTGACTCGATCTGGGTGCTGACCGACCGCGACCTGCGGCGTATCTCTCGCACGGCCATCCCGCCGCGCCTGGTCACGCTGAGCTACGAGACGCCCGCCGGCCGGCCGCTCGGCATGCGGCTGATGGACGTGGCGCCCAACGGGGATGTCTACGTCGGCAGCGAGGAAGGGGTGCGGCGATTCCGGGTGGGAGGCGGCACCGAGGATCTCACCGCGACGAACTCGCCGCTGGCCTCGGACGACGTGCGGGCGATCGCCGTGGACCGTTCCACCGGCGTGGTGTGGTTCGGCACGGCGGCGGGGCTCAACCGCTACGATCCCGACTACCGCCCGCCTGTGCTCCCCCCCGGGGTCGATGACACGCTGAGCGTGTTCCCCAATCCGACCATCATCACCGGGGCCGGACTCCAGCTGCGGATCCAGGGCACGTCCGCCGGCTACACCGGCGGCATCTACGACATCCGCGGCCGATTGGTGCACGAGTTCACCACGACCAGCCGCGGCCAGGTGTTCTGGAACGGGCGCGATCGGGACGGCGTGATGGCGCGGTCGGGCGTCTACTTCGTGCGCGCCGATCGCGAGGGGCGCAAGGCACGAGCGCGCTTCGTGCTGCTTCACTGAGCCGGGCGCGGGTGGAGGCCGGGACCGCGGCGCTCGAGCCGGCGCCCGCGGCGGCGGGGACGGTGACGTGAGAATCGCGACCCTCGCGAACGCCGCGGTGGGCCACACCCGGCGCTGGGTCGAGGATCTGCGCGCGCGCGGGCACGAGGTGGGCGTGTGGTCTCTGGAGCGCGGCCCGGCCGACCTCGGTGCGCGCGCGTTGCCTTCGTCCCCGTTGCCGGGATTCCTCCGTTACCCGCTTGCCGCGCCGGCGCTGCGAGCGGCGCTCGCCCGCTTCGCGCCCGACCTCCTGGACGCCCACTTCGTCCCCAACTATGGACTGCTCGGAGCGCTCAGCGGGAGACGTCCGCTCGCGGTCTCTGCCTGGGGCTCGGATCTCTTGTTGGCGGGCGGCCGAGATCCGCTCCAGCGCGCACGCGCCCGCTTCGTGCTCGGGCGTGCCGACCTCGTGCTCGCCGACGCCGCGAACCTGGCGCGCGCGGCGCGGGACCTGGGGGCGCCCGCCGCCCGCGTCCACGAGGTGCCGTGGGGCGTTGATCTCGAGCGCTTCCGTTCGTCCGGCGTTCGCGAGCCCGAGTTACTGCTCAGCACCCGCCTGCATGAGCCGGTCTACGATCTCGAGACCCTGATCGCCGGCGTGGCGCCGCTCATGGGACGCAGGCCCGGCACGCACCTGGTCATCGCCGGTGACGGGAGCATGCGCGGTGCCCACGAACGGCTGGCCGCCCGGCTCCTGCCCGCCGGGCGCTACCGGTTCGTCGGCATGCAGACGCCCGCGGCGCTCGCTCAGTGGCTGGCACGCGCCGGGCTCTATCTCTCGACCGCCCGTTCCGACTCGACATCGATCTCACTGCTCGAGGCGATGGCGGCCGGGGCGCTCCCGGTGGTGACCGACATCGAGGGCAACCGCGAGTGGGTGACCGAGGGGGACGGTGCGAGATTGTTCCCCGCCGGCGTTCCAGAGGCGCTCACGCTTGCCCTCGAGCGCGCGCTGGATGCCCCGGAGTGGGCCGCGGCGGCACGCTTGCGCAACCGACGCGTGGTGGAGGCGCGGGGCGACCGCGACCGCAGCCTCGATCGCATCGAGGCGCTGTTCGCCGCGCTGGTCGCGGGGCGCGTGCCGCCCCCTGTCTCGAGCGTCCGATGAGCGCTCGCGGAGGGCACCGGTGAGCCCGCGGCGCCTGCTTATCCTGTGCTACTTCTATCCGCCGCTCGCCGGCGGTGGCGTGCATCGCGTGCTCGGCTTCACCCGCTACCTGCCGGCGCACGGATGGGCGTGCACGGTGGTGTGCGCGGGTGGCGAGGACTACTGGGTGCGCGACGAGACGCTGGTGCGTGAGGTGCCCGCCGGCACCGAGGTGATCCGGGCGCCGGGCGGTAGCGCTCTCGCCGCGCTGCTGCGGCTCGGGGGCGGTCGCGGCGCCGCGCGGCGGTCGCGCCGCGCCTTCGCCGGCCTGCGGGCGCTCAGCGACTGGTGGCTGCTGCCCGACTCGTACGCGGGCTGGGCCGGTCGCGCCGCGGGCGCCGCGGCGCGGCGCATCGCGCGCGGCGGCGTGCACGCCATCCTCAGCAGCTCGCCGCCCGACAGCGCCCATCTCGCGGGCCTCACGCTGCGACGGCGCTTCCGCCTGCCATGGATCGCGGATTTCCGTGATCCCTGGGTGGGGCTTCAGTTCCGGACCCCGCCCACGCGCTGGCACCGTGCCCGGCAGGCGGCGATGGAGCGCAGCGTGCTGTCCTCCGCGGATCTGGTGCTGGCGGCGTCGCACACGCATGCCGACGACCTGCGGCGGCGCTCCTGCGCGACCGGGGAAGCGGACGCGGTGACGCTGCCGGGCCGGCTCGAGCACCTGCCCAACGGATACGAGCCGTCGGCGGGGGCCGAGCCCGCGCCGTCCGCCCCCGCGGCGCATATCGATCCGGCTCACGCGGACTTCTTCACCCTGGTCTTCACCGGCACGCTCTCGCAGATGCCCGACACCGACGTGTTCCTCGAGTCCCTCCACGACCTGTTCGCGCGGCGGCCGGAAGCGCGCCGGCGGGTGCGGGCCCATCTCGCCGGGCCGTTCGAGGGCAGTCATGCCGACCGCGCGATCGCGCTCGGGCTGACCGGCATCGTCCGCTTCACCGGTCCGCTCGCGCACGAGGAGAGCCGCGCCCTCCAGCACCGGGCAGATCTGTTGTTGCTGTGGAGGCCGCGCGGGCCCGGCTATCGCACCATGGTGCCGGGCAAGCTCTACGAGTATCTCGACGCGGGTGGACCGGTGCTGGCGATGCTCGATGAGCATGATGAGGCGGCCGCTCTGGTACGGCGCGCGGGCGGGGAGGTCGTGCCGCCCGGCGATCGCGCTCCGATGACCGACGCGATCGAGCGCCGATACCTGGCGTGGAAGGACGGCCACCGTGCTCGGGCCCCGCGGCCGGCCCGGCCTCCATGGCTCGAGGAGTACACGCGCGCGGCGCTCGCCGCGCGGCTGGCGGGGCTGCTCGACGGGCTGCCGCGGGGCGGCGCGTGAGCCGCTCGCCCGGGGCACAGGGGCCGGGTGGGTTGATGGAGCCGCCGGGGGGGCCGCCGGGGGGGCACGCGCTCACCCGCATCGAGGGGTGGGCGATCGCGGGCGGGCTGGCGCTGGCAGCGGCGCTCATGTGGCCGCTGCGCGGCTACATCACCGACGACACCTTCATCCACCTTCAATACGCGCGGCATCTGGCCGAGGGCCATGGCCCGGTGTTCAACCCCGGGGAACGGGTTTACGGCAGCACCAGTCCCCTGTGGGTGGCGCTTCTCGGGGCGGCGATGGCGCTGGGGTTCGACGGCCTGCACGCCGCGCGCGCTCTCGGGGCCGCCGCCACGCTCGCCTCGATCGCGCTGGTATTCCAACTCCTGCGCCAGACCGTGCGCAGCCCGGCGTTCAGGGTTGCGGGGACGCTCGCCTGGAGCGCCAACGCGTGGATGCTGCGCTGGTCCCTTTCGGGGATGGAGGCGCCGCTCGCCGTGGCGCTCACCCTGGCCGGTTTCGTGACCTTCACCGGGGGGACCCGGTGGGGGGAGCGGGCGTCGCTCACCGGCGTGCTGTGGGCGATGGCCGCGCTCACGCGGCCCGAGGGCGTGTTCCTGATCCTGATCTGGGGCGTGCTCCTCCTGGCCGACGCGAGGCGCGGCGACGGTCTCGCCCGCCTGGTCGCGGGCGCGTTCGGGCCCATCCTCCTCTATGGTGGTTGGCTGGTGTTCGCGCGACTCTATTACGGCACCTTCTGGCCGCAGACGCTCGCCGCCAAGACCGCGGGCGGCGCGGGTGCCGCCTACCACCTCGAGAACCTTTGGCGCCAGTTCCGCATCATCGGCGCCACCGACGGGCTGCTCGCGGGTCTGCTGCTCCTCGCACTGGTGATGGGCGGTGTGCGCGCGCGCGTCTCGGCAGGGGGCATGCTCGGGCTGCTGCCCCGGTTGCTACCGTGGGCGTGGGTGCTCGGGCTGCCCGCGCTCTACGCGCTGCGCGGCGTGCCGGTGCTCTCGCGCTACCTCCTGCCGCTGCTCCCCATCCTCGGCTGGCTGACGTGGCGCGCGACGGAGCGATGGTGGGTGGGGGAGGTCCCGACGCCCGGGCGATCACGCCGCGCCACGGCCGCCGCGGCGCTGGTCGCCGTGCTCGTGCTGGCGCAGAACCTGGTCGTGTATCGCGCGCAGGTCCTCCCGCACGTGCGCTCGTTCAGCCCGGCCCTGGAAGGGAGCCTGGTCGCGTGGGGCCGTTGGTTCGAACGCCATGCCGCATCCGACGCGGTGATCGCGACCCCCGACATCGGGGCGATCGGCTATTTCGGTCGCCGCCGCGTGGTCGACCTCGCGGGCCTGGTGACGCCGCAGATGGTCCCGCACCTGATGCGCGACGCACCCGAGGTGGCGGTGGCGAACTTCGACTTCGCCTCGTTCTCGCGCCCCGACTACCTGGTGGATCGCGCACCGGGGCGGTATCGCCTGCTCACCGAGAGCCCTTACGCGGCGTGTCTGACCGCGCTCGGCGAGGCGCGCGTCCCCAACCTCGGGGTCGCCCAGCCCGCGCCGGTCGTCTACTCCTTCTACCGGGTGGACTGGACCGTCTTCGACTCTCTGCGCGCTCGACGCTAGTCGCGTCGCGGCGCTCAACGCGGCGTCGGATGGGGCGTCACGTGGAGCCTCCGTGGCGACGCTGCACACCCGTGCAGCGGGAGCGCAAATCTTTTTTCTGCGCCACGTTGATTTCCTTTTGACAGCGGCGATCCCGCTCCACTAACGTGCGCGTCCGTGGGGAGAAGTGGGGATTTGTGGTTGTTGATGGTGAATCTGCCCTGAGGGTCGCATCACATGCCGTCGTTCATTGGCACCTACACCTACGCCATCGACCACAAGGGCCGGATCGCGATCCCGCCATCGATGCGGCGCGGCGAATCGCCGAAGCGGCCGCTCACGACCTTCTTCCTCAACCGTGGGTTCGACGGCTGCGTCGCGGTGTACTCGGCGGACAGTTGGCAGCGGATGCTCGAGAGGATCCGCAGATTCTCACCCGGTGATCCGAAGGCGCGGGCCTTCAGGCGCGCATTTCTGAAGGACGCCATGGAAGTGACGGTGGATACCCAGGGACGGGTCACGATCCCACCGGCACTGATCGCCCTTGCAGCGCTCGGCAAGGATGCCGTGCTGCACGGGGCGGACTCCTGTATCGAGATCTGGAATCCGACACGGTTCCAGGAGAAGGCGGCGACCGCAGTCGAGGCCGCCGGCAGCTTCGAGGATCTCGCGGACGGACTGTTCGAGGATGAGGGGTGATGACCGTCCACCCGGCCACACTCGGCCTTCGTCCTGCGCTGGCGCTCAACCTGGATCTGAGCCACGGGAAGCCGGGAGCATCCGCCCGCGTCGAGCTGCACGATCGGCCGGCCCGGCCTGCGGGGCCGGCCGCCGGGCGGGGTGGGGCTTCGCGCATCGCGCGCGTCTCCCTGCATGGTTGCATCGACGCCGTCGCCGCCGTGCGTCTCGGACAGGTGCTCGAGGACCTGGCTCTGCGCGACGTCGATCAGGTGCTCCTCGATTGCGCCCAGCTCCGGCACATCGATTTCCGGCGGGTGACGGCCCTGGTCGACACGCTGGTCCGCCTCGATTCGCGATCGGGCGGGGTGGTGGTGTGCGGTCTCTCTCGCTACCTGCGCGATCTCTTCCGACTGGCGGGCCACGAGGGCCGCCTGCGCTGCTGGTCCTCGGCGGACGACCTGCTCGAGCCGAGCCCCCGCGCGCCGGAGCCGGGCCGTGAGCGCGCGTCATGAACCGGTCATGGTCGGCGAGATGCTTCATTTCCTCCGTAACGGTCCCGGCCTCTATCTCGACGCCACGCTCGGGGAGGGGGGGCATGCCGAAGCCCTACTCGACGCCGAGCCCGGTGCGCACCTACTCGGATGCGACCGCGACCCGTCCGCGCTCGCCTCGTCCCGTGAACGCCTGCTGCGCTTCGGAGATCGCGTGACCTTCGCGCACGCCACCTTCAGCGAGATCCCGGCCCGCTGCGCGGAATTGGGCGAGCGCCCGCTCACCGGCGCGTTGTTCGACCTGGGTCTCTCGTCGCGCCAGATCGACGAGCCCGAGCGCGGCATCAGCTTCATGCGCGAGGGGCCGCTCGACCTGCGCATGGATCCGAGTCGCGGCGAGCCCGCGTGGCGCCGGCTCTCCACCGTGAGCGAGGAGGAGTTGGTCTCGGTGCTGCGCGAGCACGGAGACCTTCACAACGGCCGGCGCCTGGCACGTGCCATCGTCGCCGCGGCAGGGTGCGGGGATCTCTCCACGACCCGTGCTCTCGCGGTTCTGGTGGACCGCGTGCTGGGTGGCCGGCCACATCCGCGTAGCACGGCGCGCGTATTCCAGGCGCTGCGCATCTGGATCAACGACGAGGCGGGCGAGCTGTCGTCCGCGCTCGAGTGGCTGCCGGACATGATGCGTCCCGGAGGGATCGTGGTGACCCTCGCCTATCACTCCGGGGAGGATCGCAGGATCAAGCAGGGCCTGCGCGGGGGGCCTGAGCGGACCCCGCGTCGCGTTCACCGTCTGCTGCCGCAACAGCCCCTCGAGGGGCCGTGGCAGGAGCTGACCCGCAGCGTCGTGACCCCCTCGGCAGAGGAACAAGCCGCGAATCCGCGCGCACGAAGCGCCCGGCTCCGCGCCTTCCGGAGGAAGCCGATATGAAGCAGCCGCCTCGTAGTCGTCCATCATGGCGCGTATCGGAAATGCGCGTCGCCTGGCCCGGCCTGTGGCTGGTCGCCGCCGTCGTGGTCGGGATGCTGCTGGTCGAGGTGTGGGCCGGTTCTCGGGTGGCCCAGCTGTCCCTCACCCTCGGCCACCACCGGACGGCACTCGAGAAGGCTCAGGCACGGCTGGCATTCGCCCGCGCCGACATCGAGTGTCGCACCACCCGCGCCGAAGCGGCCCCGCTCGCCTCAAGGCTCGGCCTGGCGCCGGCCGACGCTCAGCAGGTGGTCGTCCTGCCGTTCTCGTATCTGGCGGCGGCGACGACCCCGCACCGGGACCGGAGCGCCGGCTCGATGCTGGCTTGGGCGGAAGGGGCATCACGCGCGATCGTGCCGGAAGCCATGGCACGGGGGCGCGCGGAGAACTGACGACCGGCAACCATCCACAACGGATCGGGCGTCCGGACCAGGAGTGCCGGCCGCACCACCGCACCGCGCTTGTGACGGCCCGGCGGTCTGCGTGAACCGCCGTTCCACGGAGGGAAGGAGTTGGCCCACAGGGACATGCGCAAGAGTCGGGTGCTGGTGGCTGCGGCCGGGTTGTTATTCGGGCTGGTGCTGGTGTGGATGCGGGTGGGGTGGCTCCAGATCGTGCGCCACGCCTATTACACCGAGCGCGCGGATCTGAACCAGGAGCAGCGCGTGTTGCTGCTTCCTACGCGCGGCAACCTGCTCGACCGCGGGGGACAGGTGCTGGCGCGCGACCTCAAGACCTACTCGGTCTCGGGCGCCCCGCGCGAGATGGCGGATCCTCGGCGGACCGCGGGCGCGCTCGCGGCCCTGCTGGAGGAACCGCCCGCCCGGTTGACCCGGGAGTTCGCCGAGCGTCCCCGGTTCGTGTGGATCAAGCGCCGCATCTCGCCGGCTCTCGCCGAGCGGATCGCCGCGCGGCACGAGCGCGGCGTCTACCTGGCGACCGAGGTGCAGCGCGTCTATCCGCTGGGCGAGGCGTCGGCCGAGATCCTCGGACGCACCGATCCCGACGCCAACGGCGTGGACGGGCTCGAACTGCAGCTCGACCCGGCGTTGCGCGGCCGGCCCGGCTGGACGACGCTGTTCCGCGACGGCGCGGGCCGCTCGATGGCGCTGCCAGGGGGGTTGAGGCGTCAGCCCGAGGACGGCCAGCATGTCGTGCTGACGCTTGACGCCGATCTCCAGTGCATCGTCGAAACCCACCTGGCGGCGGCGGTGGACAGCCTGCACGCACTGCGCGGGTTCGCCATGTTCATGGAACCCAGCACTGGCGAGGTGCTCGCGGCGGCTGTCGCGCCGCACCTCGAGCCGGGCAAGGCGCGCAACTGGAACTTCACCGACCAGTTCGAGCCCGGCTCGACGTACAAGGCGGTGGTGGTGGGTGCGGCGCTCGAGGAGGGCCTGGTCCAGCCGGACCAGGTGTTCGATGCGTCCGCCACCGGCGTGGCCGCGGTCGCGCCGGGGACGTTGTTCCACGACGTGCACAAGCAGGCGCAGTTCACCTTCCGCGACGCAGTGCGCTGGTCGAGCAACATTGTCATGGGACGGGTCGGCATCCTGGTCGGTGCCGAGCGGCTCTACCGGTATTCCACCGCGCTTGGATTCGGCAGCGTCTCGGGCATCACCTTCCCGGGCGAGGCGGGGGGCCGGCTGCGCAGCCCCGAGCATTGGTCGGCACGCTCGACGCCCACCATCGCGATCGGGCACGAGCTCTCGGTGACGCCGCTTCAGATGACGCTCGCCTACTCCGCGATCGCCAATGGCGGTGTCATGATGCGGCCGATGCTGGTGCGCGAAATCCGGGACGCCGGCGGCGCGACCGTCCGTCGCTACGCGCCCGAGGCGTCCCACCGTGTGTTCAGCGAGCGTACCTGCGCCATGGTGCGCGAGTTGCTCACCGCCGTGGTGGACAGCGGCACCGCGAAGGCGGCGCGCGTGCCCGGCATCCAGATCGCGGGCAAGACTGGCACGGCGCAGAAGTACGACCCCTCGGTTGGAACCTACGGCACGGGCCTGTACCTGTCCTCGTTCGTCGGGTTCGCCCCCGCCGAGGCCCCCCGCATGGTGGGCGTGGTGGTGATCGACGAGCCGCGCGGCCGGAAGTACTACGGCGGCGAGGTGGCCGCCCCGATCTTCCGCCGGATCGTCGAGGATCTGCGGCGGTTGCCGCGCGGCCCGCTGGGATCGGGCGTGGTCCAGGTCGCGGTACGCCCGCCGGCCCCGGCGCCGGTGGTCGTGCCCGACCTGCGATTGCTCCCGGCGCGGGCCGCCGAGCGGCGGCTCGCCGCCCGCGACCTGCGCGCGCGCAACGCAGGCCAGGGAACCCGGGTGCTGACCCAGGAACCGGCGGCCGGCACGGCGGTCGAGCGGGGTGCTGTGGTCACGCTCTGGCTCTCGGCGCCCGAGGATGCCGGTGGCCGCCGCCTGCCGGATCTCACCGGGCTGTCCGTGCGCGCGGCACTGCGAAAGCTGGCGCCCCACCAGGTGGCGGCGAAGATCGTCGGCACGGGCATGGTCGTGCGGCAGTTGCCTGGGGCCGGCACCCGGCTGCCGATCGCGGGCCCGTGCGTGCTGTACTGCGAGAGGGGGGGGGCGGGACCGCGTTCCATCCGACCGCAGGCGGGCCGACCACAGGTGGGCTTGCGGCCGCGGCCGGAACGCACGTCGCGCGTCGCTGGCTCGCGCCCGAGAGGACGCCGTGACGCTCGCGACACTGCTGGAGGAGATTGATGTGGATGGGGTGAGCGGGCCCACCGACCGGGAGGTCTCGGGGCTGTGCTACGACTCGCGCCGGGTCTCCCCAGGGGCGGTGTTCTTCGGGCTCGCCGGGGTGCGTGAGGACGGCGGGCGCTACGCACGTCAGGCCCTGGCGGCCGGTGCCGCCGCGGTGGTGGTGGGGCGCGGGAGCGCCATCGCAGGGCAGACCGTGGTGGAGGTCGCGGAGCCGCGCCGGGCGCTGGCACAGGCGGCGGCCCGCTTCCACGGGCATCCCGAGCGCGCGCTGCGCATCGTCGGCATCACCGGCACCAACGGCAAGACCACGACCACCTGGATGCTGGAATCGGTTTTTCGCGCCGCCGGCTGGCGCGCCGGGGTGATCGGCACGACCGGCGTGCGGCTCGGGGACGAACAGCGTCCGTCCGCGCTCACCACCCCCGAATCCCTCGAGTTGTTCGGGCTATTGGGCGAGATGGTGGAGCGCGGGGTCGTCGGAGTCGCGATCGAGGTCAGCAGCCACGCGCTGGTCCAGCGCCGCGCGTTCGGGCTCGGGTGCGAGGTCGTCGTGTTCACCAACCTGAGCCACGACCACCTCGACTATCACGGCACGATGGAACGCTACCTGGACGCCAAGCTCATGCTGTTCGACGGACGTAACGGCCGCGCGGCGGCACGGGCGTTTGCGATCGTGAACGCGGACGATGTGGGCGCCGGCGCGGTGTTCGCCGCGGCGGAGCGGGGGGGGTTGAGGGTGTTGCGCTACGGCATGGGTCTCGCGCAGACGACGCCGGCCGCGGCTCCGGCGCTTGATGTGAGCGTCGAGCGCGTCACGCCGGGCGTCGGTGGGCTGGCACTCCAGCTGTGGGCGGAAATTCCGAAGGACCTGCGCGGCGGCGCAGCGGGGGCGGGGGGTGGCGAGATCCCCGTCCGGCTGCCGTTGCTGGGCCGCCACAACGCGGCCAATGCGGCGGCGGCGTTCACCGCCGCGCTCGCGCTTCGGATCCCAATCGAGGCGATCGTGTGCGGCCTCGAGACCATGCCCGCGGTGCCCGGACGGCTGGAGCGGGTGGACGAAGGTCAGCAGTTCATGGTCGTGGTGGACTATGCCCACACGCCCGACGCCCTCGAGTGCGCCCTCGCCGCGTGCCACGAGCACGGCCGCGGGCGGGTGCTGCTGGTGTTTGGCTGCGGCGGCGACCGTGATCGCGGCAAGCGCCCGGTCATGGGGCGGGTGGCGGCCGCGGGCAGCGATTTGGCCTGGGTGACGAACGACAACCCGCGCGGCGAGGACCCGGCGGCGATCGCGGCCCAGATTGTCTCCGGCGCGCCGCAAGGCGGGCTTACGGTCGAGTTGGAGCGCAGGCTCGCGATCGCCAAGGCGATCGCGGCCGCGCGCCCGGGCGACATCGTGCTCATCGCCGGCAAGGGTCACGAGACCACGCAGACCATCGGCGCGCGTGTGCTGCCGTTCGACGACCGCACGGTGGCGCGCGAGGCGCTGAGCGCGCTCCGCGAGGCGTTCTGATGATGGCCTCCGCGACCGTGCCGCTCCTGACCCTGGCCGAAGTCGCCCGCATGGCGGGCGGCGACCTGGCGGTGCGCGAGGTGCCGTCGGCCCCCGCCGAGCGCGAGGCTTTTCTCAAGTCGGGCGTGGACGGCGTCAGCATCGACACCCGGACCCTGGTCCCGGGCCAGCTGTTCGTGCCGCTGCGCGGTGGCAACACCGACGGCCACGCGTTCATCCCCGAGGCGTTCCGCCGCGGCGCCGCCCTCGCGCTGTGCGAACGCGCCCACTATGTCGAGTGGGAGGGACGCGAGCCCGGCCCGCTGGTGGTGGTCGAGGAGGCGACCGCGGCGCTCCAGCGGCTGGCGCGGCGCTACCGCGACGGCTGGCCTGGCCTGATGTTCGGCGTGACCGGCAGCAGTGGCAAGACAACGACCAAGGACCTGGTCGCGGCGGTGCTGGCCGCCGCGGCGCCGACCCTCAAAACGGAAGGAAACCTCAACAATCACTGGGGCGTGCCGCTCACCCTCATGCGCTTGCGAGCCGAGCACCGATCCGCGGTGGTCGAGATCGCGATGAACCGGCCGGGCGAAATCGCCCTGCTCGCCGGGCTGGCCCGGCCCGACGCGGCGGTTATCACCAACGCCGGCAGCGCCCACCTGGCCGGGCTCGGCTCGCTGTCCGCGATCGCACGCGAGAAGGCCTCGCTCGCGGCTGCGATCCCGCCCGGGCGCCCGGTGTTCGCGGGCGCGGACTCGCCGCGCCTGATGACGGCGCTGCGCGCGATGAAGGCGCGCATCGTCAGCTACGGCTTCGCCGCCGACGCTGCGGTGCGGCCCGAGACGTACACCGACCTCGGCCCCGACGGCTCACAATTTTCGATCGCGGGATTCCCGCCGGTCCACCTGCGCCTGATCGGCCGTCACCAGGTGCAGAACGCGCTCGCGGCGCTGGCGGTGGCGCGCGAGTACGCGGTGGACCCGGCGGCCGCGGTCGCGGCGCTCGAGGCGCAGCGGCCGTCGCCGGGCCGTATGGAGGCCCGCACCGTCCACGGGGCGACGCTGCTGGTGGACTGCTACAACGCGAACCCCGATTCGACCCGCGCGGCGCTCGAGACGCTCGCCGGCTGGCCCGGCGCCACCCGCCGCATCGCGGTGCTGGGCGACATGCTGGAGCTGGGCGCGGACGCCGCGCAGCTCCACCGCGAGACCGGCGCCGCAACGCGCGATGCCGCGCTCTGGG
>CAYONG010000193.1:0-16803 GCA_964405235.1 uncultured bacterium | reverse complement strand
GGCGAGCTGCCCGGCGTCCGCGCCCACTTCGAGAAGTTCGGCACGCAACTCCCGCAGGGGCTGCGTGACGAGTTCGCGGCACTCGATAAGCGACTGCAGGCGGCGGCGGTGGGGGCGGGGCGGTAGAGCAGTTCGTCGTTTCCGATCGTAGGCGGACAGCCATGTGGCTCAACGAGGCGTTCGGCTGGATCTGGGTCCTGGCCGGGTTTCTGTCGGGGCTTGGGCTGGGCCTCGGCTTCCATCGCGACGACTGGCTGGGAGGCTACGGCTCGTTCCGGCGCCGGCTGATCCGGCTCGGACACATCTCCTTCCTCGGGCTCGGGATCCTCAACATCCTCTTCGCGCTGAGCGGGCCGCGCCTCGGGCTGGGCACGAGCGAGATGCGCCTCGCTTCGTGGTCGCTGATCATCGGGGGCATCGCCATGCCCACCTGTTGTGCGCTTATGGCCTGGCGGCGCGGTTTCTATCTCTTGTTCGGCATTCCGGTGGCAAGCCTCGTGCTCGGGGCGAGCCTCACGGTCATGGGAATCCTCCGGAGATGAAGATCGGGCTCATCGCCATGAGCGGCGTGCGGGTCGAAAACGCCGAGCTCAACCGCGTGGGCGTCACCCTGCCGGGCTTCGTCGAGCGCAGCAAGGTGATCGCCTCGCTCCCCAGTCTCTCGCTCCTGACGCTGGCCGCCCTTACGCCGGCCGACATCGCGGTGGACTACCGGGAGGTCAGCAACCTCGAGGACGAGGGCCGGCTGCCGGACGACTACGACCTGGTCGCGATCAGCTCGTTCTCGGCGAGGATCCTTGACGCCTACCGCCTGGCGGAGCACTTTCGCGCGCGCGGCACGCCGGTGGTGATGGGAGGACTCCACGTGACCGCGTGTCCCAAGGAGGCGCGCGAGCGGGGGGTGACGGCGGTGGTGGGTGAAGGCGAGCTGACCTGGCCGCAGGTGGTGGAGGACTTCCGCCGCGGCCGGCTGCGCGAGGAGTACCGCCCGCCGCCGGGAGGCTCGTTCGACCTGGCGGACGCTCCGATGCCGCGCTTCGAGCTGCTCGACTTCGACCGCTACAACCGCATCCCGGTCCAGACCAGCCGGGGCTGCCCCTTCCGCTGCGACTTCTGCGCCAGCTCGATCCTCCTCACGCCCCGCTACACGGTGAAGCCGGTCGAGAAGGTGATCGCCGAGATCCATCGCATCAAGGAGCGCTGGGAGCACCCGTTCATCGAGTTCGCCGACGACAACAGCTTCATCCAGCGATCCCACAGCAAGCGCCTGCTCACGGCGCTCAAGGACGAGGACGTCCGCTGGTTCACCGAGTCGGACGTCGCGGTGGCCGACGACGAGGAGCTGCTGGATGCGATGCGCGAAAGCGGCTGCCGGCAGGTGCTGATCGGCCTCGAAAGCCCCGTGGCCTCCGGGCTCGACGGGATCGAGCTGCGCCGCAACTGGAAGCTGGGGAGGCTGTCCGATTACGAAGCCGCGGTGGCCCGCATCCAGTCGAAGGGCATCACCGTGAACGGCTGCTTCGTGCTGGGTCTCGACGGGGACACGCCCGAGAGCTTCGATCAGATCTACGACTTCGTCGCGCGCACGGGACTCTACGAGGTGCAGATCACGGTGATGACCGCCTTCCCCGGTACGCCGCTCTACCGGCGACTGCGCGAGGAGGGACGCGTCATCCAGGACGGCGCCTGGAACCTGTGCACGCTCTTCGACGTCAACCATGTGCCACGGGGCATGTCCCCCGAGCAGCTCCAGCAGGGACTCATCGATCTCGCAAGCAGGATCTACGAACCGTCGTTCGTCCAGGAGCGCCGTCAGCGTTTCTTCCGGGAGCTCAAGAGCCGACGGGTCGTCGCGCGCGCGCTCGAAAAGGAGGGCCTCAACCATGAAGCGTGAATGGATCCGACCGTTCTTCCTGCTCGCCGCGGCCTACGACATAATCCTCGGCGTCGTCTTCCTGCTCGCCTACCCCGCCGTCTACGGGCGATTCGGGGTGACTCTGCCCAACCACCCCGGCTACGTGCAGTTCGCCGCCGCCGTGGTCGCCATCTTCGGCATCGGCTTCTGGTACGTGGCCCAAGCGCCCGAGCGGAACCGCGACATCATCAAGCTGGGCGTGCTGCTCAAGCTGGCCTATTCGGGCGTGGTGCTCGGCTGGTGGTTCCAGGGGCAGATGCCTGCGATGTGGTTGCCGTTCGCATGGATCGACCTGGCGTTCCTGCTCGCCTTCATCGCGGCGCTGCGCGCGCTGCCGGCGTCGGCGGGACAGCTCCCGAGGCGGTGAGGGGGGCGGCCCGCGATCGGATGCCCATGCGCACGTTCGCAGTGGCGAGCGGCGAGGCGATGGCCATGGTGAGGCGCCAGGTGCGCGGGCTCCCCAGGAGGTCGTGGTGGCCATCCTCCCCGACGGTGCGGAACGCCACCTGAGCGAGCCGTCGTGGGGCGTGGACGCATGAGCCTTCGCCTGTGCGCGATCCACACCGAGCGGGTGCACGCGCACCTGTGCCGCGTCTACCCCGAAGAGGGCTGCGGCGTGCTGGTGGGCCGGGATGAGGGGGATCGGCGAATCGTCGAGCGGGTCGTGGTGTTCGAGAATCAGCGCGAGGATTCGCGCGGCAACCGCTACTTGATCACGCCCGAGCAGATCCTCGTGGCCGAGCGCGAGGCACGGGACGAGGGACTCGACGTGCTGGGCTTCTTCCACTCCCATCCGGATCATCCTGCATCGCCATCGGCCTTCGATCTCGAGCACGCATGGCCGTACTATTCGTACCTGATCGTGAGTGTGGAGCGGGGCCGGGTGACGGATGCCCGCGCATGGCGACTGACCCCCGACCGCTCGCGCTTGGAGCCTGAGCCACTCGAACAGTCGCCCTAAGGAGGCGGCGCCGTGACGCCCCTCGAGCCCGGAGTCATCGCGATGACGCAGCGCACGAAGATCCACATCCCGGCCCCTCCTGGGGCGGACGACGGCCTGCCGCCGCTCTCCCAGGACGAGCTGCGGCGCTACAGCCGCCATCTCATCCTGCCCGAGGTGGGTCTCCAGGGGCAGCGGCGGCTCAAGGCCGCGAGCGTGCTGATCGTCGGGGCGGGCGGGCTCGGCTCGCCGCTGGCGCTTTACCTGGCGGCCGCGGGCGTGGGGCGCATCGGCCTGGTCGACTTCGACCGTGTGGACGCGAGCAATCTGCAGCGCCAGATCCTCTACGGCTCGGGAAGCGTCGGGCGCCCCAAGCTCGAAGCCGCGCGGGAACGGCTATTCGATCTCAATCCCGGAGTGCGAGTGGAGCTTCACGAGACGCGGCTCACCAGCGCCAACGCGATGGAGATCCTGAAGGACTACGACGTGGTCGCCGACGGCACCGACAACTTCCCGACCCGTTACCTGGTCAACGACGCCTGCACCCTGCTCGGCAAGCCGAACGTCTACGGCAGCATCTTCCGATTCGAAGGGCAGGCGAGCGTGTTCGACGCGCGCGTGGGGCCGTGCTACCGCTGCCTCTATCCCGATCCGCCGCCGCCCGGGCTGGTGCCCTCGTGCGCCGAGGGCGGCGTGCTCGGTGTGCTGCCGGGCGTCATCGGCCTCCTCCAGGGGGTCGAGACCCTCAAGCTGCTCTTGGGCGTGGGGGAGTCGCTGATCGGGCGGCTGCTGCTGTTCGATGCGCTCGCGCTCTCGTTCCGCGAGCTGACGCTGCGCAAGGATCCCGACTGTCCGCTGTGCGGGCGCATTCGCACCATCACCGCTCTGGTGGACTACGAGGCGTTCTGCGGCCTCTCGCCGGTGGAGCAGGCGAACGCAGAAACGCGCGAGTGGGAGATCTCGGCCCGCGAGCTCAAGGACCGGCTCGAGAGCGGGGAGAGCCTGGCGGTCATCGACGTGCGCGAGCCCCACGAGTTCGAGATCGCGCGCCTGCCGGGCGCGACGCTCATCCCGCTCAACACGCTCCCCGCACGGCTCGCGGAGCTCGATATCAGCCGCGAGATCGTGCTGCACTGCCATCACGGCCAGCGCAGCATGCGGGCACTCGAGTTCCTGCGCCAGTCGGGATTCCGCAAGCTCAAGAATCTGAAAGGCGGGATCGACGCCTGGTCGAAGGACGTGGATCCCTCCGTGCCGCGGTACTGAGCGGGCGGGTTCCCGCCGGGTTGAGCCTGATCCCGGTCCACGCTATGGTCGACGCCATGGACGACCCCCGCGCCTGCCCGGCCCGATCCTCGACATTCGGATCGAGTCCCCGAGCTGCGTTCCTGCCCCTGATGCTCTTCGCCGCGCTCCTTGTCGGCTGCGCGACCAATCCGGTCACCGGACGCCGCGAGTTCTCGCTGGTCAGCGCCGGTCAGGAAGAGCAGATGGGCCGCGAGGGGTACGCGGCGGTGCTGGCCGAGTACGGTACCTACGAGGACTCGACCGTCCAGCGCCACGTCAACGACATCGGCCAGCGGTTGGCGAAGGTCTCGCACCTGCCGAATCTCGAATGGCATTTCACGGTCATCGACGACCCGAGTGTCAATGCATTCGCGATGCCGGGGGGTTACATCTACATCACCCGTGGGATCCTCGCGCACCTGAACTCCGAGGCCCAGCTGGCCGGGGTGCTCGGACACGAGATCGCCCACGTGACCCACCGGCACAGCGCGGGGCAGATCTCCCGGCAGCAGCTGGCGGGCATCGGCCTCGGTGTGGCCTCAGTCCTCTCATCAAACGTCGCCCGATACGGGCAGGTGGCTCAGCAGGCGCTCGGGCTGATGTTCCTGAAATACAGCCGCGACCACGAGAACGAGGCCGACGCCTCGGGCGTCGACTACTCGACCAGGGCCGGCTATGACCCGGCGGAGATCCCGTCGACCTACGGGATGCTCAAGCGGGTCGGCGAGCGGGCGGGGCAGCGGTTGCCCGGGTTCCTCTCGACCCACCCCGACCCGGGCGATCGCGAGGTGCGCACCACCGAGCTGGCGCGCGTCGCGCGCGAAGGGAAGAGCGGGCTCCTCGTCCGTCGCGATGACTACCTGCGCCGGCTGGACCGTATGGTGTTCGATGACGATCCGCGCGGGGGGTACTTCGAAGGCGACGAGTTCTACCACCCCGGGCTGGCATTCCTGATGACCTTCCCCCCTGGCTGGAAACATCAGAACACGCGCGCCGCCGTGACCGCATCGCCGGGCGAGCAGGCGGGGATGCAGCTGACGCTCGCCGACGCCGACGATCTGGCGCCGGGGGACTACGTCGCCAAGCTTGCGGGCAGCGGCAAGATCGCGGGGTCGAGCGGGGCGCTCGAGCGCAACGCAGGGCTGGCGGCCTGGGTCGGTCGCGTCGCGGTAGCCGGGGAGGGGGGCACCGAGCGGATCCTCGCCGCCGCCTACATTCGGAGCGGACCCGGCCGGATGTTCCAGATCCTCGGTTTCTCCGCGACACCCGACGATGCCGATTTCCGCCGGGTGCTGGCGAGCGCCCGCTCGTTCCGGCCGCTCACCGACCCGGCCCGGCTCGTCCCGACGCCCGCCCGTCTCAAGGTGACGCGCCTCACCAGGGCCGGCACCTTCGCGAGCACGGTGGCGGCGCTGGGCGCCCAGGCTCTGGACCTCGAGGCGACGGCGATCCTCAACAACCGCCAGGCGGCCGACCCGTTGTCGGTGGGCAATCAGGTCAAGACCGTCACACCCGCGAAGCGGTACTGACCTCCGGCGCACCGGCGCCTCGGGCGTCTTCCGATGGAAGGCTGCCGCTATCGAATGAGCGCCGCCCGGCTAGTGAGACTTCGCCGGTCTTGGGTCAGTCGCACCAGGTAGATTCCTGCGGGCAGGTCCGTTCGTTCGCCCATCGTCATTGTGTGGTGGCCAGGGCCCAACCCGCCCACCTCGTTCGCGAGCACCTGCCGGCCGCTCACGTCGTAGAGCGCGAGCGTTGCCGCCCCCGCGTCCGGCAGACTGAAGCTGACCTGCAGTAGGTGTTGCGCTGGGTTGGGCGTTACGCCACGCAACGCCAACTCGAACTGGGCGCCTGGGCCCACCCCCGTGACGTCGAGGATCGAGAACATGCCGCTCATACCGAGCACCGCGTCCACGACGTACGCGCCCTCGTCCGAGGACTCGGCGAGCACCACCAGGACACGGGCCTGGTTCGTCGCAGGGCCGGGTACCATCCAGTCATGGCTGCCGGTGTTGGGCAGGTCAGAGGCCTGAAGCACCCAACTAGTCCCATCGTCGAAGGACGCGAGCAGCGCGACCGAATCGCCCTGCGTACCCGGTGGGACCTCCCAGCGAACCGTGGTCACGCTCCCGGCGGCCAGAACGCTCCCCGCGGCCGGCGCACTCACGACCGCGCGCAACACGCGAATCTGGGCGGTGCCGTAGAAGCAGTGGTTGTCAACCAGACCCGTCACCGACACCGGGACTGCGTGTCCCTCGATCAGCGTGAGGTCCATCGAACCGCGGTCGATCTTGACCGCAAGGTCGGTGACGCCATTGCCGTTGTGATCACCGATCACGGTTGGCGCGTCGGTATCCACTGGCACAGTGCCGTTGACCAGGATGGAGCCAATCTCAATGTCGCTGGCGGTGAATGGAGCTGCGGGCTCAAGGAGGCCGGTGACCCATCGGCCCATAGAGCGCAGGTTGAGCGTGGTTGGCTTGAGCGAGAAGGACATCCGCACCGGAGGTGGATTCGGATCCGCCCCGATGGCGACGATGGGCGATCTCGTCGTGTCCCAGCGCCTGAGGTACAAGCCGGTCCCGCCTCCCGGTCCGAACCCGAAAGCCCACACGCCGGTGCACCAGTCGCAGTCGTAGTCGAACCAGGTGTAGCCGAACTCGTTGATCTGACGGAACGCGCCCTCGTCGCGGCAGTCGGAGTCAAACAGGAAGTACCCCTCCGGCGCCCGCACTCGGGTCTCACGCCCGTGGAAGTCGGGCGTGTTGATGTTGTTGTCATCCGCCAACTCGGACGGCGGGTTGTCGTAGTTGCCCTCGTAGGCGGCCGCGATATTCAGCGCGTTGACGAGCGGCGGGTGGCGAGTGAAGAGTTCGGTGTCGCTCAACAGCCCGTTTCGGTACGCCGCGTAATCCGAAACGTACTCCGACTCCACCGTTAACTGACTCCCAGCTACTGCGAACGCGATCGTTACCTGGATGGCGCCTCCGTCGGGCACTTCGCGAAACGGACCTACCGAACACCATGAAACGTAGTCCCCGCTCTGGGTCCCAGGGCTTGCGTTGATGAAGCCGGTGGCGGGATCGATGCCGTCGTTGCCGGTCATGAAGACGAACCTCTCTCGGTCGTTCCCTGGCTCGCCCCCGGCCGAAAACGGGGTTCCGGCGCGATTCGAACGAAAGGCGCGGAACCCCACCCGCGCCGGGGCCCGATTGCCCGAGGGATCCGTCGTGTGAGCGAGCAGCAGAAAGGTCCCGATGCCGGTGTTGAGACAGCCGTCGCCCGAGTCGTCGGCGAGCGAGAACCCGTGGACCCTGAGGTTCAGCCGGGCACAGAGCGCCGAGTCGGGGGGCACGGCAGGGATGAAAGCGTGCGGCTGCTGGCGCCGGGGATCGCCTGACGGCACCACCCAGGAGAACTCTCCGCTCGGGACCTGCGGTAGGTCGCGATCGTCGAGCTTGTACAGCGGTGTGCCTTTCGGACCCGCATCGAGGTCCACGCGCCACCCAATCGTCAGACTGTCGAGCACGTGGCCAGAGCGGTTGATGATCGTATACTCGATGGCAGCGAAGTCTCGATACCCCGGGACCGAATACGCCCAGACCAGCTGCCTGCACTCGAGCCCGAGCGGCCGGTGTGGCTCGCCGGGATCCTCGCTCGTCCCGAGCGGGCCGTCGTCGTGCATGACCAGGGAGAACATCTCGCTGCCCACCGCGGCGTAGTCCTCGTCGATCAGCCCATCGCCATCGTTGTCGTGGCCGTCCAGGAAATCCTCGTCCACGAACAGGCTGGCGTCGAGGGGGTCCACCTGCTGGGAGTCCAGGTCATCGTCGCGATACCTCGTCCCATACACTTGGCCGTCGTACGACTGGTACACACGGTCAACGGGATCGAGGCTCGCCGGGCCCCATTCGCGCAAGAAGCTGACGCGGCGCCTCCGTGTCGGATCTGCCTCGGAGTGATCCACCGCGGCCACGGCGAGAGCAATCGAGCCCAGGTACTCAATGCCAGAGGCTCCGGGCCATTGCCCGGAAGGATCATCCGGCGCTGAAGGACCCAGATGGCCGAGGTAGCCGCGGTTCGTTACTCGAAGGCGGATCTGGCCCGCAGTGAGAACGAGTGAGGAATCCGCTTCCGTGTCGAGCGCGCCGGCCAGGTGGGCGGGCGTGACGGGTAGGGAAGCAGGCAAGTGGGCGGCCGCGATCCACGTGGGGGCGGAGATATGGAGGAGGAAAGGGAGGAGGAAAACGATCAGAATGGCGCGCCCGATGATGTGATGACTCAACCGGTCCATGTGGTGGCCCTCAGCAACGCTAGGACGAGTGACGCCGCCTATCGAGGCTTCCGATAGCACCAACACAGAATACTCAAAAGTGGGACCAATGACTCCAGCTCGAATTCACCGGGCGCGATCAAGGAATTCCCAGAAAATTCCCGTTCCGAGCTTCGTGATTCTAGCACCCGGGCGGGGCGTCGACACCCGCATTCAAGCGACGAAGTGACGAAGCAGCGAGGGTTCTGGCGTACCTCTCGGGATCGGAACCACACAGTGCAAGGGCCACACCACGCGTCCGGGGAGGAATCCAGCCTCCCTCCCGGCACCGCTCCAGCATGCCTAGTGGCTTCTGCGCGTAGCTGTTCCCCCCACCATGTGCCCGGATTCACAACCCATTTGACAGCCTCCGGACGGCAGCGTAGTTTGCGCCGGTCCGCCCCATGAAACGCGCCCTCTCCCTCATCATATGCGCTGCCGCGCTCGCGGCGGCTACGGTCGCCCTGACGCAGCCGTCCTCCGCGCCGGTCTACGGCGCGAAGGGGCCGCAACAGCCGATCACGTTCAGCCACCAGATCCACGCCGGCAAGTTGGGCATGGACTGTCTCTATTGCCACAGCAGCGCCGAGAAATCGGCGATCGCCAACCTGCCGGCGGTCAGCACCTGCATGGGCTGCCACAAGATCGCGCGCGCGGACCGGCCCGAGATCCAGAAACTCGCCGCCTTCTACGAGCGTGGCGAGCAGGTGCCCTGGGTCGAGGTCTACGCGCTGCCAGCGCACGTCAAGTTCAACCACAAGCGGCACGTCAAGGCCGGTATCAAGTGCCAGGATTGCCACGGGGCGGTGGAGACTATGCCGGTCGTCTACCAGTTCCCCTCGCTCAAAATGGGCTGGTGCGTGAGTTGCCACCGACAGAACCTCGACGATCCCAAGTTTCCGGCCAGCATGGACTGCCTGGTCTGTCACCACTAGAGGCACCCGAGTGTCCGAGCCCGTCGTCTTCGACCGTCGCGACTTCCTGAGGCTGCTCGGCATCGGTGTGGCCGGCGCCGCCGCCGGTTGCTCGGCGCCCGCAGCCGACCGGCTCATCCCCTACCTGGTCGCGCCCAACGACATCATGCCGGGTGTGGCCTACTGGTATGCCAGCACCTGCCGTGAGTGTCCGGCCGGCTGCGGCCTGCTGGTCAAGGCGCGCGAGGGCCGCGCTATCAAGGTCGAGGGTAACCCGCAGCACCCGGTGAACCAGGGCGGCCTGTGCGCGCGCGGGCAGGCGGGACTGCAGGGACTCTACGACCCCGATCGCCTGCGCACGCCGATGATGAAGGAAGGCGGCGCTTGGAAGCCCATCACGTGGGATGAAGGGCTGGCCCTGGCGACCTCCAAGCTCGGCGAGGCCGTCAAGGGGCGGCACGGCGTCGCGCTCATGACCGACCACGTTACCGGCTCGCTCCACCGGCTGGCCGCGGAATGGGCGACCGGCGCTTCGGCCACGCACCTGGTCTACGAGCCGTTCGCCCACGAGAGCATGCGCGAGGCGAACCGGCGCACGTTCGGGCTGGCCGAGATCCCCAACCTCGACTTCGGCCGCGCGCGCTGCGTGGTCTCTTTCGGAGCCGACTTCCTCGAGACCTGGCTCTCGCCGGTCGGCCATGCGCGGGGCTTCGCCGCGATGCGCGCCCGCCGCGACGGGTCGGGCCAGTTCGTGTCGGTCGAGCCGCGCCTCTCGCTCACCGGCGCCAACGCCGACGAGTGGGTGGCGATCAAGCCCGGCACCGAGGCGGTACTGGCGCTCGGCATGGCGCGCGTCATCCTGACCCAGGGGCTGGGCCCAGCGGTGTCCGAAAGCGCCCAGTTGCTCGACGCCGTCTCGAACTACACGCCGGAGGCGGTCGAGCAGCAAACCGAGGTGCCGGCCGCGACCGTCGAGCGCCTGGCGCGGATGTTCGCCGCCCAGAGCCCGAGCCTCGCGGTGGCCGGAGGGGTGGCGGCGCAGAGCGAGCAGTCGGTGGCGCTGATCGCGGCGGTCAACCTGCTCAACCACGCCGCCGGCAATATCGGTCAGACGGTGCGCTTCGACCGCACGCTCGACTTCGACGCGGTGGCCTCCTTCGACGACGTGCAGCGCCTGATCGCGGACATGTCGCAGGGCAAGGTGGACGTGCTGGTGGTCTACGATGCCAACCCGGTCTACGCGATCCCCGCCTGGGCCGGATTCGGCGCGGCGATCGACAAGGTGCCGTTCCGCATCTCGCTCTCGGGCGTCATGGACGAGACCAGCGAGCACTGCGACCTGATTCTGCCCGCGACCCACCCGCTCGAGACGCTCGGCGACGCCGAGACCGTGCGCGGGGTCCACTCGATCATCCAGCCGGCCATGCAGAAGGTGCCGGTGTTCGACGCCCGACCCGCCGGCGACACGCTGATCGCGCTCGCGCAGGCCGCGGGATTCGGCCAACGATTCCCCGCGACCTGGGCCGACTACCTCAAGACCAGTTGGCAGCCGCTCCACCAGCGCCATGGCGCCGGGCGGGATTTCGAGACGTTCTGGAACGACACGCTCAAGAACGGTGGCATCTGGGATCCGGCCGAGGCGACCCCGGTGCGCTGGGTCGGGACGCCTGCGTTCGCCGTTCCCGAGCTCAAGGGCGCGGGGGATCTGGCGCTCATCCTCTACCCTTCGAGCACGCTTTACGACGGGCGCGGCGCCAACAAGGCGTGGTTGCAGGAGCTGCCCGACCCGACCAGCAAGGCGGTATGGGGGAGCTGGGTCGAGATCCACCCCGAGACCGCGGCCAGGATCGGCGTCAAGTCCGGCGATCCGGTGCGGGTCGAGACCGAGGCCGGCAAGCTGGAGCTTCCGGCCTACCTCTACGCGGGGCTGCGCAAGGACGTGATCGCGATCCCGCTCGGACAGGGGCATACCGCCTACGGCCGCTATGCGACCGGGCGTGGCGCCAACGCCGCCTCACTGCTCGTGGAAGCCCAGGACGGGGCTTCGAGCGCGGTCGCCTACCTGAGCGCTCGAGCCTCGATCGCCAAGGGCAGCGCTGCGGCGGATCTGGTGATGACGCAGCACGAAAAGAACCAGCACGACCGCCACTTCGCCGAGGCGGTCCCGCTCACGGCGCTGTTGGCCAAGGCGTCCGACACGCCGGCCACTCAGGTCACGGCCGAGCCCCAGATCAACCCGCTCACGACCATCCACCAGACGCCAGCGGGGCACGCCCAGGCGGGGATCCCGCCGCACCCGTCTCAGACGCGGCCTGGGGTCCACACCTCGCCGCTCCGCAAGGCGCCGGACGCGAAGACGCCGGCCCACGCGATCACCGCGTACGAGCCCGAGCACCACACGCGCGGGCCGCGCAACATCCCGATCGCGGTCGGAAGCTACGCCAAAGCCGAGCACCGATGGGCGATGGCGATCGATCTGGACACGTGCACGGGATGCAGCGCGTGCGTGGTGGCCTGCAGTGCCGAGAACAACGTGCCGACCGTGGGGCCCGAGCAGATCAAGCGCGGTCGCGAGATGATGTGGATCCGCATTGACCGCTTCGAGGAGAGCCTGCAGCCGGGCAGGAGCGACGTCCGATTCGTGCCGATGATGTGCCAGCACTGCGGCGACGCCCCGTGCGAGACCGTGTGCCCGGTGTACGCGACCTACCACAATCCCGAAGGGCTCAACGCCCAGGTCTACAACCGCTGCGTCGGCACCCGCTACTGCTCGAACAACTGCCCCTACAAGGTTCGCTCGTTCAACTTCTTCGACTACGCGGCGCGCGAGAAGCCGACCTTTGCGTTCCCCGAGCCGCTCAACTGGCAGCTCAACCCGGACGTGACCGTGCGCAACAAGGGCGTGATGGAGAAGTGCACGATGTGCGTCCAGCGCATCATCGAGGGCAAGGGGACCGCCAAGGACGAGGACCGCAAGGTGCGTGACGGCGAGATTCAGACCGCCTGCGCGCAGTCGTGTCCGACCCAGGCGATCGTGTTCGGCGACCTGGCCGATCCCGAGAGCGCCGTTCACAAGTCGTCGCACGGCGAGCGCCGCTACTGGGTCCTGAACGAGCTCAACACCAAGCCCGGTGTGACCTATCTCAAGCGGATCCGGCGCGAAGCCGGGTTGGCCTAGGAGCGCAAGGCATGGCGAACAACGACGACGCCACCTACGAGCCCGCGGCCGACGCCGAAGACGTCGGTGTGACCGAGCACGTGCCGGCGACCGTCACGCAGAAATCGCTCAACGCCGACATTCTGCGGATGCTCGAGCGCCCCGGAAAGATCTGGTGGGGCGTGTTCCTGCTCGACCTGACGATCCTCGCCATCGGGATGGTCGCCGAGCGAAACCAGATCGTGCGCGGCATCGGTGTGGCGGGCCACACCCGGCCGGTGATGTGGGCGTCGTACGTCGCCAACTTCGTGTTCTGGGTCGGCATCGCCCACTGCGGCACTCTGGTGAGCGCGATCCTGTTCCTGTTCCGCGCGCATTTCAGAAGGGCGGTCTACCGGGTGGCCGAGGCGATGACGGTATTCGGCGTGATGACCGCGGGGCTGTTCCCGATCATCCACCTGGGCCGGCCGTGGTTCCCGTACTGGTTGTTCCCCTATCCCAACCAGCGCCAGCTGTGGCCGAACTTCCGCTCGCCGCTGGAATGGGACGTGTTCGCGGTGACCACGTACCTGACGGTCTCGAGCATCTTCTTCATCGTCGGCCTCATCCCCGACGCCGCGGTCCAGCGCGACGCGGCCAAGAACCGGTTCCACCGCCTGCTCGGCACCCTCTTCTCGTTCGGCTGGCGGGGCGCCAACTACCAGTGGAAGCACTACTACGGGGCCTACATTTACTTCGCGGCGTTGGCCACCCCGCTGGTGCTCTCGGTGCACAGCGTGGTGTCGTGGGACTTTGCGATGTCGCAGGTCCCAGGCTGGCACAGCACCATCTTCGCGCCCTACTTCGTGGCCGGCGCGATCTTCTCGGGCGTGGCGCTGGTCATCAACCTGCTCATCATCATCCGCAAGGGCTACCGGCTCGAGCACATCATCACAGCGGACCACATCGAGAAGCTCTCGAAGCTGGTGCTGCTGACCTCGACCATTGTCGGCTACTCCTATCTATGCGAGTTCTTCTGCGCCTGGTACGGCCCCAGCAAGTTCGAGCGTGAACTGATGTGGTGGCGCTTCACCGGGCACTTCTGGTGGGCGAGCTGGATCATGTTCATCTGCAACGTCATCTTCCCGCTGTCCCTGTGGTTCAAGTCGGTGCGGCGCAACATGACGGTGCTGTTCGTCCTGATGCTGTTCGTGAACGTGGGGATGTGGTTCGAGCGCTTCGTCATCATCGTCACCTCGCTCGCCCACCCGTTCAATCCCGCCAACTGGGGCGTCAACTACCGCATGTCGTGGACCGAGGCCGCGGTGTTGGCCGGCTCATTCGCCTGGTTCGGGATGTACTTCCTGCTCTTCATCCGGCTGCTGCCGGCGATCTCGATCGCCGAGGTAAAAGAGACCCTACCGCCTCCGTTGCGGAGGAAGCGCGGATGAAGCTCCCCAAGCCGATCCTCGACCTGGTCGACATGATCAATGCCGGTCCCAAGGTCAAGCACCGTGGCGTCATGGGCGTGTTCTATTACGTCGACGACGTGACCGAGGCTGTGCTGGCTCTGCGCCAGCTCGGCCACCGGGACCTGCGCGTTTACTCGCCGGTGCCCTACCACGAGATCGAGAAGGCGCTCGAGCAGGGGCGATCGATCGTGCGCTGGGTGACGCTGGGCGGCGCCGTGTGCGGCATCACCGGCGGATTCGCGCTCTGCATCTACTCGGTGCTCTCGTGGCCGCTGGTGACGGGAGGGAAGGAGCTGGTCTCGTTGCCGCCCTTCGTGATCATCGGCTACGAGTCGATGATCCTGCTCGGCGGGCTATCGAACCTGTTCGGCATGCTGGCGCTCACTCGCCTGCCGGAGATCAAGCCCTCGGCGCCCTACGACCCGCGCTTCAGCGAGGACCGGATCGGCATCTGGGTGCCCTGTGGCGGCGAGGCGGCGGTGAAGGTCCAGGAGATGATGCGCGGTCACGGCGCGGAGGAGGTCGCCCTCCATGCTTAAGAGCGTGCTCGCCCTGGTTGCTGCGGTGTTCCTGGCGCTGTTCGCGGTGCCAAGCTTCCAGCAGGGGTTGAAGGACGCGATCAACTCGTTCACCCACCTGAGCTACTACCCTATCCGCGACATGCGCAAGTCGGTGGCCCTGGCGCCGCAGAAGGGGGTCTATCGCCCGCCCGACGAGGCCAGCGTGCCCACCACAGGCAAGGAGAACGCCATCGACCGGGACATCGCCGCCGAGACGCTGCGCAATCCGGTCCCGACCAGCGACCTGTCGGTCGCCCACGGCGACTCGCTCTACAAGAAGTTCTGCGTGCCCTGTCACGGCCGTTCGCTGGCCGGTGACGGCCCGGTGGCCGCCCAGTTCATGCCGCCGCCGGACCTGCTCGGCCAGCAGACGCGCGAGCGTAAGGACGGCTTCATCTACTCGTACATCCGCCATGGTGGGGTGGTCATGCCGAGCTATGGCTTCCAGGTGAGCGCCGAGGAGGCGTGGCATCTTGTGAACTTCATGCGTCACCATCAGAAAGCGACCCCCCGGTGAGCCATTCGCATAGCCCCGTGCCCGCGGCCGAGCGCGAGGCGGTCCTCAAGGACATTGCCGGCCGGCTGCCGGTGATGCCCAACCCGCGTCGGCGACGCATATGGATCGCGCTGATGGCGATCGGCCTCGCCACGTTCGTCTGGTTGCTCATGAGCTCGCCTCAGCGTGCCTGGGGCGCGTGGGCGATCAACTGCCTCTACTGGATGGGGATCGCCCAGGGCGCGGTGGTGCTGGCCTGCGCCATCCGGCTCTCCAACGGCCGCTGGGCCGGCCCGGTCATGCGCATGGCCGAGGCGCTCTCGGCCTACCTTCCGTACGGCGTGGCAGCGCTGGCGGTGCTGGCGATCGCCGGTCTGCGGCAGTACCTGCCATGGGTCGGGCACGTCGAGGCGCGCCAGGCGCCCTATCTCAACGTACCGTTCCTTCTCATCCGCACACTGGCGGGTCAGGCGCTGCTGCTGTGGCTCACGCGCGACCTGGTGCGCACCTCATTGCGCAGCGACGCCCACCTGCTCAAAAACCACGTGGCGCCCGAGTTGAAGCCCGACTACGAGCGCCTGAGCGCGGGCTGGCGCGGCGATCAGGCCGAGGAGGACTGGCAGCGCCACCGGCTCTCGCAACGCGCGCCCGCGATCATCGTGACGTACGCGGTGGTCTACACCCTGCTGGCGTGGGACTTCATCATGTCGCTCACGCCGGAGTGGGTGAGCACCTTGTTCGGCTGGTGGTTCTTCATGGGCGCGTTCCTGAGCGGCATCGCGATGACGGCGCTGCTCACCTCACGCCTGCGCTCCCGCTACCAGCTCCACCGCTACATCACCCCGGCGCATCTGTGGGACACCGGCAAGCTCGCCTTTGGCTTCAGCGTCTTCTGGGTCTACCAGTTCTGGTCGCAGTACCTGCCGATCTGGTACGCCAACATGCCGGAGGAGACCGGCTGGGTGTTCCTGCGCTTCGAGGCGCCCTGGCGCACCCTGGGCTTCACCGTGTTCACGTTCGTGTTCCTGCTGCCGTTCTTGGGGCTGATGAACATGTACACCAAGCGGAGCCCGTTCTGGCTGGGCCTGTTCTCCGTCATCATCCTGGTCGGGATGTGGATGGAGCGGCACATCCTGGTCATGCCATCGCTCAATCCCGACCAGGTGTGGGTGGGCCTGCCGGAAATCGGGGTCTCGCTCGGGTTCCTCGGTGTGTTCGGCTGGCGGGTGCACAACTTCGTCTCCCGCTACCCGATCGTGAATGTCTCGGACGTGTTAGCCGGCCATGGAGGGCACGGGCACTAGTGCGCGGTCCGACTCTTCCGCGTGCGCCCGGCGCCCGGTTCCTCATGATGAGGGGCCGGGCGATCGAGTTCCTGGGCGCGCAGCTGCGTGCGCTGGGGGCTCGGAGCGCCTACCCTGAATCAAGGATCGCCACCGCGGCGAGATCCGCGATGTGCCGGGATGGTGGAACTGGAGAGACACAGGACACTTAAAATGCCCTGGGGGAAACCCCGTGCAGGTTCGAATCCTGCTCCCGGCACCATGGCTCCTTGAAGTTGGGTGTCACTGGTCTGCCGGGAGCGAGCTGGCCCGGCCGACGTGCCCGCTGGGATATCATGCCCCTCATGTCCCTGATGGCGAACCTCCCCTCGAGACCCCAGCCGCCGGCACCTCTCCGCGCCCGTGGGGCCATCCTGCTCGTCTCCTGCTACGAGCTGGGCCACCAGCCGCTCGGGATCGCATCCCCGGCGGCATTCCTTCGCCGCGCG
>CAYONG010000192.1:0-3256 GCA_964405235.1 uncultured bacterium | reverse complement strand
GGATGGAATGGAACCCTGATCCGTCACGCCCAGCGTGCAACGAAGGCTCGATCATGTTTTCTCAACAACTTGCCGGGTCCTCACAGTCACGAGTCACGAGGACACGGTCAGAAACACGCGGGTCTCGGTGGCCGTCTACACCCCGTTGGCCACCGATGCAACGACGCCCCAGAGGACTCAACCTTCTGGGGCGTCGTGCATTGTATTGCCGCGGAGCTACTTGTGGACTCGGTCTCGTAAGTGACGTGTTTTCGAGGTCCCGCGTTTGCAGACCCTCGCCTTACCACTTGGCTATGCCGCCGCCAAACAACTGAAGGGCAGAGACTTATACCGCATGAGCGAGCGAGATTCCAGCGGAGAAGGGGTCTTCTGGACCCTCGCCGGTGAAGACGCGCCGAATTCCTCGACTGGTCGTCATGCATGAACTTGGGGCGTCGGTGCACGATCGGACCATGCCTGCGCGGCGCTTAGCGCGACCACAGCCAAGCGACCTGCCGGCACACGAGGCAGGACGCCACTCGATCGCCCGCCTCGGCAGCTTCTGAGGGTCGCGGTATCGCCACACTGGCCCGCCGGGGGCCGCGCCGATGGGGGTTTTCGGGATGCACAGCCGCGGACGTGGGCTCGGACAGGGTCGTGGAGACTTCGACTTCCCGCCCGCTTCGTTACCGGTCCCCGCCTCGAACCCGCACGATCCTTCCGCTCGCGGTGTTCCCAGCTGCCTCGACCCGCAGGAAGTAGAGCCCGGTCCCGGCGACGGCGCCGTCATCGGTGCGACCGTCCCATTCGAAGCGCTGCACGCCCGCGCTGCGCCAGTCGTCGGCGAGGGTGCGGACGAGTCGCCCGCCGACGTCGAACACCTGGAGCCGGACATGGGCCGCCTGGGGTTGCTCCAACGACACCAGGGTGGTGCCGAATGACGGATTGGGGTGGGCCGAAAGCCGCAGCGCGCCGGGTTCGGGTTCGGGCCCCACGCCAACCGTGGACTGGAAGCGGTTATCCACCACCCCCCAGCTCGCGGAGTTGAGCGTGTATTCGGCGGGCAGCGTCATCACCTGTCCGCTGACTTCCTCGAGGAACAGGCCGTAGTCCGAACGGCTCCCCCCGTCCCCCAATACGTAGCCGGGGTTGGGCGAGCTGCCGCCATTGCCGTAAGTGGTTTCGATCGTGAACATCCGTAGCACGACGTCGAATGGTGTTCCCACGGGGAACAAGCCCGACAGGACCAGTGGGAAATCCAGATCGGGACTGGTGAGTCCGGCCAGGGCCCCGGTGCCGTGGGTGTCGAAATTGGTCGAGTAGAGGTCACCCATCACGAGGTAGAGACCGGACCTGGCCCGGGCATCCACGTTCACGCGCGCGCCGTGCGACGCGTTGGCGGCGTAGCCACCGACGTGTTCCAGCCTCGCGCGAACCCGTAGGTGCAGTTGACCCGCGATCGGGGGGCTCGCGGGCCCGGTGATGATGAAGTCGGTCGCGGTCGCCCTGCTGTCCACGTCGTATCTCGAGCCTGCCGATACGCCGGTCCAGTGAGTCTCAAGGCGGTCCTTGACCCCGACGTGGCCGGGGAAGGCGAACGCGGAGCCGGAGAACGTGGAGGTCCCGCTGCCGTTGATGTTCGCGGGAAACGTGCCCTCATATTGAAGCGGTGTGCTCTGGGTGACGTTGAAATGGGCGGCGGAGCCGGAGGGCTGGAAAATCACCGTGTAGCTCGGTGCCCCGAACGCCGGCGCGGCGAGGAGTAGGGCACAAGCCGCCGGGAGAAGACGCTGGGCGAGTTTCGTCGTGTGCAGCCCATCCGGACTCGCCGGCCGGGCGATGCGAACGTCGGTCCAGATCCTGCGAGCCATGGGAACCCCCTTCTGAACCTTGTAGCCATCGGAGGCCCCAAGGGCCCCACCTCCAATTATGCGCAGGAACGCCCCGGAATGGCTCATGAAATCCTCACGAGGGCCCTGGGTCGTTGGACGGAGTCCTCCGGCCTGGAGCTGTGCCTCCCGAAAACCCCATCTTCCACTGCCCTCGAATATTGTGCCGGCATCCGCAAGACTTCTGGGCTTCTCGTTTCCGCACCCTCGGAGGACATGCACCCACGGAGACAGGGATGCCAATGCCTCCGATTCTGCTCACCGCCGCGGCGTTCGTCCACAGCTTTCTTCTGCTCCCCTCCCCGTCCTTGGTCCGCTAGGCTCTCAAAGTGAGCACAGCCTCAGTTTCCGCACTGAACGCGATCGTCACTTGGCCGCTCCACGCATCTTGCGCGCGAGCTCTAGCGTCCAGCGGGCGCGGCCACGTTCGAGCTCGACCTCGGCCCCGACACGGGTGCGCCCGCCACCACCGCGCAGTATGGCTGGCTGAGCGCGCAGGTGGAGCCTTTCTCGTTGGTATGGGACGCCGGGCTGCAGCAGGCCACGTTCACACTCGGCGGGCACTCGCTCGTGCACCTGACCGCGCTCGGCGCGAACGAGATCTCCGTGCGCACCCGCGCGGTGGATGCCGGCACCTCGGTGCAGGTCACCGACCTGGTGCTCGACCGGGACGCCGTGAGCGACGTCTCGAGCGCCAGCAACGGTGGCCTCGACATCCTGCAGATCCAGGACGCCTCGCTGACCGACGGGTTCACGCTGACCGGCAATGCGGTAATGGAGTTCGGCAGTTCCGCCCCGACCCAGTCGTGGCTCGCGTTCCAGCTCGCGGGTCCGGCGCCCCCCGCGCCATGGTAGCCTGATCCCTCCCTTGGATCTAAGCTGGCGGTCGCTGCCCCCGGGAGTCCCGACATGGTCGATGTCGTCGCCGCTGCAACAGAGATCCAACAACGCCTGGGCCGGGCGCTCGGCGAGCGCTATGTCGTCGAGAAGATGCTGGGCAAGGGCGGCATGGGCGTGGTGTTCCTCGCCCGCGATCGCAAGCATGCCCAGCGCCCCGTGGCCCTCAAGGTGCTGCGTCCCGACGTCGCGGCGGTGCTCGGCGCCGAACGATTCGTGGGCGAGATCCGCATCGCGGCGCTGCTCAATCACCCGCACATCGTTCCCGTGTTCGACTCGGGTGAGGCCGACGGACTGTTGTACTACGTCATGCCGGTCGTCGAGGGCGAGACGCTCCGCGACCGGCTGGATCGGGGGCCGAGTCCCCTCGTAGAGGAGATCGTCCGGATCGGCTGTGGCGTGGCCGGTGCGTTGAGCTATGCGCACCAGCACGGCATCGTGCATCGTGACATCAAGCCCGAGAACATCCTCCTCTCGGGCGACGAAGCACT
>CAYONG010000191.1:0-3508 GCA_964405235.1 uncultured bacterium | reverse complement strand
GATGCCGTGCACCGTGGTGGTAGGGGCCCAATGGGGCGATGAGGGCAAGGGTAAGATCGTGGACGCCCTGAGCGAGCGGGCGGAGATCGTCGCCCGCTACCAGGGTGGGCCCAACGCCGGGCACAGCGTCATCCGCGACGGCGCGACCATCGTGCTCCACCTGGTCCCCTCGGGCGTCATGGTGGCGGGCCGCCGCTGTCTGATCGGCAACGGCGTGGTCATTGACCTCGGGCGGCTGCGCGAGGAGGTGGCGGGCCTCGAAGCGCTTGGGCTCTCGGTGCGCGACCGCCTGGGCATCAGCCCCGCGGCGCACCTCATCCTGCCCTACCATCAGGCGGTCGAAGCCACGGCGGAGCAGGGCCCGGGCGCGATCGGCACCACCGGCCGCGGCATCGGCTTCGCCTACCGCGACAAGGCGGCGCGCACCGGGCTCAGGGTCGCCGACCTGTTCGACCGGGAACGGTTCGTCGCTCAGGTGGATCGCAACCTCGCGCGCCTCAAGCGAGAGTTCCCCGAGGCCGAGACGCTGGGCGCGATGGACGGTGCGCGCCTCCACGACGGGCTGCGCGAGACGGTCGCGTGGATCGAGCCCCTGGTGTGCGACGTCTCGGCCGAGCTGCATGCGGCCCTCGCCGACGGCAAGCGCGTCCTGCTCGAAGGCGCGCAGGGGACGCTGCTCGATCTCGACCACGGCACCTACCCGTTCGTGACCTCCTCGGCCGCCAGCGCCGCCGGCGCGCCGCTCGGCGTCGGGCTCGGGCCGCGCGCGGTGGATCACGTCATCGGCGTGACCAAGGCCTACACCACCCGCGTGGGCCTCGGGCCGTTTCCCACCGAGATGCCGGGAGCCGAGGCCCTCCGGCTGCGCGAAGCGGGCGAGGAATACGGCGCCACCACCGGGCGGCCGCGCCGCTGCGGCTGGCTCGACCTGCCGGCGCTGCGCTACGCGGCGCGTGTGAACGGGCTCGACGCGCTGGTCGTGACCAAGCTCGACGTGCTCGACCGCTTCGAGGAGATCCGTGTCGCGGACGCCTACGAGACGTCGGACGGGAGCGGGGAATACCCGGCCGCGGGCCGCGGGCTCGAAAGCGTCACGCCGCGCTGGCGCACCTTCCCCGGCTGGCGCACGCCGACCGTGGAGGCACGCCGCTGGTCGGACCTGCCCGCCGAGGCGCGCGGTTATCTGGAATGGATCGAGAGCGCCTGCGGCGTACCGATCAGCAGCGTCTCGGTGGGGGCGAAGCGTGACGCCGAGGTGAGCCGGAGCTGAGGCCGGGGGTGCTTCGGCCTATCGCAACCCGATGCGCTTCAACAGGATCTCGTAGCGGGGATCGCGCCGGATCGAGGCGAAGTCAGCGAAATAGGTGACGTACGGCAGACGGCTATCATGGTCAGCCATCGCCTGTTCGAGGTCCTCGAACGCCGCATCCATTTCCCCCAGCTCCGCGTGCCACATCGCCCGATCGGTGGGCATGCGATTGGCCGCGGCCGAGGTGAGTTGGGCGCGCAATACGGCCTCGCGGCCGCCGGCGACGTAGGCCTGTCGCAGCACTGCCGTCGGCGGCGTGGCGCGTGCCGAGACGGTCTCCAGGCGCTCCCGCAGCGCGAAATACTTCTCGACGTCGCCGAACTCCCAGTAGTGGTGCGCCGCCAGTTCAAGCGCCAGGGGCAGGTTGGGATCGAATGTGAGCGCTTTGAGGTACTGGGCCAGCGATTCCTCGGGCTGATCCACGCCCCGATACCACTCGCCCATGATTGTCAGCACGTTGGCCGAAATCGGGTCGAGTTCGAGCGCCTTGCGCACCTCCCGATACGCTTCATCCGGGCGGGCGGTCATCATCAACAGGTCCACGTACCACTTGTGCGCCATCACGTCTCCCGGACTCAGCGCGATGGCCTCGCGGAACTCGCGATCGGAGTCCTGCCACGCCCAGTCGAAGACCATGTGCAGGTAACCGAGGGTCGCGTGGGCGCTCCCGAGATGCGGATTGAGGCGCAGCGCGCGCCGCGCGGCGTCCAGGGTCTTCGGGTGCTGCTCGCGCAGCGGCCGCAGGCTGAAGATGGGGAGCATCAGCCCGGCATCGGCCAGCCCGCCCCAGGCCTCGGCGAAGCTGGCATCGCGCGCGATCGCGCGTTCGAAGCAGGCGACAGCCTTTTCGAGATTCGCTTCACTGCGTCGGTTGAGAAAGAAGCGACCCTGCAGGTAGTGCTCGTAGGCCTCGAGGTCGCGCGTCCCGGCGGTCACCCGCCTCGCCGCGGTTGGCTGCGACGTGCCGTCCGCGAACCGGCTCGCGATCGCCGTGGCGATCTCGTCCTGCACCGCGAATACGTCGGTCATCTCGCGATCGAAGCGCTCCGCCCAGACCGGCCCGCCGCTCGCGACGTCAACGAGCCGGGCCGTGATGCGCAGCCGATTGCCGGCCCGGCGCACGCTGCCCTCGAGCACGGTCGCGACGTTGAGCTGGCGGGCGATCTCACCGACGTCCACCGAGCGCCCCTTGAACGCGAAGGCCGATGTGCGCGCGGCGACGCGCAGGCCGGGAACACTGGCCAGCGCGGTGATGATCTCTTCGGTCACGCCGTCGCTGAAGTACTCGTCGGCCTGATCCGGGCTGAGGTTCGTGAACGACAGGACGGCGATGCTTCGACCCTTTCCGGGTGCGGCCGGGTCGCCCGCGGCCGGCCGCTCGCGAACGCGGCGCAGTTGGTCGAGCAGCGCTCGCGCGCTCGTGCTCCTGAGTTCCCAACTCTTTTCGAGGCAACCGGCGATGGCGCCGTCCACCTCGGGCGGCAGGTCCGCTCGGATTGAGCTGACCGGGGGAGGGGTGTCGCGCAGCAGGGCCGAGATCAACTGCGCGGGGCTCTCGCCCGCGAAGGGCGGCCGCCCGGTGGCCATCTCGTAGAGCACCACGCCGAGCGAGAAGACGTCGGACCTGGGTTCCACGGCGAGCCCCTCGGCCTGTTCCGGGGACATGTACGCCCAGGTGCCGAGGACCGTGCCCGCGGACGTCGCGCCCATCGACACGGTGGCCGCGGAGTCCGTGTACGCCCTCGGCCCGGAGGCCTCCGCCTTCGCCAGCCCGAAGTCCAGCACCCGCACGCGCTCATCGGTTCCGACGATCACAGTCGCCGGCTTGAGATCGCGGTGCGTGATGCCCCGTTCATGGGCCGCCGCCACCGCCTCGATCAACGGAAGCGCGATCTCGAAGAACCGATCGCACGGAAGACCCCCCGGCGGGATCAGCAGATCCAGCGTCTGTCCCGGCACGTACTCCATGACCAGGAAGTGCACGTCCTCGGCGTGGTCCACCGCGAACAGCGTGACGATGTTCGGGTGGTTGAGCGAGGCCAGCAGTCGCGCCTCGCGCGCGAAACGCGCGAGGTGATCGCGGTCCGCGGCGACCGATTGGGGCAGGATCTTGATCGCGACGTCGCGGCCCAGGGTCGTATCGACCGCGCGCCATACCACGCCCATGCCCCCTTCGCCGATCTTCTCGATCAGCCGGTA
>CAYONG010000190.1:0-11848 GCA_964405235.1 uncultured bacterium | reverse complement strand
TACCCGGCGGCGGTCAAGGCGTTCTACACCGAGCCCGATCCCGCCGATCCGCGACTGTGCCTCTCGTGCGACTGCCTTGCACCCGAGGGCTTCGGCGAGATCATCGGCGGGGGCCAGCGTCTGGCCTCACTCGATCAGCTTACCCGGCGGGTTGATGAGCACGGTCTCCCGCAGGAGGCCTTCGAGTGGTACAAGGATCTGCGCCGCTACGGCTCGGTGCCCCACGCGGGTTTCGGGATCGGCGTGGAGCGCACACTGGCCTGGATCGCGGGGCTCGACCACGTGCGCGAGAGCATCCCATTCCCGAGGATGCTCAACCGACTTCGTCCCTGAGCGGGGGCGGGCGTCGTCGCCGCCTCTAGCGATTCCTTCGGAGCACCAGAAGCGCCTGATCGCCGGCCTCGGGCGCGACCGTGGTCGCGACCGTGTAGCGCGCGTTGAGCGAGTCGAGCTCGGCGGCATCCCGCAGCGGCGCATGGCGGCCGGCGAAGCCCGCCCCGCGGGTCAGCAGCGAACGGCGGACCACCAGCCAGTCGGGCCGCTGCTCGGCGATCACGTCCGTGTACCAGCCGGGCCCCTGCGCGCGGCGTCGCGCCACCCTCGGCGAGACCAGGCCGACCTCGTCCACCACCACAAGGGGGTTCCGATAGCCGATCAGGCCGATCGGCTCGAGGAACACCTTCTCGCCCGGCCGGCCATGCGTGGCCAGGTAGGTGGCGACCGACCCGAACCCGCCCAGCTCGGCCTTGGCCCGGCCGACGTAGAGCTGGAGCCCGATGCCCCACATCCCGATCACGAAAAGAGCGACCGAGAGGTAGATCGCGCGCCCCTTCACCAGCCGCGGCATCCCGGCCGACGCCAGCAGGAGCAGGCCGGCGAGCGGTACCACGAGGTACCAGAAGAAGAACGCGACGCCGAGGAGCGCGTAGCCGAACCAGATGAGCAGCGCCGCGCCGGCGAAGAGCCCGAGCGCCGAGCGACGGACGCGCCACAGGACGGGAGCGCCCATCACCACCGCCGGCGCCATCAGGACACTGAGCAGGAACAGGTGAACGCCCTCGGTGATCACCGGCGCGCCCGCCACCGGGAACGGGATGAGCCAGTCCCACCAGAACCGACCCAGCACGGGACCCGGGTGGCCGTAGATGCCGGCCTTGGCGAGAACGCTCTGCGGGATGGGCGAGCCGAAATAGACCCACAGCGACGCGACCCCGAGGCCGGCGAGCGCGAGGGCGACTGCCCGGTCCCGCCAGCGCGCGCCGAGCGCGATCACCGCGGCGGCGGCGAGTCCCTCCGGGCGCACCAGCACCAGGGCGGCGAGCGCCGGACCCGAGAGCGGGCTCCCTCGCTCGACCAGGACGGCTGCGAGCACCATCAGCGTGAGCGTGATGCTGGTCTCCATGCCGGAGACCGCAACCGCCGCGAAGAACGGCCATCCGGCGAAGAACCAAGCGAAACACCAGGCGGTGGCGCGGCCGCAGTGCCGCCGCAGCATGGTCGCGCTCAGCACCATCGTCACCGCGTCGCCGGCCACGGTCCACATGCGTGCCCATTCGACCGGGTTTCCGAAGAGGCGCCAGCCGAGCGCACTCCACACCGTCCACAGCGGCGAGGAGAATCCCATGACGCGCTCGCCGGGGTTGTACATGAGGCCGTTGCCGATCGCGAGGTTCTTGGCGTAGCGAAAGGTGATGTAGGCGTCCTCTGCCGCGATCGGCAGGAGGGCCCACAACAGGCCGCGGGTGGCGAGGAGCAGGAGCAACGGGACGAGGAAGGGTTCGGCGGGGCGGAGCCAGTCGGACCACACCGGCCACATGGCCGGCATCGGAGGGGCCGCAGGAGCGCCGGCCCCCGGTGCCGTGACGGTCGGGCGGAGGGCGGAGCGACGTTTCACGGGGATGGGTTCCTGAGCTCGAAGGGGCCGATGCGGGTCACCGCTGTCCCCCGGACAACGGTCGGGCGCCCAGCCTGCTCAGGCCCGGCGCCGCGGCAGCGATAGTAGGGTGAAGCAAGGCAGTCCGGCAACCGCGGGCGGGCATCAAAACCAGGAATGGGATGTTCACGAGTCGGCGCCGAGACCGAAGGTTGGCGCACCCCGTGCCGAGGGTGCAACTTCTTGACAGTCAATGACTGCCTTCTCTAGTGTCCGTCGCTGCTCTGGACCCGCGGCTCCTGCCGTGGCGAAGGGTGGTTGGCGAGGGGGGCTCAGGAACGAGTGATTGACAAGCGGCGCGAACGCTTTCTAGACTCTACTCCCTTCGGGGTCCTGGGCACCGGCTGGGTTCAACCCGCGCGGGTGCTCTTTTTGGCGTGTCTGGCGGCCGACATGGCCGGCTGCTCCCCACCACGCGCGCTAGAATCGGTGGAAGACAGCCTGACCAGCGGACGTATCTCTGTTGTCTGCTCGCCCGAGGTCCATGTCATCCTGGATCGCGAGCGGGCCGCGTTCGATTCGCTCTACCCGGGCGCTGCGATCGCGCTTAGGGAAGGGACCTCCTCTGAGGGGATTCGTGCACTGTTCGCGGCCGAATGCGACCTGGCGGCGATCAGCCGCGAGCTGGAGCCGGTCGAGCGCGGGGCGGCGATGCGGGGAGGACTCGAGTTGGAGGGGTATCGGTTCGCGAGGGATGGGGTGGCGCTGGTGGTCCACTCCGGGAACGCGGTCGAGAACGCCGCGCTCGACGAAATTCGGGGCATCTACAAAGGATCCATCTCGCGGTGGGACGCGCTCGGAGGCGCCGGGGACCGGATCCAACCGGTCATCCAGCCGCCCGGGTCCGACATCATGGCCTTCTTCACCGCGAAGGTGATGAATGGAGAGCCGATGCAGGCGCCGGTGGTGTATGAGACGTCGGATTCGGGGGTGGTCGCATACGTGGCGCGCCATCCGGAAGCGATCGGGATCGTCTCGATGGCGTGGGCTGAGCGGGGGGTACGGCCCCTGCGTCTCGCCACCCTCAAGGGGTTGTCCTACTGGCGACCGGACGCCGAGACGGTGCACCGCGGGGACTACCCGCTCTCGCGCGATATGAACCTGTACGTGCGCCCGACCGGACCCGCGCTGGCCAACGGATTGATCACATTCATCACCAGTCGGGAAGGGCAGGCGATCGTGCGTGATGCCGGCCTGGTGCCGACTGCGGTCCCGGTCCGTTTCGTGCGGCGCTCACCGTTGAGGGGCAGCCACAAGTAGCCGATGGAAGGAGACTCGTGAACAGCATGGCGAGAGGCGGCTGGATCCGGCGCCTGACGATCTGGGCCGCGCTGTTGGGCCTGTTGTCGTGTGTGAGCGCGGCGACGTCGCGCGTGGCGCTCGCGGACGATCTAAAGGACGGCCAGAGGGCGCTTCAGGAGGGCCGGCTGGAGGATGCCATCAAGGCGTTCGAAAAGTCGGCCGGCCAGGGCTACGGAGCCGGCCGTGCCGGCGTCGGACAGGTTTGGCTGCGCCGGCGCCAGTACGAGAAGGCGCGCGAGCAGTTCGAGCTTGCGCAGAAGATGGATCCTGTCTTGGCGCTGGGGTACTGGGGGCTCGCGGAGGTGCTGCGCCAGCAGGAGAAGTTCACCGAGGCCATCCCCGTGTTCCAGAAGGCGACCGATCTGGATCGTAAGTTCCCCGAGGCGCAGCTTGGGCTCGGGGACTGTCTGATCGCGAGCCGGCAGTTCGACCAGGGGGTCGCGGCGCTCTCGGTCGGGCTCAAATGGGGGGCGAGATGGCGCCCCCGATTCCTGACCGCCCTCGGTCGAGCCGAGGAGTCGCGTGACTCGCTGCGGGCGGCGGGCATCTACTTCACCCGCGCACGCGAAGAGGCGGCAGGCGACGCCAACGTCCGGCGCGAGCTGGGCGATTTCTACTTCCGGCGGGGCACCTGGGCGCTCTCGATCCTTGAGCACCAGGCTGCCATGGCGCTCGACTCCTCCGATGTCGAGACGCACTTCTCGCTCGGGCAGGCGCTCTACTATGACCAGCGCTACAACGATGCGCTCGACGAGTTCCTGTGGGTGACGCGCAGCGAACCCGAGTTTGCCCCGGGCCACCTCGCGCTTGGGAACCTGCTCTATCTCTCCGGCGCGGCCGACCCGAAGCGGTACGCCGAGGCTCGCTCGCCGCTTGAGACCTACACACAGCTGCGCCCGGACGACCCGAAGGGCTGGAGCCTCCTGGGGCGCACCGACTACTACGTCGGGCGCAAGGACGACGCGCTGGCGGCGCTGGAGAAGGCGGAGGCGCTCGGGGACAAGAGCAAGGAGATGTACACGGTGAAGGGGCGTATCTACGCCGAGCGCAAGGACTGGCCCAATGCGCTCAGGTGTTTCGGCCAGGGCGAGCCGTCGCCGCGCGACTTGCTCCTGGTCGGGCAGATGCACGTCTTCCAGGGCAACCTGGAACGGGCGGACTCGATCTACCTCGCCATCATCGAGCGCGACTCGACCGCCAGCGACGCCCGGTTCGCCATGAACGAGCGGGGCAAGCTCGTCTTCCGACAGAAGGACTACCCCGGGGCGATCGCCGCCATGGAGCGGCGAATCGCCCTTGACCCGGGCAGCGGCGAGGCTTACTACTACATCGGTTTGTCCCATAAGGAGATGAAGCAGTACCCTGAAGCTGTTGCGGCGCTTCACCAGGCGGCTTCGATCGACAGCTTGAAGGCGGACCGGCATTTCTGGCTGGGCATCCTGTACGCCCAGATGGCCGCGCGACCCGACGGCTCGATGCAACAGGACACGCTCCTACTGGCCCGGGAGTCGCTCTCGCGCTCGGTCGAGCTCGACTCGACCAGCAAGAACGCCGGGGTAGCCATCCGTCAGCTCGGTTTCTACCGGCTGTTGCAGAAGGACTGGCTTGATGCGATCCCGAAGCTCGAGCGGGCGGTGGCGCTCAACGACCAGGACATCCAAGCTTGGGTGTGGCTGGCACAGGCGTATCAGAATTCTGGCAACCGGAGCAAGGCCACGGAGAGCTACAAACGGGCGCTCGCGCTCGATCCGAAGCAGCCCGACGCGCGGAAAGGTCTCGAGATCCTTAATAAGGGAGGGGCTGCGGGCCCCAAGGGAGGAGCACAATGAAGCAGCGCCAGGTGGAGACCGTCGCCATCATCACCCCGAAGGGTTACCTGAGCGGCGGCGACGAGACGGATGAACTGGAGCGCGCGATCAAGCAGCTGGCGGACGGCGGCAACAAGCACCTGGTCATCAACCTCTCCGACACGCAGCATCTGAATTCGACCGCGCTCGGCGTGCTGATCTCCGCGCATTCGAGCTACGTTCGCCGGGGCGGCCAGATGAAGCTGTGCGCCGTGGACAAGCGCATCGAGAACATCTTCGTCATCACCAAGCTATCACTGGTCTTCGACGTATTCCCGACCGAGCAGCAGGCGATCGTCAGCTTCACGGAACCGAAGCCGGTCTGACGATCACACCGGCGGGGCGGAAGGAGGTCGGGTGCCCATTCGGCGCAAGGAGGTCCAGGGAATCGTGATCCTGTATCCGAAAGGAAGCTTCTTCGGCGACCAGGAGACCGACGACTTCCAGAAGGCGCTGATGGACGAGGCAGCGACCGGGAACACGCGGTTGATCATCAATCTGTCCGAGTGCTTAGCGTTCAACTCGATCGCGATCGGCGTGCTGATGCGCGGCCACTCGAACTACATGGGGCGTGGCGGCCAGATCAAGCTGTGTAATATGGGCAAGCGCCTGCACGATTTGTTCACGATGACCAAGTTGATCAAGGTGTTCGACCACCACGAAACCGAAGAGCAGGCGCTCACGGCTTTCGCGGGGGGAAAGAGCATCGTCGGCTGAAGCGGTCGGCGACGAGACGAAACCATCGCGGGCGAGGGGCGGCACGGTCGCCGTCCCGGGCCCGGGACCGCGGGGAGACCCGCGCGCAATTGAGACCTCCGGGTCGCCGCCTGCGCGGCGGATCCGGCTATGGAGGGACGTCACGCAATGAGCCGTTTCATCGTGCCCCTGGGGTTCAGCCTTGCCACGATCGTTTCCGTCGCCATCTGGTGGAACCTGCCGCTGCTCGGACCGGTCGGTGAACAGATGAAGCTGGGTGGATACCTGGTGGCCGCCCTGATCCTGCTCGCCATCCTGCAGACCGCCTTCATCATCGAGCGTACCTGGAGCCTCAAGAAGGCGGCGGGCCGCGGGTCGCTGCCCGACTTCCTGAACAACGTCCGCAAAGCGCTGCATCGCGGGGACATCACCACGGCCGTTCAGCTGTGCGGTCAGCAACGCGGTTCGGCCGCCAACGTCATCCGGGCCGGCCTCGAGCGGTATCAGCAGATGCTCAACGACGGCGCGCCCAAGGACAAGATAGTCGCCGAGACGCAGGCGGCCATCCAGGAGGCCAACGGGCTCGAGGTGCCGCTGCTCGAGCGCAACCTGATCGCCCTCTCGACGATCGCCTCGATCGCCACCATGGTGGGGTTGCTCGGAACGGTGATCGGGATGATCCGTTCGTTCGCGGCGCTGGGCCACACGGGCGCGGTCGACGCGTCGAAGCTGGCCGTCGGCATCTCCGAGGCGCTCATCAACACCGCGGGCGGCCTGTTCGTGGCGATTGCCGGCATCGTGGCGTACAACGTATTCGTGACCCGGGTGGACAACTTCAACTACATGATGGACGAGGCCTCGTACGAGGCGGTGCAGCTGCTCTCAGCCGCGGCGACCGAGCGGAAGTAGCGAGGACGGAAGATGCTCAAGAAAAAGCGTCGCATCGGCATCAGCATCGACATGACGCCGATGGTGGACGTGGCGTTTCTGCTGCTGATCTTCTTCATGTGCACCACGCAATTCAAGCCGCCGGAGAAGGATAAGATCACGCTGCCCGAGTCCAATTCCGAGACCAAGTCGCCGGAATCCGACATCATTACGATCGCCGTGACCTCGCCGAAGCCGGAGAACGGGAATCAGTCAAGCGTGCGGGTGATCTATCGCCAGCGCGGGGAGGAAGTCTCGCGCCTTCTCCTGCCCGATCAGGTGCCGACCGATCTGAGTGCTGTGCTCTCGAATGCCCGGGCCGCCAACCCGATGGCCCGCATCATCGTCAAGATGGACAAGGAAGCACCTTACGGCATCATGGCGGACATGATGCAGGGATTGCAGGATGCCAAGGCGCCCCGTTTCAACGTACAGACCGATCTCGAGGGGACCAGCGGCCTGTTCAGAAGGGCCCGCACGAAGTGACCCGACGGAGGAGGTGAGGCTCGATGGGTGCAGTAGACGCCCCTCAGACACGAAGCAGCGGCAAGAAGAAGGGCCATGGTATCCACCGTCCCAAGCGGCGGGTGGGGATCCGGATCGACATGACCCCCATGGTGGACGTGGCGTTCCTTCTGCTCATCTTCTTCATGGTCACCACGGTGTTCCGCACCCCGCAGGCCCTGGAAATCAACCTTCCCCCGGACAAAGATGTTAAGATTGAGGTCGCCGAATCGAAGGTGCTGACGGTCCGGGTGCTGCCCGACGATCGGGCTTACTGGAAGCGGGGAACCGACCCCTGGGCGCGCATCGACGTGCCCGGCCTCGGCGCCGTACTGCAGCCCTTCAAGGGCAACAAGGATCTCGTGGTGCTGATCAAGATCGATCGTGAGGCGAAGTTCAACAACATGGTGGACATCATCGACGAGCTGGATCTGGCCAACCTGACACGCTTCTCACTCGGCACCCTGACCCCGGACGAGAAGAAGGAGGTCGAGGCGCTGTGACGACCCTGACGGCGAATCAAGGCGAGAGCCTATTCCGCTTCATGCCCTACGGGGCACCCGAGCTCAAAGAAGTTGCGCGCAAGTACATGTTCCGCGGCGTACTGACGGGAAGCGGCGCGTTCATGGCGGTGTTCCTCCTTACCTTCGGCACCAGCGCCCTGCTGCGCCACCGCCCGCGCGAGACCAGCGTGGTCGTGGTGCCGTATCGCGAGCTGGCGGCGCCGCCGCCGCTCACCCAGAACGAGCCGCCACCGCAGGTGCAGGTGGCCGTCCCGATCACCCCCCCGACGGTCGGCGTCGCGGTGCCGGTCCCCGATGCCGAGGCCCCTCCCGAGCAGACGATCGCCTCCCAGGAGGAGATCGCCCAATCGACCCCGGGCGTCTCGACCAGCGAGGGCGATCTCGTGGTGGCCCCGCCGTCCGATGAGCTGCCAAAGTATGGCGATTACGTGTACGTCGAGGAGCTCCCGGAAGCGGTGACCAAGGTTGCGCCCCTTTACCCGGACCTCGCCCGCTCAGCGAACGTGGACGGCACGGTGATGGTCCAGGCCCTGGTCGGCAAGGACGGCCGCGTCAAGGACACCAGGGTGGTGAAGTCGATCGCCATGCTGGACGCGGCCGCGGTGACGGCGGTCCGGCAGTGGGTGTTCAAGCCGGCGCTCTCGAACAACAAGCCGGTGGCGGTCTGGGTCGCGGTCCCGGTGCGCTTCACGCTCAACTAGAGGGAGCGGATTCGAGGTCTTCCTGCCCGGGGCGGCCCGGCGCGGCCCGCGCCGGGCTGATGTTTTTCCGCGCCGGTCCCGGTGCGTTTGACCCCCATCGGCGGACTTCGTAGGGTCCCGTGTTCTCGTCACAGCCACGAGGCCCGTCCACTCACCCTGAGCGTCCGGAGGTCCGATGGAGACGCAGCCGAACCAGACCGTCCCGGCGGTAACGCCTGCGCAGGAGGAGCCGTCTCTGTCCCTCTGGGCACGTTCCATTGCGGTGTTCGTGCGTCCGACCTCGGCATGGACCGGGCTCCAAACCCGAGCGCAGTGGTGGTTCCCGCTGCTCGTGATGATCGTGTTCGGTGCCGGTTTCGCCGCCGCCCTGCACCAGCGCGCCATGCTCCCGATGATCATGGAGAGCTGGGACGAGGCGGTCGCCGACGGGAAAATGACCGCCGAACAGGTGGACAAGATGGAAACGTTCATGACCGGGCCGGTCGGGATGGCGATGACCGTGGGCCAGCAGGCCATCGCCCTGCCCATCGTCCTGCTGCTCTCGGCGCTCTTTGTGTGGTTCGCAGTGGGGTTCGTGCTGGGGAAGAAGTACCGGTTCCGACTGGCGTTCGAGAACGTGGCGTGGGCGTCTCTGGTGACCATCCCTGGGCAGGTCCTTACCGGGGCGCTGGCCTGGAGCCGTGAGACCATGAAGGGTCTCCACACCGGGTTCGGGATCCTGCTGCCGGAGGCCGACCCGCCGTCCAAGCTCATCGCCGGGCTGGGATTCTTCCTGGACGCGATCGGGCCGCTGTCGATCTGGTACCTGGCGGTGCTGATCATCGGGGCGGCGGCGCTCTCCGGGGCACCGCGTAAATCTGTCGGATGGGTGATCGGCGGGTTGTATGTGGCGTTGATGGTGTGCTTCGCGGCGGTGGTCGCGATGATGACCAAGGGCAGCTGAGGGGATTGAAACTTTCCGTGTCGCAGGACGTAGGCACGGCACGCCCCGGGGAGCGTCCCCGTGGGAGATGCCTCGATCGTGAGGGAGAGAAGCGCATGACGACGATGGGCCTGATGCGTTCTTTCGCCGTTCTGGCCGTGCTGGGGATGCCGCTGGGCACAGCGGGCGCGGCGACCCTGACGGCGGACGAAGCGGTCAAGATCGCGTTGCGAAAGAGCACTGACGTCATCAACTCGGCGGCCGGGATCACCAGCGCAAAGGGAGGCGTGTACTCGGCCTATGGCGGTCTGGTGCCCGATCTCTCGCTCTTCTACAGCCGTCGCGCATCCAGGACCAATGGCTTCCAAACGACGGATTATGACCCCTCCGCCGGGACGTTCGTGCCGTACGGACTGCCCGATCAGTCAGCGACTTCGACCACCCCGGGTGTGGGGAGCCGGTGGGGGATTCTCAACCTCTCTTCATGGGCAAGCCTCGGCGCCGCGCGCCAATCCCTCAAGGCGTCCCGGCTGCAACATGATGCGACGCGCAACGACGTGGCTCTCGGCACGCGCCGGCAGTTCTACGGCGTCGTGCAGTCGATCAAGCTCGCCGAGGTCGCCACTGGCGCGCTCAAGCGGTCGCGGGACGACGAGCGCCGCGTGCGGGCCATGTTTGAGGTCGGGTCGGTGTCCAAGAGCGACCTGCTGAAGGCGCAGGTGGCCACGGCGCAGGCCGAGCTGGACTCGATCACCGCCACCCATCAGATCGTCGTCCAGCGGGTCGCGCTGGCCACGCAGATGGGGGTCCCGGTGTCGGAGCTCGGCGAGGTGGACACGCTGCTCGCGGTCACGCCCCAGAACCATGACGAGGCGGCGCTCCTCGCAGAAGCCGCCAGGAACCGCCCGGACCTCATGGCGGCCGATGCCAGCCTGCGCGCGGCGCGCGCGGCTCATGCCGCCGCGAGGATGGCGCGATTGCCCTACGTGACGATGTCAGGGCAGGCGACGTTCAATGGAAAATCCGAGAGAAAGGTCGATGGACTACCGGGCAAGCTGCCAAGTTCGACCGACCGGGCCCTCAGCGCCGAGGTGGCACTCAACTGGGACATCTTCAGTCTGGGCGCCGTGGATTCGCGGGTGGCTTCCGCCCGGGCGACGCTCGACCGCGCTCAGGCGACGGCCGACGCGCTACACCGCAATCTCGCGAGCGAGGTGAACCAGATGCTCCTCGCGTACAACGAATCGATCGCGCAGAACGCTGTCGCGCAGCGGGGGTTGGAATCGGCGACCGAGAACCTCAAGCTGACGCAGGAGAAGTATAACGTGGGTTCCGCGACGATCCTCGAGTTGATCGACGCCCAGGTGCAGCTGCAAACGGCGCAGAGCAACGTCGTCAAGGCGCTCGCCGCCATCCGCGTGGCCGAAGCGCAGATCAACCGCGTCCGCGGTCAATCGCAGTGACGCGGCGAGAAGGGGAGAGGGGCCGATGAAGAAGAAGTGGATCTGGATCGGAATCGGGGGCGTGCTGGTCATCGCCCTGGTGGTGGCCAACATGGTCCGCTCCTCGGGCGGCAAGGTTGAGTCGGTGCAGCTCGCCAAGGTCCGGGTCGAGGACGTGACGGCGCGCGTCAAGGCGCCGGGCAAGATCGAGCCCAAGACCCAGGTGAAGATCAGCGCCGACGTGCCGGGCAAGGTCATCCACCTCGCAGTCGCCGAAGGTGACCGCGTACGCAGGGGACAGCTGCTGCTCCAGCTGGACGATACCCAGTACCGGGCAACCTGGAACCAGACGCGGGCGACGCTCGCGTCTGCCCGCGCCCGGCTGGCCGACGCTCGTGCGTCGCTCAAGGTGGCCGAGGACAATTACGTCCGCCAGCGGGCGCTGTTCGAACAGAAGCTGCTCTCGCAGGCCGAGTGGGACCGCGCCACCGCCACGGTCGAGTCCGCGCGGTCGGCGGGCGCGACCTCCCAGGAAGAGATCGCGCGCGCGGAGGCTGCGATGTCCGCCTCGGCGGACAACCTGAGCAAGTGCCGGTTCGTGGCGCCATTCGACGGCGTGGTGAGCGCCCTCAACGTCGAGCAGGGCGAGATCGTGATGATCGGCACCATGAACAACCCGGGAACCCAGATCCTGGCGGTCTCCGACCTGTCGCGCATGCTGGTCCGGGCCGACGTCGACGAAGCCGATATCGTGGACATCAAGCTCGGTCAGAAGGCGAAGATCACGGTGGACGCGCTGCCCGACACTTCGTTCACGGCGACCGTGATCGAGATCGGCAACACGGCCAAGCGCAGCGTGACCGGCGGCAGTGATGGCCAGACGAACTTCGAGGTCCAGGTGGTGTTCGACCAGACTGTGCCCGAAGTGCGTCCCGGGATGACCGCCGACGTCGAGATCGACACCGGCACTCATGCGAAGGCCAGGGCGGTCCCGATCCAGGCGGTCGTGGTCCGCACCGACCGCGAGCTGGAGCGCGCCGGCCGCAAGCC
>CAYONG010000189.1:0-3319 GCA_964405235.1 uncultured bacterium | reverse complement strand
CGCCGCCTGGCGGAGCCGGTTGCGGGTCAGGGTCAGGCCGTCCACCAGCTCGCCCGCGTTCTTGCGGGCCGAGCCCATCGCCACCATCCGGGCCGAGTGCTCCGAGGCCAGCGCGTCGGCCATCGCGGCGTAGAGCTTGGCGGTCGCATAGCGCGGCACCAGCTCGGCAAAGATGGTCTCGGCATCGGGCTCGAACAGGATGCCGCGATCCGCACTGCCGGCCGGCGCGTCACCGCCCACCGGCAGGAACAGCTCGCTCTGCACCTTGCGAACGAGAGCGTTGACATAGTGCGTGTAGATCACCTCGACCCGGTCGACCGAACCACGGATGAACAGGTCCGAGAGCTCGGCGGTCAGCTTGCGCGCCAGCTCGAGGCTCGCCTCGCCCGGCAGGTCGGTGTGCGTGGAGATCATCGCGATGTTGCGGCGGCGGAAGTAGTCGCGCCCCTTGCGCCCGACCACGACCAGCTGGATCGAGCCCGCCGGCGCCTGGCGCACGCGCTGCTCGGCCACGCGCAGCACGCTGATGTTGTAGGTCCCGGCGAATCCGCGGTCCGCGGTCACCACCACCAGCACCGTGGTCTTGACCTGCCTCACCTTGAACAGCGGATGCTCCATCTCGGCCGCGGCGCCGGCGATGCTCGACAGGACCTCGGTGATCTTCCGGGCATAGGGGCTCGCGGCCTGCGCCCGGCCATGGGCGCGACGCAGCTTGGCCGCGGCCACCATCTCCATGGCCTTGAAGATCTGCTGCATGCTCCTGGTCGAGCGGATGCGCCGCCGCAGGTCCTTCAGCGAAGCCATGCGATCAGGCCTTGAACTTCGACTTGAAGGCCTTGCACGCCTCGTGGAGACGCTTCTGGTCCTCGTCGGAGAACTGCTTCGTGGTGCGCACGTTGTGCGCCACCTCGGCGTAGTCTTTCGCGACGAAGGCGAGCCACTCGTTCTCGAAGCGCTGCACGGCGAGGACCGGGACGTCGTCGAGATACCCGTTGGACCCGGCCCAGATCGAGATGACCTGGTTCTCGATCGACATCGGGGCGAACTGTCCCTGCTTGAGCAACTCCACCATGCGCTCGCCGCGCGTGATCTGCGCCTGGGTGGCCTTGTCGAGGTCGGAACCGAACTGCGCGAACGCCGCCAGCGCCCGATACTGCGCCAGGTCGAGCCGCAGGCGCCCGGCGACCTGGCGCATCGCCTTGATCTGGGCGTTGCCACCGACGCGGGAGACCGAGATGCCCACGTTGATGGCGGGGCGCACACCCGCGTAGAACAGGTCGCCCTCGAGGAAGATCTGACCGTCGGTGATCGAGATGACGTTGGTCGGGATGTAGGCCGAGACGTCGCCGGCCTGGGTCTCGATGAACGGCAGCGCGGTGAGCGAGCCGCCACCCTTCTCGTCCGAGAGCTTGCAGGCGCGCTCGAGCAGCCGCGAGTGGAGGTAGAACACGTCACCCGGGTAGGCTTCACGGCCCGGCGGGCGGCGCAGCAGCAGCGCCAGCTGCCGGTAGGCGGTCGCGTGCTTGGAGAGGTCGTCGTAGATACACAGGACGTGGCCGCCGCTGTAGGTGAACTCCTCGCCCATCGACACGCCGGCGTAGGGGGCGATGTACTGGAGCGGCGCCGGCTCCGAGGCGGACGCGGTCACGACGATGGTGTACTCCATCGCCCCGTGCTTCTCCAAGATGCCGACCACGTTGGCGACCGTGGATTCCTTCTGCCCGATCGCCACGTAAACGCAGATGACCCCGGTGCCCTTCTGATTGATGATCGTGTCCAGGGCGATGGTGGTCTTGCCGGTCTGGCGGTCGCCGATGATCAGCTCGCGCTGGCCGCGGCCGATCGGGATCATCGAATCAATCGCCTTGATGCCGGTCTGGAGCGGCTCCTTGACCGGCTGGCGGTCAATCACGCCCGGCGCCTTGAACTCGATGTTGCGGAACTTGTCGGAGCCGATCGGCCCCTTGCCGTCCACCGGCTGGCCAAGCGCGTTCACCACCCGCCCGATCATGGTCTTGCCCACCGGCACCGAGGCGATGCGGCCGGTGCGCTCGACCCGATCCCCTTCCTTGATGTCCTTGTCGGAGCCGAACAGCACCACGCCGACGTTGTCCTCTTCCAGGTTCAGGACCATGCCCATGACATCGCCCGGGAACCGGATCAGCTCGCCGGCCATCGCGTCCTCGAGCCCCCAGACGCGCGAGATGCCGTCGCCGACGGAGAGCACGGTGCCGACGCTCTTGGTCTCGAGCTTGGCCTCGTAGCGTTCGAGTTCCTGCGCCAGCACGGCGCTGACTTCTTCCGGCTTAAATGACATGCGAGTGAGCCCCGATTCGGTTGGGCAGAGGACGACGGGCGATCATCAGACGTTGGCTTCGTGCAGGTGGAAGGCGATCGAGTCAAGCAGCGTGCGCACGGTGCGGTCCACGACCCGGTCGCCGATGCGCACCAGCGCCCCACCCAGCACCGCCGGATCCACCTCGTAGGTAAGCCGGATCTTCGACCTGGTGTAGCTCTCGAGCGTGGCGTGAAGCCGCCCGCTGTCAGCCTCATCCAGCGGCACGGCGCTCACCACGTGGGCGCGACGGATGCCCTGGAGCTTCTCGACCAGGGCTTCGAACTGGCGCGTGACGTCGGGCAGCAGGTTGAGCCGCTTCTTGCGCAGCAGCAGGTCGGTGAACACCGCGACCGAGCGGAGCGCGCGGCCATCGAGGGCGTTGCCGAGCAGCTTGCGCTTGTCCGGCATTCGCACCTGCGGCGAGGCCAGGAACGACGACACCGCGCTCCCGGTCGCGAGCAGGTCGCGCACGCCCTTGAGATCCTCGAGGGCGGCCACCGTCTCGCGGCGCCGCTCGGTGATGATGAATAGCGCCCGCGCGTAGCGGCCGGCGACCGAGACGTCCTTCACCGCAGCGCCCCCACCTCGTCAATGAACTCGCCCGCCAGCTTGCGCTGCGAGGCGTCATCCAGTTTCTGACGCAGGATCTTCTCGGCGGTGCGCAGCGACAGGCTGATGACCTGCTCCTTCAAGACCTCCTTGGCCTTCTCGCGCTCGCGCATGATCTCGTCCGCGGCGTTCTCCAGCCGCGCCACGGAATCCTTCTGCGCCTGCGCCCGGATCTCGCCCGCCACGCGCTGTCCCTCGGCGACCGCCTCGGTGATGCGCTGGCGTGCCTGGGCCTCGATGGTCTTGAGCTCGGCGTCGTAGCGCGCCTTCAAGTCCACCGCCTCGGCCTTGAGGCGGTCGGCCTCCTTGAACTCGCCGGCGATCTTCTCGCGCCGCGCCTCGAGCATGCCGATGAGCGGGCCCCACGCGTAG
>CAYONG010000188.1:0-12596 GCA_964405235.1 uncultured bacterium | reverse complement strand
CCTTTACATCGAAGGCTTCGTCGAGTTCGTCGCCTCCCTCGACGCTCCGATTGCTTCCGGCTGGAGCGACAGTTGCCGGGCGGGACTTTCACCCGCTGGGTACGTGCGCCTTTCCACGGCGCACCGAATTCGCTTGACACGCTCGCGAGCCCAATCGACCGCCACGCACGGGTCCTTCGGCCATCGCTCGCCAGCGTGCGCCTGCTGCCGTCTCGAGGGCCGATGGCTTCCACCACGCAAAACCTCTCGCGCTCGGGTGCGGAGCGCGTCGTGCGAGGCTCAGCGCGCCTCGATACGAGGCATGCTATGAAGGGGTGTCGCCCCCGTGACCCGCCCCCGCGGAGTCACCTCCGTGACCACCTACGCGCTGTCCCATCTTTCCGATTCCACGCTCCTGCGCGATCTGGCGGCGCTGGTCGCCCGCGACCGAGCCACCACCGCGGCCCTGCTGGCCCATCTGGCCGAAGTCGATGCGCGCAAGCTCTACCTGCCGGCGGCCTATCCGTCGCTGTACGCCTATTGCGTGGGCGAGCTGCGGATGTCCGAGGACTCCGCCTGCAAGCGCATCCGGGCGGCGCGTGCCGCCGGCCGGTTCCCGGCCATCTTCGCCGAGGTCGCGCAGGGCCGGGTGAACCTGAGTGCCGTGGTCATGCTCGCGCCCTACCTGACCGAGGAAACGGCGGACGAACTGCTGGCCGCCGCTGCGCACCGGACGAAGCACGAGATCGAGCAGCTTCTGGCGGCGCGCTTCCCCCGGCTGGACGTGCCCACCGTGCTCGAGGCCATGGGCCGAGTTCCCTCCCCTGACCCGTTCCGGAAACCTCCCCCGGAAGAAGTGGAATCATCCGCCCCGGGGCGGATAGAGACCCCGGTCCTGCAACCGAGCGTGGCGCCACTGTCCCCCGAGCGGTTCGCGCTGCAGGTCACGATCGGGCAGGGTACGCACGACAAGCTGCGCTACGCGCAGGCCTTGCTCGGCCACGCGGTCCCTTCAGGGGACGTCGCGGCCGTGCTCGACCGCGCCCTGGACGAACTCATCGGGGCGCTGGAACGGCGAAAGTTCGCGGCCCGCTCCCAGTCCGCGCCCCGCCGGCACACCCAAGCCCCCGCCGGTCGTTACGTCCCGGCCCACGTCCGGCGCACGGTCTGGCAGCGCGACGGTGGGCAGTGCACGTTCGTGAGCGACGCGGGCCACCGCTGCCCGGCCCGTACCCGGCTCGAGTTCGATCATGTCCTTGAGGTGGCGCGGGGGGGCCAGGCGACGGTCGACGGCATGCGAATTCGCTGCCGATCGCACAATGAGTACGAGGCCGAGCGAACCTTCGGCACCGAGTTCATGCGCCACAAGCGAATCGCGGCGGCCGAGGCGCGGGCCGAGGCGAAGGCGCACGCGGCGGTGGCGGCTCGCGCGCAGGCGGCCGCCGCGGAGCATAACAAGGAGCGGGACGTGGCCCCGTGGCTCCGGCAACTCGGATTCCGTGCGGACGAGGTGCGCCGGGCGGCGGCACGGTGCGCAGCCATCCCCGACGCTTCCCTCGAGGAGCGGGTGCGCCTCGCGGTGTCGAGCCTGGCGCGAGGCGGCCTGCGCCGGGGTATGCCCGGCGTCATCTCTCCGGCGTGAAGCCTGCGGGTGAGGCGGATGGACAGTGTCCATGGCCACCGCCGCATGCTGCCCGCTGCTTGATGCCGGATCAGGAAAAGTCAGTTAGGCGCTGCTCGTGCCTAGCGCCAATCACCCATGGCGATGAACGCGCCCCAGTGGGCCGGGTGGGTGGCAAGGCCCGCGGCCCGACGCGCCTGCAACTCCTTTAGGCTCGCCGCACGGACCGACTCCGCGGTATCGAGTCCCTGGTGCCAACGGTTCTCATAGAGCGATTGCATCCACCGCGCCACGGCCTGGTCGCGTACGCGCCACAGGCTCATGATCGTCGTCCGCGCGCCCGCGATGTGGAACGCCCTGCGGAAGCCCATCAGACCCTCGCCCGAGCGATACTCGCCGACGCCGGTCTCGCACGCCGATAGTACCGCCCACTGCACGCCGGTCAGATCCAGCGCCGCGATCTCCTCGGCCGTGAGGATCCCGTCGTCCTGATGCGGGAGCGCCTGGGACCGAAGATTCGCACCAGCGAGGGCGAGTCCGGATAGCCGCAGCGGGTTCTCCCCGGCAGGCGGAGTCAGAGGAGGATTGGCGACGGCGGTCATCCCGCCGATGCCGCGCTCTCCCTCTGCCGGGACTTCGCACTCACCCTGGATGAAGAACCCGTGGGTCGCGAGGTGAACCACCCGGTGGCCGGACACGCGGGACCGAAAGTCGCCCTCGGAAGCACGCAGTCCCGTGAGGGATTCCACGTTCGTTGCTCGGGCGTCCGGTGGCCCTGCCGGCTGCACCGGCAGCATGCGCCAGAGATTCGCGACCGTCTCGATCTCCTCTCCCGAAGCCGGCAGGGCGCCGAAGCGGATCGCTCCGAACGTGAGGCAGTCGGTGCGGGAGCCGCGAAAATCATTGACCGCCACCGGGCCATCCGGACCGGGCGTGCCCGACGCTTCGGGGATCGCATCGAACTCCGGGTTGCCCATGGCGAGCAATCCGTGGCCGAACGAAGGCACTTCGTTCCCGAGCGCAAGGTCGCGCTCGGCCGAGAGGTAGTGGATCGAGGGGCCGCGCTCGAGAAGGTAGGCCGAAGTCCCGATGGGGAGCGTGGCGATGTTCACCAGGCCGAGTTGCCCGTCGGGAACGACGAACGCGCGGGTCGCGTTCCCAAGCCGGTCCGCCACGGGATCCCAGACCGCCCGCCTGAGCTGCGCCGCGACCTGCCGATAGCGTCGTTCCGCAGCCACCACCCCGCCCCGTCGGACCTGGCTCCATTGCAGCTCTTCCCTCCAGCGGGTGACCAGTGAATCGATCCGCGACGCGCCACCGAGCGGCACCAGCTCCGGGATGCGGTCGCTCCCCAGGATGCACACCAGGTAGGAGGGCGTGGCGACCGGCTTCCGGTCGCGAACTTCGAATCGTTCGTATCGGGCATACGCGACCAGCGCGGCGCCCTCGGGGAGGAAGGCCAGAACCGACTCGAGCCCCATGCGTTCCCGGCTGCCGGCGTCCCCGGATGATCCGCTGCGGGTCGCCAGCGCCCGCTCGGCCCGGTTGCGGTCCATACGTGCCCGGTCGAGCAGGGACTGATGGTCCGCGGAGCGGCCGGGGTCCGCCGCGCGCAGCTCGAGGTTCGCGACCCGCCGGCAAGCAGAGTCGAAGCGCGCCGCGAGCGCCGCGATCTCGGGGTCGGGGCGCCGCGCCCAGGCGCGATGGCGCGCTCCCATCTCGTCCAGCACCATGGCGCGCGATCGGATCAGCGCATCCCATGCCTGGCGCCGCGCGTCGAGGTCGCCGGCGAGGGCTCCCGAGGCCAGCGATAGCATGACGTTCACGCCCCTCCCCTGCGTCATGGGATAGGCGCGCAGCAGCGCCAGCGCTTCGTGCTCGGGCATACCGCGGGCGTTGAAGAACAGATGATCGCGCCGGATCTCCTCCGCCCGGCCTGCCGACTGGAACGCCTCCCGCGCCCGCCCGGAGGCCGCCTGCCACACGCCGAGCTCGCGCAGCCCCATCGCCGTGAGCGGATGCTCCGGACCCGAGCCGTTCGCGAACGCCGCGGCCGAGCGCTCCAGGCTGCGCACCGCATCCTCGTACCGACCGCACGAGCCGTACATCCGGCCCAGCGCAAGAAGCCCCCATGCCGCATCCGGGCAGTTGGGGCCCAGGGTGCGCCTCGCCACCGCGATGGAGCTGTCGCGCAAGGCGAGGGCGCCGAGCGTGTCCCCATCCATCATGCGATAGGTCGAAAGGAGGCCCAGACCCCGGCCCCCCTTCGGATGGTCGGGCCCGTAAATCTCCAGATAGATGTGAGCCGCGCCTTCGTAGAGTTCGCGAACCCGCTTCGAATCGAGGCCGGTCTGCGCGAGCAGGTCCATGACTCTGGCCAGGTCCAAGGAGCCGGGCCGCGTCCGCGTGTAGACCGCCAGCACACGTTCCAGGATCGGCCGCGCCTGTACGGCCCGGCCGGTGCCGAGATAGGCATCGCCCAGCCCAAGCCATGCGAGGGTTACAAGCCAGTGGTCCTCGGGAAGCTGGCGGTCCGCGAGCTCCACCGCATGCTCGAGCAGCGGGAGGCCCTCCGCGGCGTTGCCCAGCCTGCGGTACGCATCGCCAAGATCGAGCGACGGTTTGATCAACTCGATATGGTCGGGGCCGAGAGCCTCCCGGATGGTGTCGAAGCTCTCCTCGAAGTATGGGACCGCCAGGTCGACGCGCGAGCCCCAGACGTGGTTGACCCCGGTCGCTATCAGGACCTGGACCGTGAGCAGGTTGTGCTCACCGAGGGCGTCCCGATCGATCACGTGGGCCCGGGTCAGGAGCTGATGCGCACGGGCATGACGGGCGGCGGCCCGGTGCACGCTCGAGTAGGGCTTGAGCCGCGCGGCGACCAGCGAATGGCCGGGCCCGAACAACCGTTCGGTGCGCTCGATCACGCTCGTAAACAGCGTCGTGTCCGCGCTCCCACGGTCGCTGGCCACCAGCGCCACGGCGAAGTCACTCTCGATGCGCACGGGATGGTCGGGCGCGAGGGCGCGATCGGCGATCGCGGCACTCCGTGCGATCAGCGTGTCGGTGCCGCGCCTATCGCCCAGCTCGTGCCACGAGAGTGCGGCTCGGCGGAGCGGGACGATCAGCTCCGGGTGATCGGGGCCGAGCGCCCGCTCGCGCAGCCGGGCCGATCGCAGGCAGGCCTCGGCCGCGCCGCGATGATCCCACCGCGCCGCCTTCAGCGCACCTAGCACGAGCAGGCTCTTCGCCAGATCGAGCGAGTCGCGGCCCGGATCGAGCGCCCGGATGGCGAGACTCCGCTCGATCGCCTCCTGCGCCAGCGGCTCCCAGCACCGGCCCCCTGAGACCATGGCTTCGGCCATGAGGTCGAGCACGTTCGCGACCATGGCGGAGTCGGCGAGGGCGTCGGGCGACCGGGTCAGGAGATCGAGCGCGAGGGACTCGGCGGCGGGGTATCGGCCCGCCTCGATGAGCCGGCGGACCATCGCCGCCTGTTTCCCGGGCGTGTCGGCGGAGCGATCTTCGTGGCTCAACACGGCCCGCACCCGCTCGAGCGTGGCGTCGGGGCGTCGGGTCGAGGCACACCCGAGCACGATCAGCGAAAGCAAGACAGACGACCCGATCGCGAGCCCGGGTCGGAGTCGACGGGCGAGAGTCACGGCCGAACCTCCGGGCGAAACGCACTACGTCGGGGGTCGCGGTGCAGGCCGACAAAGGTACTCCCGCCCCGCGAACGCCCCAAGCCCATTCCGTGAATGACTGTCCGAAATCAGACGGGCGGACGGCTGGCGCGCCCGTTCCGATGGGCGGACGAGAAATCGTGACCGCTTACCCCCGCCGCAGACGTTGTACCCAGTGGGTTCAAGCCGACGAGCCCATCCGCCCGTTCCCCTGCGGGCGCGTCCGTCTCACGAGCATGAGGAGCCGCCCATGTCCCGCATTGGTCTCGTCTCGAAACAGGCCGGAATCACTGCACTCCCCTTCGCGGCGTTCACGCCCCGCCTCGCCGGGTCACCCGGATTCCGTCGAACACGCTCCATGAAAGGAAGCCTGCGGTCCAGGCTGGCCGGAACGGCTGCCGTCATCATGCTGCTCGCCGCAGAAGTGCCATCGGCCAATGCAAACGCGTTGTTCACGAACAAGGCCGCGTTCCTCACCGCAGCCGCCGGCCATACCGCGCTCGAGAGCTTCGAGTCCTTCTTCGCGACAAATACGGCGACCTCCGCCTCCATCCTTGCCTCCTCGTTCTCAATCACCACGAATCCTGAGTCCAACCTCGGGATCTTTAGCGGTACGCAGGCCTCCGGGCTCCATCCCACCGAAGGATCGCGCTACGCCGTTTGGGCCGCACGGCCGACCGACCCCGATGTCAGCTTCACGTTCGCTCAGCCGATCAACGCATTCGCCCTGACCCTCACGGACGCCCTGGACGGAGGCATCGTCTCCGCCCAACTGCGCCTGCGCACGAGCAGCGGTGTTGAAACGGTCGTCACCAGCGGATCCCTGCCGAGTGGGAACGAGAAGTTCATCGGCGTCATCGGGAGCGAACCATTCACCCAGGTCGTCCTCACGGTGACCGCGATGCCCTCCACCGGCGACGGCATGGGGATCGACGAGGTGCGCTACGGAAACACCGTGGTCGCGGTGGTCGGCACCGTAACCGCTGATTGCGATGGACTCCCCATCGGGCTGACTGTGAATCTGGCGCCGCCAGGCGGCGGTATCCTGACCACGCTGACACGGCCGGGCTTGCTGATCACGACGGGGGCGGATGCGAGACTCGGCGTATTGGATGCGCCGTTCCTCGACGTCCACGCGACCCACGGCGGACGGAATGTGGTCTGGTCGGCTCTTCCGGGCAACCCCGAGGTCACGCTCAGGTTCACCCACCCGATAACGGCCTTCGGGATCATGCTGACCGATGCCCTGGACGGCGGCATTCCGTCAGCGCAAGTCAAACTCCGGACCAGCAACGGTGATGAGTCGGTCGTCACCAGTGGAGCCCTGGCGAGCGGCACCGAGAAGTTCATCGGCCTGATCGCCAATGCCCCGTTCACGGAAGTCGTCGTGACGGTCACGGCCATGCCGTCCAGCGGCGACGGGCTCGGCCTGGATGAAGTCCGTTTCGGCACCTTGCCCACGGTGCCGACGACGACATTCTTCACCAACGAGGGCACGTTTCTCACGGCGACGATCCCCGGTTTGGCCATGGAGAGCTTCGAGTTCTCGCCAACGACGGGGCCCGCGGCGTCCGCATCGGTTTCGATTCCGCAGGGAAGATACGTCTTCGAGGGTGTGTCGAAATCGTCCGGGGCCGCCTCGGTGTCCCTCGTAGTTCCTTCCGAGTACACGGTCGCGAGTCCACCCGGAGGCGAGGCGAATGTACCCCTGACGGTGAACCAGACGGTGGATTTCGCACTGCATTGTCCAATCACCGGCGACCTGGTCGGCACAGTCAGCGCGGCGTGCAACGGGAGCACGGCCGCCGCGCAAGGGGTCACGGTTCGCCTGCTTGACGAGGGCCTGCCGTTCCTCACTACCATTACCGGCCCAGCCGGCGACTTCCACTTCGAAGACGTCGATCAGGGCACCTACACGGTCGTAATCGAGCCCCCGACCGGCTATGGCATCGCCCCCGATACTCGCCTCGTCGCCGTCGACCAGGCCGAGGTCACGCTCGACCCGTTCGTGCTCACGTGCCTGCTCGCCGACGTCACCGGCCAGGTGACCGGCGCCTGCAACGGCCAGACCTCAGGCCTGCAGGGTGTGACCGTGGACGTGTTCCGTGACGACAGTCAGGGCACCGATGTCCTGGTGGCCACGATCGCCACAGATGCTCAGGGCAACTACCGCTTCGACGATCTCGCCCTCGGTGCCTACACGGTGGGGATCGTGCTCCCACTGGGCTACACAACCGCGAGCGCCAGTCAGGAGGTGGCTCTGACTACCCCCGACGGATTGGTCGCGGCCCAGCCCTTCTCCTTCAACTGCCAGGTGAACGCCGCCCAACCCCGTGGCATCGGGTACTGGAAGCACCAGGTCAACGTCTACCTCACCGGGAAGGGACGAGCCGAGGAAACGCTCGCCGAGCTTCTCCACTACACCGACGAGTTGGTGGTCCACTTCAACGAGAACCTGGTCAACCCGGTCATCGTCTACGTTTCCGGCGCGACCAACACCAACGACAAGCTACTTCAGCTTCAGCAACTCCTGACCGTGAACCGGGGCGGCACCACGCTCGACCGCGCCAAGCAGGAGATCCTGTCGCTGCTCCTGAATGTGGTTTCGGGCAAGATCAACCAGACTGAGCAGATCAGCGACAACGGGGCGACGGTCTCCCAGGCCATTACGTACAGCCATGACCTGATCGTGGATGGCGACCCGGGCAATGACCCGACCGCCCAGGCCATCGGCGAGCTGATCAATGGTGGTCAGCGTGTTCCCTCGGGCATGGTGCCGGCCACCACGCGGGTGATCACCTACGACCGGCGACCGACGCCGACGGAGCCACACGCTCCGGTGGCGTTGCGCCTCGGCCCCATCGCCCCCAACCCGGCGACTCTGGATGCGACCCTCACGTTCGCGCTGCCCAGCGACGCGCCGGCGATGCTCGAGATCCACGACCTGGCCGGACGCCTGATCGCCCGGCAGCAGGTCGGTTCACGCGGGGTCGGGATCCACACGTTCCGACTCGCCGAGGTGGGCCGCCTGCGGCCGGGCATCTATCTCGTGCGCCTGATCCAGGCGGGCGTGGTGAAGAGCCTCCGGCTGGCGGTCATCCGATGAGTGACTGACGGCGGGGGACGCTGGTGGGCGTGTCGGTGATTCGGGGGAACGCCGCACGCCGGGAACCGGGGGGTAGCGGAGAGATCCGCTATCCTCCGACCCGTTTCACCCCGATGGAATCCGGTGCCGAACAGGGCCCCGAAAGTCAGGCGCTGGCCACCGCAGAGCCCCGGCGGCTGAGCCACTCCAGCAGCAGCCTCACGCCGTAACCGGTTGCACCCTTGGGCTCGTGCGGGCGCTCTACCGTGGCCCAGGCGGTGCCCGCGATGTCGAGATGCGCCCACGGTAAGTCCCGCGCGAACTGCTTGAGGAAGATGGCGGCAAGACACGCCCCGCCCTCACGAGCCCCCGAGTTCACCAGGTCCGCGGTGTCGCTCTTCATCTCGGGCGCGTAGTCGTCCCACAGCGGCATCCGCCACAGGCGCTCGCCGCTCGCCTCGGCCGCGGCCATCAACTCCGCCGCCAGCGTGTCGTCCCCGGTGAAGAGTCCGGCCGCCAGGTTGCCGAGGGCGATCGTGATCGAGCCGGTCAGTGTCGCCAGGTCCACCACCGCGGCCGGGGCATAGCGGCGCGCGTAGCCGAGCGCGTCCGCGAGCAGCAGCCGGCCCTCGGCGTCGGTGTTGGTGATCTCGATCGTCGTGCCGTCCATGGCGCGCACCACGTCCCCCGGCTTGAACGCCCTGCCCCCGGGCATGTTCTCGGCCGACGGGATGAGCCCCACCACGCGGAACGGCAGGTCGAGCGCGGGAAGCGCGGAGAACAAGCCGAGCACCGCGGCCGCCCCCGCCATGTCGTACTTCATGCGGTGCATGTTCTCGCGCGACTTGAGCGAGATGCCGCCGGTATCGAATGTAACGCCCTTGCCGATCACGACCACCGTGCCGACCTCGCGCGCCACTCGAGCGCCGCGCCGCGGGCGCGCGGCCCCTGTGCCCACCGGCGCGCGGGCCGTACCGGACCGGCCTGGCGGCAGATCGAGCACGATGAATCGCGGCGGATTGACGCTCCCGCGCCCGACCGCGAGCAGCGCGCCCATGCCGAGCCGCTCCATCTGCGGCACGCCCAGCACATCCACCCGCGCGCCCGACTCGCCACCGACCTCGCGCGCACGCGCGGCGAGCCCCTCGGGGGTGAGGTCCTGGCCCGGCGTGTTCGCGAGGTCGCGCGCCAGGCAGGCCGCCGCGGCCCAACCCGCGCCGCGCGCCACGGCCGGCGCCAGCTTGCGGGCGAGATCGGCGTCGCGCTCCAGCACCTCGATGCGTCGCAGCGGCGCCGCACCCGGGTCGCGGCGATAGTGCGTGAAGCGGTAGTGCCCGAGCACCGAGCCCTCGGCCGTGGCCTGCGCCGCGCGGGCCGGATCGAGACCGCCGCGGCCCGCACCATGCGCCACGGTCACCAGCGTGCCCGCCCCCAGCTCGCGCGCCCGCTTCGCCGCCTGGGCAGCGGCCCGTCTCACCCGCGAGGCATCGAGCGCCTCGCCTCGCCCAAGGCCCACCAGGATCACGCGTCTGGCGCGTACACCCTTGGGATAGAGCACCGCCGTCTCGAGAAACCGCCCGGTGAAGTCCCGCTGGCGCAGCAGCATACGGATCGCGCCGCGAGTCGCCTTGTCGACTGCCGCGGCGGCACCGGTCAGCGTGGTGGCGCCTTCGAGGATGCCGAGCGCCAACGCGCCGGCGGCATGCGTGGTCACTTCGCCTCGTTTCAGCATGACGTCCATCGAAACCTCCCGGAGCGGATATGTGAAGCGGGACGGCAGGGTAGCCGAGGAGCGCGGGGTCCCCAAGCCCCGCGTCGAGTCCCCCGGGGGCATCCGACGCACGCCGGTTCGGCCCGCGACTTGCATGACCCCGGCGGTTTCGCTGCTTGTCCAGGCCCGCCCGGGCTGGCATTCTGGCGGTCGCGACAATGGCGCGCCGCCTCAGGAAGGCCGTAAACACCGGCGGTCATGGATGCCCCCACCCATCCGGCTGGGGGGTGACGGTGCCGGCCCGGACGCCGGCGTACGAAAGGGAGTGATTGCGATGCGCAAGAATCTGCTGACGACATGCCTAATTCTGGCCGCCTTCGCGCTGATCGTGGGCTGCGGCGCGAAGAACTCCGAGCAGGCGATGGAATCGAGCAGTGACAGCCTGCTGGCCGCCAATCCCACCGAACCGACCCAGGGCGACATCACGCCGCAGACCGGTTATGAGCAGCCTGCCGAGCCCGCCGTGCAAGCGCCTCCGGTCGCCGCACCCAAGCCGGCCCCGCGCCCGCGCGCCGAGACCCCCAGGCCCGTGGCGGTCAATCCCGGCGTGACGGTGCCGGAAGGGACCGGGATCAAGGTGACGGTGGACGCCCAGATCTCCTCGGAGACCGCACAGCCCGGCGACACGTGGACCGGGACGGTCACTGAGCCGGTCATCATCGGAACCGCGGCGCCGATTCCCGCCGGCAGCATCGTGCACGGCGTCATTACCGGTAGCCTCGCGGCGGAGAAGGGGAACCGGGCAGTGCTCGTGCTGGCGGTCAAGTCGATCACCGTGGGCTCGACCGAGCATGCGGTCCCCGCGGGCACCGACAGCATCGTCGCCGGCTCGCCGCGCGCGCGTAACCTCGGCGCCATCGCCGGAGGCACCGCTGCGGGCGCGTTGATCGGCAAGGCGGTCGGCGGCAACAAGGGGGCGCTGGTCGGAGCCCTCCTCGGTGGCGGTGCGGCCACCGGTGCGGTGGCCAAGTCGAAGGGCTATCAGGTGGTTCTGAAGCCCGGGACCGAGATGACGTTCACCGTGAGCCGCGCCGTCGTGATGAAGTAGTTCGCAACCGACAGACGCAGTGCGGGCGGGCGGGGCCGACAAAGGCCCCGCCCGCGGCGTTTGTACGTCCAGCGTGGGCGCTCCCTAGGAGTGTCCCGCGGCGGCCTTGTGTCGCCGCCGGTTGCACCGGCGGGTACAGCCGCGCTCAGCGCTTTGCGGCGCTCGGGTTGCGCCACAACGGGTTGCACCTCCTCCACCGGTGGCATGTGCGCTGCAAAAGCATGACATCGCAACCGTCCCATGCCCTGGGTCAACGCGCCGCGCCTGACACTGAACGGCGCGATGGAGGAGTCCAATGAAAACGCCGCACGGTATCGTCCTTACCCTCCCGCTCATGATCGCCCTGCTCACCGGGTGCTCGCGACGGGGAACGCTCAGCGGTCCCGAGAGCCCCGGCACCACTGGCGCCGGCGCCGACCAGGCCGAGGTGGCTTCGGCGCTGGCCGCGGATCCGTCGTTCGTGGACGACGAGGTCTCGGAGGTTGCCGACCAGACGGCATTGGAGGCCTCGGCTTCCGCCTCGGCCGACGCTGGCCTGTCCAGCACCGAGGCCGCCATCCGGCCGCTCGCCTTCTGGCGCCAGATTCGCAGCGTCGAACGAAAGTTCGAGTTCGCCTTTGCGGACACCGATTCGACCGGGCGGCCCACGACCGCGGTCGTCACCGCGCACCGGTTCATGCTCGGCACCTTCAACATCCTGGTCGGCGACGAGGTCCCGGAGGGCAGCCCGCCGCAGGCTCATGTCGTCCACAAACCGCTCGCCGACCACGGCGTGCGCCGCCTGCTGCTCAAGCGCGTGCCGGTTCCGGATGCGGCGTCGGACCGCAGGGCGTGGCGCCTGGTGGCCACCTCTGGCGTCAAGATCACCTCGCGCGAGGCCCGTACCCGGATCGAGAGTCTGCGGGTCCAGAGCGGCCCGCTCGACACCATCATCACCGAGCCGCTCGCCTTCTTCCGGCTGCGAAGGATGCTCAAGCTAGACCCGCTCGCCGACGTCACGCTCACCGCGACCACGCTGCGCGAGGACGACGTGGTCCTACTCCACCTGCGTGACCACCGGGGGCGGTTCCACAACAACGGCGACAAGACCTACAGTGCCACGTTCCGGGTGCCGGACCTGACCGGGCTACACCACGTGGGCGTGAACGCGCTCGCAAACGGGACCCTGTTCGACGACGCGGCGCCGTACGACTCGCAGTCGTGGATCGAGCCCTACCTGGTCCACCCGCTGCAACTGGCCGAGGGGACACCGCTGGACTGACCGCGGCGGACCGCTGTCTCAGCACCAACGAAGGGCGGCCCGTCGCGACGACGGGCCGCCCTCTCTTGGTACGCCCAGCATGGGCACTGACTAGGAGGTGAAAGTCCTCCGGGGACTTGGTCACAGGGACCCAAGGGAACCGCAAGGC
>CAYONG010000187.1:0-14511 GCA_964405235.1 uncultured bacterium | reverse complement strand
GTGGACAGCCACATCTACGCCGGCTACACGGTGCCGCCCTACTACGATTCGATGATCGGTAAGCTCATCGCCCACGGGAAGGACCGCGCCGAGGCGTTGCGGCGGATGGAGATCGCCGTCGAGGAGATGATCGTCGAGGGGATCAAGACTACCCTGCCGTTCCATCAGATCGCGCTGCGCGACCCGCGCTTCCAGAAGGGCGACATCGACACCCACTTCGTCGAGGCCCTGCTCAAGAAGGAGCCGGTCGCCGCGGGGTAGGGGGCGCCATGCGCGAACTGTATCGGCCGCCGCGGTCGGACGCGTGAGCCGCGATCGGCGGGGGCGCGGCGTGAACGACGAGCTCGAACGCCAGATGGAGGAGATTAACCGCCAGCAGGCGGAAGCCGGGGAGCTCCAGTCGGAGCTGGGCGTGCAGCAGAGCGCCCTCGGCGAGCGCCAGAGCGCGCTGGGCGAACAACAGTCGGCGCTGGGTCGCGAGCAGGAGCGGGTGTCCAAGCAGGTGGCTACGGCCCTCGGCGGACTGACCCGCAAGTTGATCGCCGACGGGCGAGCGAGGCGCATCACGCCCTGAGAATATCGCCGTCCATCGGCGCGGCGATCCCCCGCGATTCCGGGCGTGCGGGGCCCCCGCCGCCGCCGGTGGCAGATGGTCGTGGCAGACGCGGGCCGGGCGGCTCTGTTAGCCTCCCGGCCCGTGCGCGTCTCCGTGATGTTCTCGCCCGCCGGCGCCGTCGTGGACGGCCCCTGTGCCGTCATCGTGGACGTGCTGCGCGCCACGACCACCCTCACCGTGGCGCTGGCGAACGGAGCCCGCGGCGTCTTCCCGACCCGAACGCCGGCAGAGGCCCTGGCGCTGCGGGCCGCCCGGCCCGACACCCTCGCCTGCGGCGAGCGGGAGGGGCGCATCGTGCCGGGATTCGATCTCGGCAACTCCCCGTACGATTACACCGCCGAGCGCGTGCGGGGCCGGACGCTCGCGTTCGCGTCGACCAATGGCTCGCTCGCCATGCTCGCCGCGCGCGGGGCGCGCCGGCGCGTGCTCGCGGCCTTCATCAACGCGCGCGCGGTGGTTGAACAGGTACGGCGGGAGCGCGAGGTCGTCATCGTGTGCGCGGGCAAGCTCGGACGATTCAGCCTCGAGGACGCGGCCTGTGCCGGCCTCCTGCTGGCGCGGCTCGAGACGCATGGGACCGTCGCCGCAGACTCCGCCGCCCGGCTCGCCCGCGCGCTGGCGCCCGGCGATGCCGCCGAGGTGCGCGCGCTGGTCCAGGGCGCCTCGCACGCGCGCGACCTCGCGGCGATGGGGAGCGCCTATGCCCGGGATCTCGAATTCTGCGCGGGCCTCGACACCATCGACCGCGCGTTCGAGCTGGGCGCGCGGGGCAGTTAGCGTCGCTGGGCGCGGAACATCATCACCGAGCCCACGCTGCCGAAGACGATGTCCCCGAGCCACGCCGCCAGATAGGGCGGGAGCGCTCCATTGTGGCCGAGCGCCTTGCCGGACTGCATGAATGCGTAGTAGGCGAACGAGATCGTGATGGCCAGCCCGAATCCCAGTGCGACGCTGTTCGCCCGCATTCGGGTCGCGACCGGCGCTCCGATCAGAATGACGATGAAATTGATGAGCGGGAACGCGAGTTTCATGTTGAGGTCCACGAGGTAGTTCGCCACCCGCGCGCCGCTCGCCCGGAGCTTGATGACGTGGGCTCGCAGCTCCAGGTAGTTCATCTGGCTCGGTCGCCGTACCTCGCGGGCGAAGTTGTCGGGCGGCTCGGCGATCGCGTCGGATGTCCAGCGCTCGAACGGTCGGGCCCGCTCCTCGTCCCCGTGAAACGTCCGCAGGAAGCCGGAGGAGAACGCCCAGCGACGGCCGTCCCAGGTTGCCTCGGCGGCGTCGATGCGCATGACCAGCCTGCCGGCGCGGAACTGCTGCACCGAGACCTCGTGCATGCGCCGCTCCGGGATGACGTAGAGGCGCATATAGTAGATTTTTCCCCCGCCACCGAGAAAGGTGACGTCGGCGCGCTCGGTCGTCGGTCCTTTGCTGAGCCGCTGGATCTGCTCCTCGTAGATGCGGTCGCGCTCGCGGTTGGCGGCGGGCACCACCAGCTCGCCCAGCACCAGCGACACCACCACCCCGCAGCCGGCGGCGGCGAAGACCGGCGCCAGGATACGACCCAGCGAGAGTCCCCCGGAGCGCATGGCCGTCAACTCGCCGAACTTGTTGAGCTGACCGAGCGAGAGAAAGGTGGCAAGGAGGAGGGCCACCGGCAGCACCTGTACGACGACCTCGGGTGCGCGGTAGAGGTAATAGCGGATAACGAGGTCGGTGGGCGCCCGATGGTCGAGGAAGACGTCGATCTTCTCGATCACGTCCATCACGGTGAAGATCCCCAGGAACCCGATGAGCCCCAGCGCCAGGTAGACCGAGAACTCGCGGAACAGGTAGCGGTCGAGGATCCTCACGCCGTCGCCGTCCGCGCTCCCGTATCGCGGGCCGCCGGCGGAGGCGCGGGACGCCGATGCCAGGGCATGCGTGTCTCGCAGGCCCGCAGCGTCCAGTCGATACCCACCGCGCCCAGCACGAGATTGGGCAGCCACATCGCGAGCCACGCCGGGAACAGCGAGCGCCGAGCGAGCTCCTCGCCGCCGACCAGGCAGGCCCAGTAGAAGATGAAGAACGCAATGGAGAGGAATGCGACCGCCGGTCCAGCGCGCCGCACACGCATGCCGAGCGGCGCGCCGACGAGGACGAATACGATGCAGGCGACCGGCAGGGAGAACTTCTTGTGGATCTCGACCGAGAGCTCGGCGATACGACGCCGCATTGCCTGGCGTTCGATCCGCCACAGCGCCAGCTCGGTGCCGAGCGCGGGCGCCTGCCGCTCCAGCTCGGCGAGCGCATCGCTGCCCCCGCGCAGGCCGCGCCACAGCGCCGCGACGCGGACGGGGATCGGCGCCGTCTCGGGCGCCAGCGCCCGCGCCGCCGCGGGTCCCAGTCCGACCTCCGCGACGTGGCGGCGCTTCTCGGCGAGCTGCATGCGGTAGAGTGCCGCGACGCTGTCACGCACCGATGCCAGCGCGCCGGCCCCCAGCTCGCGGTCGCTGCGCTGGGTGCGCACCGACCGCTCGAGGATCGCCCCGGCCCCGGCGATGTAGATGACGTGGGTCTTGAACAGGAGACGCCGGTACTTGCGGGTGTCTCCCTCGTCGGCCGGGATGTCGTGGATCTCGCCATCACGCAGCTCCAGCACCGCGGTGCGGCCATCCGGGGTGTAGGAGAGAAAACCGCTCCTGGCGAGGATGGTGGTGGGGTGCCCACCGGGATTGATCTGGTAGATGGTGATGCCCTTCATCTCGTTGGTGCGTCCGTTCACCGATTGGACCAGCAGGTCGTATCCGGGGAAGTCGGTGATGAACACGCCTTCCTGGAGCCTCACTGTCGGCCGCATCCGGCCGATATCGATGAGGAGATTGGCGAAGGCATGATTGGACTCCGGAAGCACCCGGTCGTTGAAGTAGGTGAGGATGGCGGTCAGCGCCGCGGCCGCCAACAAGGGGCCGGCCAGCACGCTCGCCATGTTGACCCCGCTGGCGCGCAGGGCAGTGGTCTCGTGGTCCTGGGAGAGCCGCCCGAAGGTCATGAGCACTGCGACCAGTACCGCGCACGGGGCCGACAGTGCGACGATATAGCCCAGCGAGAGGATGAACAGCTGGAGCACAACGCCCACGGCCACTCCGCGGTTCAGCACCAGGTCCAGGTAGTCGAACAGGACGTCCATGACCAGGACGAAGGTGACCACGCCGAAACCGAGAAGGAACGGAACCAGGTGCAGCCGAAGGATGTAGGAATGAAGGATGCGCACGACTGTGCAGCCTACCCCAAGGGTCGCAGAAAGAGCGACCCAAATCGGCCCTAAAAGCTTTGACCATCGAGGCTTGCCCTGCTAGGGTCGCCCCTCGCCCGATTCCCAGGTCGCGTGCCCGGTCCTCCTACTGAATGTCACTAGCCCTGACCCTGCCGCTTGTCGGCCTGCTGATCGGTCTTCCAGGCATCCCGGGCTTAAGGAAGCTCCCCAAGCTCAGGCTGCCCCATAAGGCGGTGGTGGATACGCTCCCCCCCGTCTGGAAGCCCCATTCCCTGCTGGTGCTCGAGAACCAGTTTGTTTTCGCGACGCTGCCGCCGATCGGGCCGCGGAGGGCGGGCATCAAGATCGCCAACGACCCGCGCCGGCTCCAGATTACCGTGGACTCCGACTCGGGCACCGTGACCGCGGTGGCGGAGCTGGGGGAGGTGACCCTCGGCGAGGGGATGCGGGTGCCGATGGGCCAATTCCATCGAGACCTGGCGGCTCGGAACTTCCGCCGGGTGTGGGCCGACCGCTCGCGTCAGAGCGTGAATGTCGTCTCCGGGCAGAGTCCGATCGGGGGCCAGCGCACCGGCGGCCTCCAGTTCAACCTCCCCGTCCACCTGCCCAAGGTGTACGCCAGCCTCCTCGGTCCCGGGGGCCCCGCGATCAACGTCTCGGGCTCGGAGAACATCAAGCTCGCCGGGACCAGCCAATGGAGCAACGAGCAGACCGGGCTGCTGGGGCAGCGGCGTTCGCTGTTCCCGTCGCTGGACATGGAGCAGGACCTCGACATCCGTCTTGAGGGCCAGCTCTCGGACCGGGTCAAGGTCAACCTGCTGCAGAACTCGTCGGTCCAGATCCCGCTCGCCAACAAGATCGCCATCAACTACAAGGGCGACGAGGACGACATGGTCCAGTCGCTCGATCTTGGCAACACCAACCTCGCCCTGCCGGGCACCCAGTTCGTCTCGTACAGTGGACGTAACGAGGGGCTGTTCGGCATGAAAGCGACCACGCGCTTCGGCCCGCTCGACTTCACCGTGCTCGCGAGCAAGCAGGAGGGCAAGAGCGAGCGCGCCTCCTACGCCGGCGGTTCGCCGCGCCAGACGCAGACGCTCAACGACTACGACTACGTGCGCGGCGTCTACTTCCTCCTCTACGACCCGAGCGATCCAGCCTTCGGGACCCAGGAGATCGACCAGAGCAGCATCCGGCTCTATCTCGACGACGGGAACAACTACGCCAACCGTGTCAACGCGATCCGCGGCCGCGCGTTTGTCGACCCGCGCCCGGATCACGGGGTCAAGCTCGACTCGCTGCCGGGTGACCCGCCGACGCCCTCGGTGCGGGGTTTCTTCACCCTGCTCACCCAGGGGTCGGAGAACGACTACGAGATTCTCAACGACGTCTACGGTCCACGCTACAAGGTCATCCGCATGAAGCGCGGGATCACCGGAGAGTCCCAGCGCCTGGCGGTCACCTACACCTACCGTGACGTCAGTGGCGGTCAGGCCGTGGGACCGGTGTTCGCCATGGGGGGCGGCGACACCCTCGACACCGACGGCGCGCAGGCGCGCACGATGAAGCTGCTGCGGACGCCGCTCAACAAGCTGCCGGCGGGGCCGGACGGACTGTTCGACCCGGCCAGCCCATTCGCCCCCACTCGCGAGCTGGAGCTGCGCAACTTCTACCAGCTCGCGGGCCAGCGCATCGACGCCAGGACGTTCAATCTGACCATCCGCCAGGGCGTGGACGACCCGCCCGTCACCTTCATCCCGGCGCCCACCGGCGAACCGATTCCCTTCACCGAGATCCTCGGACTCGACAACTACGACGAGACCCGCGGGACGCCGGTCTATCGCCAGCACGACGGTAAGGTGGACGGGACCCTGCCCGACAACACCAGCCGGCTGTTCGTAAACTACGAGAACGGGACCTTGTTCTTCTTCGATCTGCGCCCGTTCGCGCCGCGCATCACGCGGGATCCCAGCTACACGTTCCAGCCGTTCGACTCGGTCCTGAGCGCCATCCTGTTCCGACGCGACTCGCTGGTCGGCGGCCCCGGCGACCGCAACGCGCGCAACCGGGATATCTACGACAAGCGCAACCCGCTGCGTTCCCAGGACAGCCAGTACTACATCGATCTGGAGTTCACCGCCGCACGCGCCGGGAACGAGATCAACCTGGGCCGCAGCAACATCATCGAAGGCTCGGACGCGGTCACCATCAACGGGAGGCGGCTCGATCGCGACCGGGACTACACGATTGATTACGATCTCGGGCGGGTCACGCTCAAGGCGAGCCCGGGCGCGGCGGATCAGATCAACGTGGACTACTCGTACGCCCCGCTCTTCCAGCAGGCCGGCCGCACGTTGCTCGGTAGCGCCTTCCGGCTCGCCGGCCGCGACCGGCACCTCGGGGGCGCGTTTATGTACGAGAGCAAGGGCGCGCAGGACCTGCGCCCGCGCCTGGGCGAGGAGCCGTCGCGGGTGGTGATTGGGGACGTGAACGGGGAGTGGCGCACGCGTCCCGAGTTCCTGACCCACTGGGTCGACGCGCTCCCGGGCGTGCGCACGACCGCCCCCTCCGAGTTCAACGTCTCGGCCGAGGTGGGGGCGTCGTTCCCCAACCCCAACACGTTTAACGAGGTGTTCATCGACGACATGGAGGGAGTGCGTGACGCGGCCTCGCTGACGATGACCCCCGAACGGTGGTACTGGTCGAGCATGCCGAGCCGCAAGGTCGGGGCGGGCGTCGACAGCATCCAGCGCTTCCAGAGGAACGCCGAGGTGCACTGGTTCACGCCCTTGAACGCTGTTAAGGAGCGTGAGCTCAAGCCCAACCTGACCGACGCGCAGGGCGCCCAGAACTCGCGCCAGGTGTTGGCGATCTCGGTCCCGCGCCGGCCGCCTGCGCCGTGGGCGGCCCCCGGCGATTCGCTATGGGTGGGGCTCACCTATCCGCTCGATCCGGTGGGGCTCGACCTGTCACGGGCCCAGTTCATCGAGCTCTGGGTGAACGACTTTCGCGACCAGACGAAAGTCCCCCGCCTGCCGGGCCAGAGCGTAAAGCTCCACGTGGATCTCGGGGTGGTGAGCGAGGACCAGCGCCGCTCGCCGGGCATCCCGGCCAAGCGCAGTCTCGACACCGAGGACCTGCTCCCGCGCGACAACCAGCTCACCGTAACCGACAGCAACAACGAAGACACCGGAGTGGACGGGGTCACCAACCCCGGCGAGACCTCCGACCCGAGCCTGGTCACCTCGGGGAGCAGCGATCCCTCGGGCGACGATTTCCGGCAGCCGAACGTGGACAACAACGACCCGCGCCGCAATCTGGACCCCGATCGCTGGTTGTTCACAAACGGCACCGAGGGCAACAAGAACGTCCGTCCCGTCCCGGACACCGAAGATCTCAATCTCAGCAACAGTCTCGACCTGGATGAGGCCTATTTCGAGTACACCATCGATCTTGCCTCGTCGGCCTACCTCGCCGACTCGGTCTACACGCCCGGACGTACCTTCGCCAACAATGGCGAGGCCATCCCGCCCGACAACGGCTGGCGCCGCTATCGTATCCCGATCTCGGACGCCACGCGGGACAGCTTTGGATCGCCCGACCTGACGCTCGCCCGGCACGTACGCGTGTGGGTGGAGGGGATCATGACCGCCGACGACGTCGTGAATTCGGCGATCGGCGAGAAGCGGCCGTTCCTAATGCTGGGCGGGATGGAGATCGTCGGGAGCCGCTGGCTGGTGGGCGAACCGACGCAGGCGCAGAAGCAGTCCGGCACCACCGTGACGCTCAACTCGGTCAACAACGTGGACAACGCGGACATCTATGTGCCGCCGTTCGACCCGGGCAGCACTCGCAACGGCGCGCAGGACCTGACGCGGCGCGAGCAGTCGCTCGAACTAGAATTCACAGGCTTACTGCCCGGCGATTCGCTCGAAGCCTTCAAGAGCTTCTCGATCGACGAGAACTACTCCCGCTACGGCACGCTGCGCTTCTTCGTGGCGGGATTCGACATCCCGGGATACGCCCCGCCGATCGGCGGGTCCGTCACCGACAGCCTGTTCTACTTCGTGCGGTTCGCCTCCGACGAACGAGGCATCAACTTTTACGAGTACCGAGCGCCGGTGCCGAGCGCCTCCTCGCCGCGGTCGATCGGCTGGTCCGAGGTGCAGCTCAAGCTCACCGAACTCTCGAATCTCAAGCTCGAGCCCCAGTACGCGGGCCGGGACACCATCGTCGCCCCCGGCGCTGAGCCCGGTGTGACTCTCGTTGTCAAGGGACGACCGTCGTTCACGCGCCTGCGGCGCATCTCGGTCGGCCTGCTCAACCTCGAGGGGACAACGGTCTATCCCTCGGGGCGCCTGTGGGTGGACGAGATGCGCGCCACCGACGTCGCCCGCGACCGCGGGCGGGCGCAGCGGCTGGCGATCTCGGGCCGGATGTCGGACCTCCTCGGGTACAACTTCACCTACAACTCCCGTGACGAGGACTTCCTCCAGGTGGGCGAGACGCGCGGGACCGGCAACCGCACCAGCAGCTTCGCGGCGACCACCAACTTCGACCTGCACCGCTTCTTCATGGGCACTGGCCTGGTGCTGCCGGTCACCTTCAGCATGTCGGGAAACCGCGCCCAGCCACGCTACACGGCGGGGGACGACGTCGTGCGCACCGGCGCCATCGCCGAGGCGAGTGAGAGCCGGTCGGACACCCGCAACTACGCCATGAGCTACACGCGCACGTGGAGCGAGCGCTCGAACCCGTTCCTGCGCTACACCCTCGGTGGCATCACCGCGAACATCAACCGAAGCAGCAGCGAGAACAGCAACCCATCCTCGGTCGATACCTCGCACTCGACCACCGCGGGGGTGGGCTATACGATCTCGCCGCGCCGGCTACTTCAGATTTCGGTGCCCGGCACCCGCTTCCGCCTCTGGCCGCTGCCGGAGCGGTTCTACTGGAACTACGGGGTCTCGACCCGCTCGAGTCGCACCTACGACCGCCGGCGCGACGCAACCGGGTCGCTGGTGCTGCGTAACGCCACGGTCGGCCGCACCGCCGGCATCGACTTCGGGGCCGACACGCGGCCGTTCGATCTGCTCCACCACCAATTCCAGGCGAAGCGGAACCTCACCCTGCCCGCGCACCTGCGCGAGGAGATCGGATTCATCAACCTGGGGAGGGTCGTCCAGTGGAATCAGTCGTTCAGCTCGCGGTACTCCGCGAATCGGGGGACCTGGCTGCGACCCCAGCTCAGCTGGAACTCCAGTTACTTCCAGAACAACGGTCCCGAATTGTCGCCCGATCTCAGCTTGCGCGCCGTCAACAACGCCGAGGCGTTCACCGTCAACTGGACGCTGCCGTTCGACCAGCTGGGGGTGCGTTCCCGATCCGCGCCTCGCGACTCGATCAAGCGGGCGCAGCCCGGCTGGCATGGCTGGCTCTCGCGTCTCGGGGCGCTGTCGGTCGATGCCACCGTCACCCGCAGCAGCAGCTACACGCGGCTGACCGGCACGCCGACCCTGGGGTACCTGACCGGGCTCTCGGCTGATCCGGGTCTCTCCGCGGATTCGACCGGCCCGGTGCGCGCCGGCTTTGGCAACGCGATCACCCAGAGCCAGGACTGGCGGACGGGGGCGCGCACTCGGATCACGCTCCCGCGCGGGGCGAGCATCCAGACCAATGCCGATCTCTCGGTGCGGCGCTCGGCCTACAACAGCCTGGTCAACCGTACGCGCCGGGTGCAATACCCCACCCTCGACGTGGACTACGGCAAGTTGCCGGAGGTCATCGGCCTCAAGCGCCTGTTCGTCAATCCGAAGCTCCGGAGTGTCTTCAGCCGCAACCGCACGACCGAGTTCTCCAACAGCCCTACCCCGACCAACATCTCGACCAGCACCGAGTGGCGCCCGCTGGTCGGCCTGACCGGGGACTTGAAGAACGGCACCCGAGCCGAGTTTCGCATCCAGCACCGCGGCACCGAGGCTCAGTACCGGCAGGTCGGCAACTCGATCAGCACGGATGCGAACACCGACGTCGATCTGAGCCTCACCCGGTCGTACACTCGGGGCCAGAAGGTGAGCTTCCTCGGCAAAGCGAACACGGTGAAAACCAACATCACCCTGGGACTCACCGGGGCGTTTTCCCGACGCAAGAGCGAGACGCGCCAGGCGGGGCTCGACCGGCCGTTCAACCCGGTATCCGAGGACCGGCTCAACGTCAACGCCCGCGGTTCCTACGGGTTCAGCACCAACGTGACCGGCAACGCGGAGCTGGGATTCAGCCAGACCAACAACAAGCAGACCGACATCGTCCGCCGCAGCGTCCGTGTCGAGCTACGGGCACAATTTACGTTCTGATGCGCTCAGCCCGTGGGTGGCTCACGCTGGTGCTGCTCGCGAGCGTCGGAGTGCCGGCGTGCGGGTCGGCGCCGCGCGGGGCAGTCGACGGCGCGCGCGCCCTCGCGCGCGTGGCGCGACAGGTCGACGCCGGCCCGCGTCTGCCGGGCAGCCCGGGCCACGCGACGGTGCAGGACTGGATTGCGGACGAGCTGGCCCGGTTGGGCGGTGCGGTCGAGCGGCAGCGCTTCACCGACAGCACCATGGCCGAGCCGCTGCCGTTGATGAATCTGATCGGCCGATTCGGCCCGCGCGCGGCCGCGGGGGGCCGCCGCATCGTATTGGCCGCCCATTACGACACCCGCCCCTGGTGCGACCAGGACCCCGATTCGGCGCGGCGTGGCGATCCCGTCCCCGGCGCCAACGACGGGGGCTCTGGCGTTGCGATCTTACTCGAGGTGGCCGAGCTCATGTCGCGCCGCCCGCCTAGGGTGGCGGTGGATCTGGTCTTCTTCGACGGCGAGGATCAGGGGCGCCCCGATCATCCGGAGGAGTTCTCGCTCGGCGCGAAGGGTTACGCCGCGCGGCTGACGGAACCGCGGCCGACCGCCGCGTTCGTGTTCGACATGGTCGGCGATCGCGACCTCGACATCCATCCCGAGCAGCGCTCGGCCGAGCAGGCCGCGAATTTGGTGGCGATGGTGATGGCGGGCGCCCGCGCCAGCGGAGCCCGCGGCTTCCGCGCCGCGCCGCGCCACCGGGTCACCGACGACCACGTCCCGCTACTCGAGGCGGGGGTTCCGGCGGTCGACATCATCGACTTCGACTACGGCGCCTGGCATACCCACCGTGACCGGATTGACCAGGTCTCGGCCGCCAGCCTGGCCGAGGTGGCCCGGGTAGCCGCCTGGCTGGTGTACTCAAGCCCGCTCGCCCGGGGCCGCTAGGCGATTGGCCGGGCGGGGCTTCGGCCTCGCCCGGGCCCACCCCGCGGCCCGCGCCTGGCGAAGCTCCCCGTCACCCAATCTGGGGGCAAACCGCGCTTGCCCAGCCGGCTCGCCTCCTGTACCTTGCCAGCCAGGAGTGGTGCAGGCGCGACCACTCCGTTTTTTGTCTTGTTCTCCAGTGTTGCTCGGGAGCCCGATTTGGAAGTCCGAGAAGAGGTTCGCCAGTTGGCGGATCCCCTCGCCGCGGAGGATGGACTGGAGCTCGTCGACGTCGAGCTACTGGTCCAGGGGGGCCGTCGGACGATCCGTGTCCTTCTCGATCGTCCGGGGGGCGTCCGGGTGGGGGATTGCGCGCGTTTCAGTCGGCGGTTGTCGGATTGCCTCGAAATGAATCAGACGGTCGCAGGTCCCTACTTCCTGGAGGTCAGCTCGCCGGGTCTCGATCGGCCGATCCGGACGCTGGACGCGGTCCAGCGTTTTGCCGGACAACGGGCCGCGCTGACCACCATGGTGGCGTACGAGGGGCGACGCCACTACGAGGGCGAGCTGCTGGGTCCCAGCGAAGGCCGGGCCGGGATCCGTACCGATGAAGGCACAGAACATTGGTTTCCGTGGGTGGAGGTGAAGACCGCCCACCTGGTCGTCGATCCCTGGGCGCGTTCGCGCCAGGGCGGAGGTCCGCGATGAACTACGAGATCCTGGACGCGCTAAGTCAGATTACGCGCGAGAAGAGCGTCGACCGGCAACTGCTGGTCGAAACGCTCGAAGCCGGGCTCGCCAGCGCGGTCCGCAAGAAGTACGGGGCGACCGCCGACGTCGAGGTCAAGTTCTCGAACGAGACCGGCGCCATCACCGTGGCGCTCCGCAAGACCGTGGTCGAGACTGTCGAGGATGCCTCGCTCCAGCTCACGCTCGAAGAAGCGCGGGCGCACCAGTCCAACGCCCAGATCGGCGACGTCCTGACCTTCCCGCTTCCGATCGCGGAGTTCGGCCGCAACGCCATCCAGACCGCCAAGCAAGTGCTCATCCAGCGGGTGCGCGAGGCGGAGCGGGATCGCGTGTTCAAGGAGTATTCGGACAAGATCGGCACGCTGGTGCGCGGCATCGTCCAACAGGTCGATCGCGGAAACGTCATCGTCAAGCTCGATCACTCGGAGGGATTCCTGCCCGCGCGCGAGCAGATCCCGCGCTCGTACCATCGCCAGGGCGAATACGTGCGCGCGGTCGTGACGATCGTCGACAAGTCGGCGAAGGGGCCCCAGGTCATCCTGTCGCGCACCCATCCCGAGTTCCTTCGCCGTCTGTTCGAGAACGAGGTGCCCGAGATCGCGGAGAGCATTGTCGAGATCAAGGCGGTCGCGCGCGAGGCGGGCTTCCGCTCCAAGATCTCGGTCTACTCGACCGATCCGCGCGTGGACGCGGTGGGTTCGTGCGTCGGCCTCAAGGGCTCGCGCGTGCAGAGCATCGTGCGCGAGCTGGGCGGCGAGCGCATCGACATCGTGCCATGGTCGCAGGATCCCAGCGTGTTCGTGTCGCGCGCGCTCTCGCCGGCCAAGGTCATGGACGTGCGTGTCCAGGAGGCCGAGAAGCGCATGATCGTGATCGTGGCCGACGACCAGCTCTCGCTCGCCATCGGCAAGGGCGGTCAGAATGCCCGGCTGGCCGCGCGCCTCACCGGCTGGAAGATCGACCTCACCTCGAAGAGCGAGGAGAAGAAGCGCCAGGACCTGGAGCGCGCCAATCGAATCGAGGTCGAGAAGCTCGGACTGGGCGAGGCCACCACCGAGAGGCTCATCTCGGCCGGTATCGAGACCGTGCACGAGTTGGTGGCCACCCCATTCGAGAAGCTGGTCGAGATCCCCGGCATCGGCGAGAAGACCGCCGAGAAGCTGCTCAGCGCGGCGACCGAATATATCGCCGCCCATCCGCCGGTGGTGCCGGAGGCCCCGGCCGTCGAACTGGCGTTCACTCCCGAGATGGAGCCCGCGACCGAGCCGTCTTCCGAGGGTGGCGCATCCTCTTCCGACCTGACGGCCCCGGCCGAGTCCGCGCCTGCCGAATCTACCGCGCCCGCAGAGTCCACGCCTGCAGAGCCGGTGCCGGCCCAACCTGCCGAGCCCGCCGCGGCATCGCCCGGGGCCGCTCTCGATGAAGGGGAACCCCGTGCCTAAGACGCCCGCCGTCAAGACGCCCGCCGGCAAGACGCCCACCGTCAAGACGGCCGCCGTCAAGAAGCCCCGCGTATACGAGGTCGCCAAGGATCTCGGGATGTCGAGCGAGGCGGTGCTCCAGATCGTCAAGCGGCTCGGGGCCGAGGCCAAGAACCATATGAGCACCCTGCTCACCGAGACGGTCGAGAAGATCCGCGCCGAGATGGCCCAGGAGACGACCGCGGTCAAAGAGGATCTGGCCCGCAAGCACGAACACGAGCTGCAGCGCGCCCGCGACGAGCGCGCCCGCGCGGCCGCCGCCGCCGCGGCCGTCGCCGCCCAGCGTCCCAAGCCGCCTCCGGCCGCACCCGGCTCCCACGGCTCCCACGGCTCCACGGGCTCCACGGGCGTCGCGGGAATGGCCCCGCGCCCTTCGCTCGGCACCGGGGCGCGCCCCGTGCCCGGGGCCGGCCCCCGGCCTACGCTCGGACGGGGCCCCAGGCGCCGCGACCGGAAGAAGAAGAAGGCGGTCGACGACAAACTGGTGAGCGAGAGCGTCCGCAAGACGCTGGCGAGCCTCGACTCCGGGACGCGGCGACGCCACCGCCGGCGCGAGGACGGTGAGGGGGACGTCGCGGTCGAGGAGAGCAAGACTCTGCGGGCGACCGAGTTCATGACGGTCGCCGAACTCGCCAACCTCATGGAGGTCAAGCCGCAGGAGGTCATCACCGTCTGCATGAGGCTCGGCCTCATGGCGACCATCAACAAGCGTCTCGACCGGGACTCCATCATGACCGTGGCCGACGAGTTCGGCTACCAGGTCGAATTCGTCGCCGAGTACGGCGCCGAGGAGGAGGCCGACGCCGAGGTCGTGGCCGAAGAACGTCTCACGCCGCGCGCGCCGGTCGTCACCGTCATGGGCCATGTGGACCACGGCAAGACTTCGCTCCTCGACTACATTCGCAAGACCAACGTGATCGCCGGCGAATCGGGCGGCATCACGCAGCATATCGGCGCATACGACGTCGAGCTGGCGAGCGGGAAGAAGATCTGCTTCCTCGACACCCCGGGTCACGAGGCGTTCACCGCGATGCGCGCCCGCGGCGCCCAGGCCACCGACCTGGTCGTCCTGGTCGTGGCAGCGGACGGCGGCGTCCAGCCGCAGACGATCGAAGCCATTGATCACGCCAAGGCGGCCAGCGTGCCGATC